>DAMDJY010000172.1:0-6683 GCA_032100225.1 Mobilicoccus sp.
CGAGCCGACCCGCCATGCCGCCGATGGCCGTGCCTCCGATGTAGAGCCCGGCCGCGCGAGCCGTCGCGCTCGGATGCACCTCCTCGGCGAGGTAGGCCATCGCGACCGCGGGCAACCCGGCGAGGACGACCCCCTCGACGAGCCGCAACCCCAGGAGCGTGTGCCAGGTGGGGGAGAGGCCGCCTGCCGCCGAGACGACCGCGGCGGCCAACAGGGACGCGTGCATCAGGGGTGTGCGGCCGACCACCTCCGACAGCGGACCGGCGACGAGCATCGCCACACCCAACCCGGCCGTCGCGAACGACACCGACAACGCCGCCGTGCCCGCGTCGAGCCCGAAATGTGCCGACAGCAACGGCAGGAGTGGCTGCGTGCTGTAGAGCAACGCGAACGTGGCGACGCCCGCGAGGAACAACGCCACCGAGATCCGCCGATACCCGGCGGACCCCGGCAGGTGCCCCTCGAACTCC
The DNA here is from genome assembly GCA_032100225.1 of Mobilicoccus sp. Lineage (GTDB taxonomy): Bacteria > Actinomycetota > Actinomycetes > Actinomycetales > Dermatophilaceae > Mobilicoccus. Next base: position 471 of record DAMDJY010000172.1, read on the forward strand.
GTCACTGGGCTCGTCAGTCGACCTTGATCTCGGTGCGGTCGCCGCTCCAGAGGGTGTGGAAGCTGCCCTCGGAGTCGGTGCGGCGGTAGCTGTGTGCGCCGAAGTAGTCACGCAGACCCTGGGTGAGGGCAGCGTTGGTGCGAGGCGAACGGATGAGGTCGTAATAGCCTGCGGCAGCAGCGAATCCGGGGACCGGAACGCCCGCAGCGATGGCGCGCCCAACCGTGCGACGCCAGCCGTCCTGCGCCGACTCCAGCCCCTCACGGATGCTCGGCGCCTCCAGCAGCGTGACCAGCTTGCCGGCCGCGTACTCGTCGCGAATCCGGTCGAGGAGCTTGGCACGGATGATGCAGCCCGCACGCCAGATCTTCGCGACCTCGGCCATGTCGACGTCCCAGCCGTACTCGACGCCCGCCATGCGGATCTCGTCGAGACCCTGCGCGTACGCGACGACCTTGCTTGCCCACAGGGCGTCACGCAGATCGGAGATGAACGCCTCACGGTCCTCGATCTCGAGGCGACGCTCCGGACCGGCGAGTGCCTTCTGTGCGCGCTCCCGCAGCTCGGTGTGCGACGACGCTGCGCGCGCGAACACGGACTCCGCGATCGTGTTGACCGGTGTGGCGAGGTCGAGCGCCGACTGCACCGTCCACGTGCCGGTGCCCTTCATGCCCGCGGCATCGACGATGACGTCGAGCAGGGGCTTGCCGGTCTTGGCGTCCATCTGCCGCAGCACGTGCGCCGTGATCTCGATGAGGTAGGAGTCGAGGTCGCCGGTGTTCCAGGTCTCGAAGACCTCCGCGGTCTCCTCCTGCGTCAGCCCCGCCGCGCGCAGCATGTCGGTGGCCTCACCGATGAACTGGATGTCGGCGTACTCGATGCCGTTGTGCACCATCTTGACGAAGTGACCCGAGCCGTCGGGGCCGATGTGCGTGCAGCACGGCTCGCCGTCGACGTGCGCAGAGATGTCCTCGAGCATCGGGCCCAGCGCCGCGTACGCCTCCGTCGAACCGCCAGGCATGATCGACGGACCCTCGAGCGCACCGACCTCACCGCCGGAGACGCCCGCACCCACGAAGTGGAACCCGAGCTCACGCAGCTTGGCCTCACGGCGGCGCGTGTCCTGAAAGAAGCTGTTGCCGCCGTCGACGACGATGTCGCCCTCCTCCAGGTGAGGCAGCAGCGAGTCGATGACCATGTCGGTGACCTCACCGGCCTTGACCAGCAGGATGATGCGGCGGGGACGCTCCAGGCTCTGCACGAAGTCCTCGACCGTGCCGGCCGGGACGAACGTGCCCTCGGTGCCATGTTCGTCGACCATCGCGACGGTGCGCTCACCCCAGTGGTCGTACACGGCCACGGAGTACTCGTGCCGCCCCAGGTTGCGCGCCAGGTTGCTGCCCATGACGGCCATGCCCACGACGCCGATCTGCGCCGATCCCGCCTCCGGGGTGGGGATGTCGATCGTGTGCTCGGCGTCACCGATTTTCGTGCCCGTCTCGGCCGCGGCCGCGCGCTGCTGAGCGCCTCGGGTCTGCTCGGTGTTGATCTCCTCATCGCCCTCGTGAGGCTGGATGGTCTCGTCCTGGGTCATGTCTCACTCCTGAGTGGGCGCGTGGCCGGTCAGGGCAACGGTAGGCCAGGAGCAGCACCGACGCACCGCGGCTGGGGCGCACGGCCGCCGACCCGGAGGTGCACATAACGAAATCGGTTGCCCGGAAACGTAGCCCGCCGCCACCCCGATCCGTCAGGATGGCCCGAGCCGGCAGAGTGGCCGGCCGAACCGAGAGGATCCTCGATGCGCCCCCTCCGTATCTCCGCAGCCCTGGCGTTGAGCGCCGCACTCGCAGCCTCGCCCGTCTTCGTCCCTGCGACACAGGCCGCCACCACGGGTCAGTCCACAGCTGCCGCCACGGCAGCAGCCTCGCGGCCCGGCGACCGCGACGCCCTCCGCGCGCGGATCGCCCAGCTCATGCCCCAGGGCACCAGCCCCGTCAAGGCACGGCTCGACACGTCGCTCGACCACCGCCGCAACATCGACGGCTCGGTCTACCAGTGCGCGCCGACGCAGTTCAACGTGTGGATCGACCAGCAGACGGCCGACTTCACCGCCGATGACGAGGCCATCCTCAACGCATTGGCCGCCTACGACCTGCCCACCTACGAAGCGCTGGTGTTCGGCTCGGCGGGCGATCCCGACTTCGCCCTCGGCCGGGACGGCAAGGCCCTCACCAAGACGATGCGCGACCTGCGCCGCTTCTGGGACATCAAGAGCGACGACATCGAACTCATGGCCATGCACGGGGACATGTTGGCCGACCCGGCGCGCACCGCCCGCGTGTACGAGGCCGTCTACGGAGTGCCCGCCGCCGAGGCCCGCGAACTCGCCCAGCTGCTCGCCGAATTCATCACGTCCGACCCGAAATTCGAGGGCGGCAACCACCCGATCTTCACGCTCAACGCCTTCGCCTTCACGAGCTACGGCGAGGATATCGACGGCCTTGGCGTCATCGGCGACCGCATCGTCATGGGCGACGGCATCCTGCGCGCCTACCGCGAGATGGGCTACGGCGACGTCGCTCCGCAGGCGATACTCGCCCACGAGTTCGCCCACCATGTTCAGTTCGAGCTCGGCATGCACGACCAGGGCCCCTCGCCCGAGGCCACCCGGCGCACCGAGCTGCACGCCGACGCCTCCGCCGCGTACTACCTGTCCCACCCCCGCGGCGCCAGCATGCAGATCAAGCGCGTGAAGCAGTTCCTCCCGGTCTTCTACACGATCGGCGACTGCCTCTTCTCCAGCAACGGCCACCACGGCACCCCGCTCCAGCGCGAACGCGCCGCTCAGTGGGCCTACGAGCTGCAGGAGAACGCCCGACCCAAGGGCCGCATCCTCAGCGCACGTGAGTTCGCCGCCCGGTTCGACGCCGAGCTGCCGCGCCTCGTCGCCCCCGACGCCTGATCCCCCGGGCCACACCAGCACGCACGTCTGACGGGCACCCCGCCCCTCCCGGCCTCCTGGCCGGTGAGGGGCGGGGTGCCCGCTCGTGTGCAGCCCTCTGCGGGGTCCGAGCGTGACCTCGTCGCGGTGAAGGACGACCAGAACTTCGGGCCAGGGGGCACGTCGACGACCTCCACGGAGGCCCCCTCGGGTCGGATCGAACGCCTGGGCCGCCTCCTAGGGTGTGAGCCATGACTGCGCAGCCGAACCCCCGCCAGCTGACCTTGTGGATCGATGCTCGATGCGGTGTCGCAGGCGACATGCTGCTGGGAGCGCTTCTCGATGCCGGCGCCGATCTGGACGTGGTGCGTCGCGATGTCGAGGCCGTCCTACCCGATACCGTCCGGCTCACCACCAGGGCCGTGACCCGCGGCGTCATGCGTGGCACCAAACTGCACGTCGAGTCGCTGATCGAGGACCATCACCACCGCGCCTGGCGCGACATCCGGGAGATGCTCGCCGCCGCCGACCTGCCCGAATCGGTGCGCCGCAACGCGACTGCCGCCTTTGCCGTGCTCGCCGACGCCGAGGCGCACGTGCACGGCACCGACCCCGAGGATGTGCACTTTCACGAGGTCGGCGCGTGGGACTCCATCGCCGATGTCGTCGGGCTCGCTCGGCCATCGCCGACCTCGGCGTCGAGCGCGTGTTGAGCACCGGAATCGGGACGGGCGACGGATTCGTCAGAGGCGCGCACGGGGTCGTGCCCGTGCCGGCGCCCGCTGTGCTGCGGCTGTTGGAGGCGTCGGACCTCGACGCGCACGGGGTGCCCCGCCCCACGGATTCGCCTGTGGGTGAACTCGCGACGCCGACCGGTGTCGCACTCCTCGTCGCCCTCGCGTCTCCGGCGCCGGCGATGTGCTCGGGCACGATGCGCGCGACCGGTATCGGCGCCGGCACCAAGGACGGGTTGCCCTGGGCCAACGTGGTGCGAGCAGTGCTGGTGGACACCACGGCTCGATCCGAGTCGGGCAAGCCCGAGGTGACGGACGCGGCTGCGCTGACGTCGGGGCCGACCGCGATGCCTGCGACGAGGTTCGTGACCTGTTCGTTCTCAAAGCGAACATCGACGACCTCGATGCGCGAGCCTGGCCGAGCGTGATCGAAGCGCTCCTCACGGCCGGGGCGCTGGACGCCTGGCTGACGCCCATCGTCATGAAGAAGGGGCGCCCGGCGCACACGCTGTCAGCGCTCGTCGCCCCCGAGCAGGCGAGCCCCGTGCGCGACGCGTTCTTATCCCACACCACGACGCTCGGTGTGCGCGAGTCCCGTGTGACGCGGCATGCCCTGGAGCGCACCTGGCACGAGGTCGCCGTGAACGTCGGTGGCGAGTCCGCGCAGGTGCGCATCAAGGTGGGCCACCGCGACGGCCGGATCGTCACGGCGACACCGGAGTTTGAGGACGTTGCGACCCTTGCTGCTGCAGCGGGAGTCCCGATCGCCGATGCTCTCGCCGCTGCGTCTGCCGCCGCCCACGCCGCTGGCCTCACCCCCGGCGCCTCCGTCTAGGAGCCATGCGGTCCGCGCGGGGAGTGGCAGGGACCGGGAGTGGGTCGGGGAATGATGGGTGGGACGGCTCGACGGTCACATCCAGTTGCTGAGGAAGCCGATCGTCGCGGCAGAGACCGTGGCCCCGACCGCCGCCCCGGCGAACCACCTCGGAACAGGAGTGTTCCGCCGCCACGAGCTCAGGATCGCCGTCGACATGGCGAGGACGAAGACGACGAGCAGGGCGCTACCCGCCCATGCCGACAGCGTTCCGAGGCGCACACCCGACCAGGCGAACCAGCCGGCGATGCCCCACCACACGGGTATGAGGAACAGATCCAGCGGTCCGGCCCGGCGCCTGGCCTCCGAGGGCGTGTGTGTGTACGACATGTTCCAGTGAAGCACTGCGCCCGCGAGGCGGTACAGAGATTCTCGGACAAGCGGATCGGCCCGAGCTGAGTTCCGGGGCGGGGAAGCGTCAGGCGGGGGCGGCGAGGTGGCCTGCGCCGTAACCGTTGTCGATGTTGACGACGCCGACGCCGGGCGCGCAGGCGTTGAGCATCGTCAGCAGCGGCGCGATGCCGCTGAACGCTGCTCCGTAGCCGACCGACGTGGGCACGGCCACGACCGGCGCCGACACGAGCCCGGTCACCACGCCGGGCAAGGCTCCGTCCATGCCCGCGACGACGACGATGGCCCGCGCCGAACGCAGCAACTCAACCCGCGCGAGGATCCGATGCAACCCGGCCACGCCCACATCGGCGACCAACTCGACCTCACGCCCCAGATACCGTGCGGTCAGCATCGCCTCCCGCGCCACCGGCAGATCCGACGTCCCGGCGCACGCCACGACGACCAGTCCGCCACTCGGCGTAGGTGGTTCCGGCGGCCACGCGACCACGCGCGCGAGCTCGTCGTGCACCGCATCGGGGAGCTCTGCGAGGACGGCTGCAGCGTGGTCGGCATCGGCGCGGGTGAACAACGAGACGGCCGACTCCTCACGCAACCGGGCCGCGATCGCGCCCACCTGCGCCGGAGTCTTGCCCTCGCAGTAGACCGCCTCCGGGTATCCGCGGCGCTCCGCGCGACCCGTGTCGAGGTCGAACTCCGGACCGTCACTGCCCATGGGTCACCGCCACGAGCGGCAGCGTGAACGGCCCCGACTGGTTGCCGACGAGGTCGAGTGAGACGAACCGGAACCCCGGCGGCGGACTCCCGACACGAGTCGCTCGGCGACCTCCGGCGTTGCGGCGCGGGCGATCTCTGCGGCAGGCAGCTCGACGCGTGCGATCTCACCGTGATGGCGGATGCGGCCGTCGGAGAAGCCACACTCCCGCAGCACGCGCTCCGCAGCCTCGACGGCAGCGAGCTTCTCGGGCGTCACCGGCTCGTGGTGCGGAATGCGCGAGGCGAGGCAGGGCGCGGCCGGCTTGTCGGCACAGGGCAATTCGAGGAGTCGCGCCAGTTCTCGCACGTCGGCCTTGCTGAGCCCGTCCTCAGCGAGCGGGCGCAGCACCTGGTGCTCGGTGGCGGCGCGAGATCCGGGCCGGTCGGGGCGCTGGGCGTCGTCGGCGTTCTCTCCGTAGGCCACGGCATCGAGCTCATGCGCGGCGACCACCTCGTCGTCGATGCGTGCGAACAGCTCGTCCTTGCAGTGAAAACAGCGGTCCGGGGCGTTGGCGATGTACGCCGGGTTGGCGCCCTCGGTCGTCGGCACTTCGACG
>DAMDJY010000173.1:0-6666 GCA_032100225.1 Mobilicoccus sp.
CGGTGCCGAGACCACCAGTGCCGCGGTCGCCGCGACGAACGCGTACCGCGCCGATCGGCGCCTCGGGCGGGCCGAGGCAGGGGTGGGGACTCCGACACGCGACGCGGCGTCGCGAGGGCTCATGTGGGTGTGTCCTTCCAGGGCATGCAGCGGCGCAGGGGTGCTTTGCTTGTTCCCATCGGACGGTGCCGCGCCGACCTGAGTCCTCCGGCTCATCCGGCTGCCCTGCGGGGTGGACGATCCGGAGGCGCGACGCCGGTTTCACGACGCCGGTTTCACGACGCGGGTGGGTCGCGACCGCACTCCGCGCACGTCGGACGCGGTCTACTGTGACCGACGCCTCTGGCGCTTTCGGCGTTTGAGGAGTAGACCGCTTACATGAACGAGTACGTGGACTCCGTGGACATCGACGTCGCACCGCAGCGACTGTTCGACTACCTGGCCGATGTCAGCAACCTGCCCCGCTACATGCCCCGACTCAAGCAGGCCGAGCCTGTCGGGGACGGCGCGGTCGAGGTGCTCGCGACACCGCGCCTGGCCGACGGAAGCCTCGTCGAGGTCCGCGGCACCGCCTGGACCCGCGTCGACGCCCCCGGCCGCACGTTCAGCTGGGGCTCGGTGGGCGGCCGCAACGGATACCACGGCAGCTTCGACATCGACGCCCGCGGCGAAGGATCGACCCTGATCGTTCGCATCACCAGTGGCCGCGCCGATGCCGAATCGGTCCGCAGCGGCCTGCGCGACGTGCTCGCCTCGATCAAGACGCTCACCGAATCCGGCCTCAACGCCTGAGGGTGCCGCTCGACCACTCTCTGTTCGGTCGCACGCCGGATTGCGCGCGCCTGTCGACAAGCGCCCATGCGTGCGAGGTGCCTGCGCGTCTACCCTGAAGGAGTCCGCGGGGACGGACGACCGACCTAGGGGGAAACACATGAAGTGGCAGATGGTTGTGGCATGCGCAGCGACGGCGACGCTCCTGAGCGGATGCGTCGGAACATCGAGCACCGAAACCACGGGTGGGGAGTCACAGGCAGCTCCGAGCTCGACGTCCGCGACGACGTCGGCCTCGGCGCCGGCGACCTCGGATCAGGCGCAAGCGCCGGCGACCGAGCGACGTGACATCGACGCGGTCGGTGACGGCGCGACCGAGCACAAGCTCGACCTCTTTCTTCCCACCGGGCAGGGCAACGGCCCGTTCCCGCTGGTCATCTGGGTTCACGGGGGCGGCTGGAAGGGCGGGGACAAGAGCGACATCCTGCGCGCCGAGGACATCCAGATGATCCAGACGACGAACCTGCTCCGTGAGAAGGGTTACGCGGTTGCGTCACCCAACTACCGACTCATGCCGAACGCGAAGTTTCCCGAGCCGATGCAGGATGTCGCCGCATCGGTGCGCTACCTGCGCACCCATGCCGACGAGCTGGGCGTGGACCCCGACAAGTTCGCGCTCATGGGCGATTCCGCCGGAGCGCACCTGGCCTCGATGACCGCGTTCGCGCAGGATCGCAAGGACCTCCAGGGCAACCTCGGCGGCGAGACCGAGCAAGCGAGTGACTCCCACGTCAAGGCGTTCGTCGGCTACTACGGCATCTACGACCTCACGCAGCGCACCAGCGACCAGCAGCAGATCTGCGGCGGCGGCAAGGGCGGCATGGAGTCCTCACACGGGCGCCTCATCGGGGTCGACCCCGACTCTGCCGAGGGCCGGGAGACCGCACTCGCTGCGAGCCCCGTCTCGTACGCGGCAGCCACGTCACCGGCGACGTTGCTCTTCTCCGGTCGTGAGGACTGCACCGCGCCCTACCCGCAGGCCGAGCGCTTTGCCAAGGCCATCCAGGATGCGGGCGGCACCGCCGAGCTCACGATCATCGACAGGTCCCACGGCGACCCGCAGTTCTTCACCGACCCGGCCATTCACGAGCAGCTCATCACGTTCCTCGACACGCACGTCAAGAACTGACGCACGGGCACCGCTGGAATCTGCAGGGTCCACGCGGGCCCCACGCACGACGCAGCCTCCGCACCCGACGCTCGATGAGCGCGGGGGCGGAGGCTGCCGTGTGTCGAGTCGAGCGGCTCGAATGGGCGGGATCATTACTCGCGACCCATGTTGGCGTGCCGCAGGTCGACCTTGGGCTGGCGGGTGACGAGCTTGTGCCCGATCCACAGCGCGAGGAACAGCGGCAGACCGATGTACGTCGCGATGAGCGCCAGCATCTCGCCACTCGGGTTGAGGAACAGCTCCCAGCCCTGACCGATGACGACGATGGCGCACATCGCCAAAGCGACGATCGGGCCGATGGGGAACAGCGCCGCCTTGTAGGGCAGGTCCTTGACGTCGCCACCCTGCAGCACGTAGGCGCGCCGGAAGTTGAAGTGGCACCAGGCGATGCCCATCCACGTGATGAATCCGGCCAGACCCGAGGCGTTCACGAGCCACGTGTACGCCGCGCCCTCGCCCACCAGGCTGGTGAGAAAGCACAGCGCGCCCACGGCAGTCGTGGCCAGCAGGGACGCCATCGGGATGCCGCGCTTGTTGACGTGCGCGAAGATCTTGGGCGCCTTGCCCTGCACGGCCAGGCCGTAGAGCATGCGCGTCGAGGCGAACATGCCCGAGTTGCCGGCCGACAGGATGGCGGTGAGGATGACGGCGTTCATCACCGTGGCGGCGCCGATGACTCCGGCGTTCTGAAAGATCAGGGTGAACGGCGCGATCGTGATGTCGTCTCCTTCGCTCGCACCCAGCAGACGACCGTCGGTGTAGGGCAGCAGGAACCCGATGACGGTGATGGCGCCCACGTAGAACAGCAGGATGCGGATGAACACGCTGCGGATGGCCTTGGGGATCGACTTCTCGGGGTTCTCTGCCTCACCGGCCGCGACGCCGACGAGTTCGGTTCCCTGAAACGAGAATCCGGCGATCATGAAGACGCTCATCATGCCGGCGAACCCGTTGACGAACGGGGCCTCACCTGTCGTCCAGTTGGTGAAGCCGGGTGAGGTGCCGCCGAGGATGCCGAGGATCATCATGATGCCGACGGCGAGGAACACGATGACGGTGATGACCTTGATCGACGCGAAGAGAAACTCGCCCTCACCGAAGACGCGCACGTCGACGGCGTTGAGCGCGAACAGGATCGCGAGGAACAGGGCCGACCACACCCAGCCCGGGGTGTCGGGCAGCCAGAACTTCATGACGAGCGCTGCCGCAACGAGTTCGACGGCCACGGTGATGGCCCAGTTGAACCAGTAGTTCCATCCGAGGGCGAACCCGAACGACGGGCTGACGAACCGGGATCCGTACGCCTCGAATGAACTCGCGATGGGCAGGTACGTCGCCATCTCGCCGAGGCTCTGCATGAGCAGGAAGACCATCAGGCCGATGGCCGCGTACGACAACAGCGCACCACCGGGGCCGGCCTGCGTGATGGTCGCACCCGATGCGACGAACAGGCCCGTGCCGATCGCCCCACCGATGGCGATCATGTTGAGGTGCCGGGGCTGCAGCCTGCGGTGAAGCTCCTCGCCACTCCCCTTGGGTCGATATTCGGATGACGCCTCGTGGGCATCGAATCCGCTGGTCGTGGCCATGGCCCCGCCTCTCTCGGTCTACGTCGACAGCTCTGTCGACCGAGCGGAACCTATCACCGGGATTCCTCGGTGGACAGGGCCATTGGGGCGGGAACGATCATGCAGAACCGGAGAGGTCGGCGCACCACCGGACGAGGCCGGCGGGAATGGGAAGGCGGGTGGGTCAGACGGGCAGCGTGCTCAGCAGCTCGGTGATCTCGTCGGCGAGAGTGCCGTCGTGAAAACGCTCGGTGCCGCAGGCGACCGACCGTACGTCCCAGCTCTCACGGCCTGCGGCGTACTCCTGGAACTCCTCGAAGCCGTGCGTGTAGCGACCGTCGGTGAGGTGGAGCACACACACGGGGACCGACAGTGAGCCGAGCAGTTCGCGGCCAGGCCTGGCGAAGAAGTCGTCCGGCACGTCGGCGTACGTCGCGCACGTCTCGATGGTGGGGCGGCGAACCCAGGCGCCGGAGGGCTCGACGAGGATGTCGTTGATCAGCGACGCGCGCGTGGACTCGGCGTCCGGGTTGCGGCCGTTCCAGTCGGAGGCCATCTGGGCCGACATCGTGTCGAGGAACTCCGTCATCGAGGCTTCGTCGGGCCCGTTCGCGCCGAGACCCGCCCGGGCGGCGAGCATCGCCTGCAGGTCGTCGTCCTCGAAGATGGAGACCAGTTCGGTGTACTGCTCCGTCGTCAGGATCATCGGTGCGTCGACGATGCCGACGACGGCGAACCGCTCCGGAAACAGACGCGCCGTCAGCGCCCCCACGGCGGCACCGAACTCGTACCCGATGACCGCGGGGCGCTCCATCCCGAGGTGATCGGCCACGGCAACCAGGTCGTGCAGCGCGTCGATCGTCTCGCCGCGGACCATCTCGCACGTGCTACGCCCGTGACCGCGGACGGCGAGGGTGACGACGCGGGCGTTCTCGGCCAGCTTCTGGGCTGTGCGCCACCAGAACAGCTCTCCCAGACCGATGCTCGACAGCATGATGTCGGGGCCGTGATCGCCGTGAACATGGCCGACAATCTCGCCACCGGTCACCGGCACTCGGAACTCCGTAGCGGTCATGAGGGATCCTCCTGGAGGGGTCGGGCTCGGACGCAGCTGCGCCTGCCTCTGGTGTCTGAGAGGCAGCTCGTCTGGTCCCCTCGTCGGCCGCGGGGCAACTCCTGTGAGGCCCCGACAAGTTCGACGAGACGTGAAGAACATCGCGAGCGTCCCCCTTGTACCCCGAAAGTACAACGTTCAACCACCCGGTTCTGGCTCGGCGCCCGACGCAACAACGCCCCGCCGAGGTGGGCGGGGCGTTGTCTGCAGGTCAACAGTCGTGCGGTTGCGAGCGGCGGCCGATCAGGCGGTGGCGGCGTCGACGGCCTGCCAGTCCAGACCCTCGGGGGCGGAGGCCAGCACCGTCGCGAGCAGGCCGAGGCGGGCGGCGCGGATGTCCTCTTCCTTGGCCATCACCAGGATGTCGTCGAAGAACGTCGCGATCGGACCGACGAGGCTCGCACCGTCCTGCGCGAACGTGCACAGGTTGCCGTTCTGCGCAGGCAGCGCTTCGACGGCTTCGCGCAGCGCCACCTCGGCGGGCTCGGTGAGGAGCGCGGCGTCGTAGCCCGCTTCGGTTCCGGCGGGCAGGAGGCGACGGATACGCACGACCTGCTCGACCAGCGAGTGGAACTGGGCGTCGCCGGCGAGGGATTCGAGGTCGCGGGCGAGCACATCGGCCTGCCCGGGACGAGCCGCAGCGGGCGAAACCGCCGAGACGACATCGGCGCCGTGACCCTCGTCGCGCATGAGCTGGGCGTACCGACCGACGATGAACTCCTCTGCGGCGTCCAGCGATTCGGGCGGGCACGTGATGCCCTGCTCGGCCAGACGGGCGGCGGCGTCCTCGAGCCCATCACGCAGGGTGAGACCGGACAACTCGGTGCGCTCCCGCAGGACGCGCACCACGCCGAGAGCCGCACGGCGGAGGCCGAACGGGTCGGAGGATCCGCTCGGCTTGGCGCCGAGGCCGAACATCGCAGCGAGGAGGTCGTACCGGTCGCCGAGCGCGAGCAGGGCTCCGGGGACGGATGCCGGAACGGCGTCGGCGCTGGTGTGCGGCTGCTCCATCTCGGCGAGGGCGTCGGCCACGGCCTGCGGCTCGCCCATCCGCGGGCGACGAACCCGGCGAGGCTGCTCATCTCGACGACGAGCTGCGTGGAGAGGTCGAACTTGGCCAGTTGCCCTGCGCGCGTGAGGGTCTGCGACTGCGCCTCGTCGATGCCGACACGCTTGCCGAGGGCTGCCGCGACGTCGGCGATACGACGCGCACGCTGGCCGACCGAGCCCAGGCGGTTCTCGAAGGTGAGCTTGTCGAGGCCGGGCACGAACTCGTCAGCGTTGGTGGTCTCCAGATCGGCGTTCCAGAAGAACAGGGCGTCCTCGTAGCGAGCACGCAGCACCGACTCGTTGCCGGTGCGCACGACGTCGTCGTCGCACAGGCCGTTGGCCATGGTGACGAAGGCGTTCATGAGGGATCCGTCGGCGTTGCGCAGCGGCAGGTACCGCTGGTGCTTGGCCGCGACCGAGGTGAGGATGCGCTCGGGCAGCTCGAGGTAGCGCCCGTCGAAGTGGCCGAGGACGCCGTGCGGGTCCTCCACGAGGTTGGTGATCTCGTCGACGAGGGCCGCGTTGGCCTCGAAGTCGATGGTGCCGCCGACCCCGGCCGCCAGGCTCGTGGCCTGCTCGATGACGGCCGCGCGACGGGCTTCGGTAGAGAGCTCGATCGAACCAGCGGAGATGACGGGCTCGAGCTGGTCGGCAGCGGGGACCTCGTGCCACCCGACCTTGGCGCCGTCGGCGCGGGCACCGTCGGTGGTGGTGGCCGTGACGCGCTGCAGGTAGGTGCGGCGACCGGCGACGACATCGGAGACCTGCGCGGGCACGACCTCGCTGCCCCAGAGTGCGACGAGCCAGCGCACGGCGCGGCTGAAGCTCAAGCTGGGGTCGTTCCAGCGCATGCTCTTCTCGGCGCGCAGGCCGGCGACGGTCTTCTCGACGATCTCGGTGAGCACGGAGACGGCGTCACGGCCGGGGGCGTC
>DAMDJY010000174.1:0-6661 GCA_032100225.1 Mobilicoccus sp.
CCGATCACCAGCTGGAAGCCGAGCCCACGCCACGCGCCGATCGCGCGCTTCGTGAAGTGGGCATCGGCCTTGATGAGGGCCTCGTCCATGAACACCGGCGCGTACCGGGGGCGCGACGCCCCGGCATCCCCGGCCGTGGAACTCCGCCCTCGTCGGCGTCACCGCCCTGGCCGCCGGCCTGCTCTTCGCCACCTCGGCGATCGCGTTCGCCCAGCCGGATGTCGACCGGAACGGTCGCTCCGAACTCGTCACGCGCATCGAGGACGGCCGACGAGAGGTCGACGAGCGCAGCGACCAGGTCGCTCGGCTGCGCGCGGATGTGGGAGCACGTCAAGCGGGGGCGTTGCAGGAGAGCGGCGTCGACCCCTCGGCTCTGGCAGTGCTCGGTGCAGCGGCGGGGGACACCCCCGTGACCGGTCCGGGACTTCGGGTCACCCTCGACGATGCCCAAGGGCTCGCCCCCGCAGGCCAGGGGGAGGCCCGTGCCGGCGCGCACGACGACACCGGCCGCATCGTCTACCGCGACCTGCAGCAGGTCACCAACGAGTTGTGGGCCGCAGGCGCAGAGGCCGTCGCCATCAACGGTCACCGGCTCACCTCGACCTCGGCCATCCGGTTTGCCGGCTCCGCCATCCTCGTCAACTTTCGTCCCCTGGCCCGTCCGTACGTCGTCGACGCCGTGATGGGGGAGGGACAGGCACAGCGCTTTGTCACCGGCCCTGGAGGCGATTACCTGAGCGAGCTGCGCTCGGCCTACTCCGTGCGCGCCGACGTGCGCCCCCAGAGCGACCTGGCCCTGCCTGCCGCCGATTCGACCTCACTGCGGTATGCCCGACCCATCGCCCCGGACCAGCCGCCCACCGGCGACACATCCTCGGCATCGACCACGTCACCCGCGCCGGGCGACCGAAAGGACGACGAATGATCCCCCTCATCGGGTTGATCGTCGGCATCGTGCTCGGGCTCGTGTTCAGCCCGACCGTTCCGCTGATCCTCGAGCCCTACCTGCCCATCGCGGTCGTTGCAGCGCTCGACGCCGTGTTCGGAGGCGTGCGTGCCAGCCTCGACGGCATCTTCGACGACAAGGTGTTCGTCGTCTCGTTCCTCTCCAACGTGGTGGTCGCCGCCCTCATCGTGTTTCTCGGCGACCAGCTGGGAGTCGGTGCCCAGCTCTCGACCGGGGTCATCGTCGTCCTCGGCATCCGCATCTTCTCCAACGTGGCCGCGATCCGCCGCCACCTCTTCAAGGCATGAGCAGCATGTCCGGGCCGACCGGGGAGCCCAGTGCCACCGAGGCGACCGGCACGGGTGCGAGTGCCCCCGAGCGTGATCGTCACCACCGGGGCCTGTTGACCACCCGGCCGAATCGCGCCACGGTCCTCGCGGGCGTGTTGACCCTCGGTCTGGGCCTCGGGATCTCCGCGCAGATCACGCACACGCGCGACCTCGGTCTGGATTCGCTGCGCGAGTCCGAGCTCGTCAGCATCCTCGACACCGTCTCGCAGCGCTCGGCTCGGCTCGACGCGGAGGCACGCGAACTGGAGACCGAACGCGCGAGGCTCGCGCAGGATGACGCGGGCGGGCAGGAGGCGCTGGACCGGGCGCAACGGCGCGTCGACGATCTGGGCATCCTCGCCGGAACGGTGCCTGCTCAGGGGCCCGGCGTCACGATCGTCATCGGCGGTGGGCGCGATGTCCTCGGTGCCTCGAGCCTGCTCGATCTGGTGCAAGAACTGCGCGATGCAGGCGCCGAGGCCATCCAGATCGGGGAGACCCGTGTGGTGGCGTCGACGAGTTTTCATGATTCCGGCAGCGACGTCCTCGTCGACGGCACCCGGGTGACGTGGCCGCTGCGCGTCGTCGCGATCGGCGAATCCCGCACTCTCGCTTCGGCATTGGCCATTCCCGGAGGCGTCGAGGAGACGACCCGCGGCGCAGGCGCCTCCATCACCGTGGATCCGTCCGAGCGTGTTGTGGTGAATGCGTTGCACGCGCCGAGTGCCCCCCGATACGCTCGATCCGTGACCCCATCGCCGGGGCACACCACCCCGTGACCAGCGGTCGAGTTCCCTCGACCCGCGAAGGAGAGCCATGAGCGACCTGGAGTACCCGCAGGACCTGCGTTACACCGCAGAGCACGAGTGGGTGCGTGGCGGTAACGAGGACGTGGTGCGTGTCGGGATCACCTCCTACGCGCAGGACGCTCTCGGCGACGTCGTCTACGTCGACCTGCCGGCCATCGGCGACACCGTGACTGCAGGCGAGTCCTGTGGCGAGATCGAGTCGACCAAGTCCGTCAGCGACCTGTTCAGCCCGCTCAGTGGCGAGGTCGTCGCGGTCAACGAGGGTCTGGAGTCCACCTCCGAGCTGGTCAACTCCGACCCGTACGGCGAGGGCTGGATGTTCGAGATCAAGGTCTCCGACACCGCCGAGCTCGACAAGCTCATGGACGTCGACACCTACACCGACTCCCTCGACTGACCCACACAGTCCTGATCGACGCCGCCCCACCGCCTCGGCCGGGCGGCGTCGTCGTTGTCGCGCAGCCGGATCCTCGCGCAGAAGAGGACTACGTAGACGCGCAGACGTGCCGATGCACACCGAGGAAGCCCGTGGCCGTCGACCTGTGGTCTAGGGTGAGCCGAGAACCCAGAAAGGACAGGTGAACCGCCGTGACCAACGAAGAGGCGATCAACCCTGCAACAGGGGCCACGTCGTCGCGGCCCGATCCCGCCACGATGCGATTCACCGGTGCTCCCGAGGTGGAGGTGCCGGCCGATGCCGACATTCGCCTGTCCGCCGAGGATGCGACCACGATCGACGCACTGCGTCCGGGCACGGCACTGCTGCTGGTGCTGCGTGGCCCCAACGCCGGTGCCCGCTTCCTGTTGGATTCGGCGATGACCACCACCGGTCGTCACCCCGACAGCGATATTTTTCTCGACGACGTCACCGTCTCGCGCAAGCACGCGGTGTTCCAGCAGGATGCCGACAGCTTCGTCGTCCGCGACGTGGGCTCGCTCAACGGCACGTACGTCAACCGTGAGCGCATCGATTCGGCCGTGCTGCGTTCTGGCGACGAGGTCCAGATCGGCAAGTTCCGCCTCGTCTTTCACAGTCCTCGCGCCTCCGTCTGATGTCGGCGGGCCGGAGTTCCGGCTCGCGCTCGATCGGGCGCGTGCTGGAGTCGTTGCGCGGCGAGTTTCCCGACATCACGATCTCGAAGATCCGGTTTCTCGAGTCTGAGGGTCTCGTCACGCCGTCGCGGACCCCTTCGGGGTACCGCTCGTTCTCGGATGCCGACGTGGGGCGCCTGCGGTTCATCCTCACGGCGCAGCGCGACCGGTTCTGGCCGCTGCGGGTCATCAAGGAGGCGCTGGACGCGCGGGACCGTGGTCTCGACGTCACCGAGGCTCCTGGCGACCGCACGAGTGTGCCTGCCCTTCAGGCCGATCCGGCTGTTCCGTCGGTCGACGACCTCACCGCGTGGGAGCGTGATCTGCGCCTCACGGAGGCCGAGATCGCTCGCAGTTCCGGCCTGGACGGCGTGACCGTGGATGCGCTCGTCACCTACGGCCTGATCGTTCCGGGCCCCGACGGGCACTACGACGCACGCGCGCTGCAGGTGGCCCAGGCCGTCGCCGGTCTGTCGGCGCACGGCCTCGAACCGCGGCACCTGCGTCCCTTTCGGATCGCCGCCGACCGCGAGATCGGGTTGGCCCGTCAGGTGGCCGCACCGGTGCGTCGCCGCTCCGGTGACGCGGCCCACCAGGTGGAGGCAGAGTTCCTCCAGCACTGCATCGCCTTGCACACGGCGCTGGTCAAAGCGGGACTCTGAGCCGTCGATCCCCTAGCGTGGGAGTCGTGATCGATGTCGACGTCCTCGGTGTTCGCGTGGAGATGCCCACGAACAACCCCATCGTCCTGCTCCGTGAGCGCGACGGTGACCGGTATCTGCCGGTGTGGATCGGTGCTGCCGAGGCAGCGGCGATCGCCTACGCGCAGCAGGGTGTCGTGCCGCCGCGGCCGTTGACCCACGACCTCATGGTCGACGTGGTCACGGCTCTGGGGCACACCCTGGAGCAGGTGCGCATCGTCGAGATGCGTGAGTCGGTGTTCTACGCTGTGCTCGACTTCTCCGGCGGGATCGAGGTGGGCTCGCGTACCTCCGATGCCATCGCGATCGCGTTGCGCACCGATGCCCCGATCCGCGTCGACGACGCCGTGATGGATGAGGCCGGTGTCATCGTCGACGCCGACGAGGACGAGGAGGTCGAGCGCTTTCGCGAGTTTCTCGACCAGGTCTCGGCCGAGGACTTCATGGGTGAGGCGGGGGACTCTCCCGAGGGTGACGACACAGATGACACAGATGGACCCGACGAGCCGGAAGACTCCGGCAACCCGGGCGCACCTGGCGGGTCTGGCCCCCTGCGATGACCTCCGAACGACCGTCGGCCCTCGTAGGGTTCGCACCGGATCCGGTGACGGCTCGCCGGGGTTGGTCGTTGATGAGTCGTGGCGGCTGCCCGTACCATCGTGAAGGGCCGAGAGATCCGGCCAGCGGCGGCGTTCCGGCTCGCCGGTCGATGGGAGGAACAGCGTGAACTCGATGGATAGCGGTCTGCCGTCCGTGGCGGTTCCCGATTCGGCGGTCGGCACCCAGGGCGTGTTGTTCACGCCTCCCGAGTCTATCGGCGATGACCAGGGGTTTCGCGGCCCGATCGCCTGCCGAGCGGCCGGTATCACCTACCGCCAGCTCGACTACTGGGCCCGCACCGGGCTCGTCGAGCCGTCGCTGCGCACGGCCACGGGGTCGGGCACACAGCGCCTGTACAGCTTTCGTGACGTGCTCGTTCTCAAGGTGGTCAAGCGCCTCCTCGAGACGGGTGTCACCCTCCAGCAGATTCGCGTGGCCGTCAGCACGCTGCGTGAGCGCGGCGTCGACGACCTGGCGCAGATCACGCTGATGAGCGACGGCGCGACCGTCTACGAGTGCACGAGCAACGACGAGGTCATCGACCTCCTGGCCGGTGGCCAGGGCGTCTTCGGGATTGCCGTGGGCCGAGTGTGGCGCGAGGTCGAGGGCGACCTGGCGCACCTGCCCACCGAGCGCCTGGGAGAGGACCCCGAGGACGAGACCCCGGTGGCTCCGGCCGGCGTGACCGACGAACTCAGCGCCCGGCGTCAGGCCCGCAAGACCGGCTGAACGCCTGAGGGCGGTGTGGCCCCGATGCTAGTCTGACGGGGCTGCAAGCTCGCGCGTGAGAGTCCGCCACCGGTTCGCCGGCGGGCGGCGCCGAAGGGGCAATTCTCCCCGGAACCTCTCAGGCCCAAGGAACGCGTGAGATCGGCACCGTGGAACCGGACGGGTGACACGTGGGGAGGTCGCCGCAGGCGGCGAGACTGTCACGCCCATCAGGAGGTCATCGATGACCCAGCCCGTCCCGCCGGCATTTGCCGAGCGACACATCGGTCCCGGCGACGCCGAGACGAAGTCCATGCTCGAGGTCGTCGGCCAGCCGAGCCTCGACGCCCTCATCGACGCAGCGATTCCTGCGGCGATCCGTTCGCAGGAGCCTCTCGACATCGAGGCTGCGGCCAGCGAGCAGTCGGTCATCGACGAGCTGCGCGGCATCGCCTCGCGCAACACGGTGGTCACCTCGATGATCGGCCTCGGCTACTACGGCACGCACACGCCGCCGGTCGTCAAGCGCAACATCCTCGAGAACCCGGCCTGGTACACGGCCTACACGCCGTACCAGCCCGAAATCTCCCAGGGCCGCCTTGAGGCCCTGCTCAACTTCCAGACCGTGGTCTCCGACCTCACGGGTCTGCCCGTCTCCAACGCCTCGATGCTGGACGAGGGCACCTCGGCCGCCGAGGCCATGACCCTCATGCGTCGCGCGGCCAAGGCCAAGGACGGCGCCGTGCTCGTCCTCGACACCAATTTGCTGCCGCAGACGGTCGGGGTCATCCGCACCCGCGCGCTGGCCCTCGGCATCGAGTGCATCGACACCGACCTCACGAGCATCGATTCCTCCGACGCGTTGTCGTTTGCGGTCGACGGCAAGCCTGTCTTCGGCCTCATCGTGCAGTACCCGGGCAAGGACGGCGAGGTTCGCGACTTCCGCAAGCTGGCCGACGCCGTCCACGGTCTCGGCGGTCTCGTCACGGCCGCGGCCGACCTGCTCGCGCTCACCGTGCTGGCCGAGCCGGCCTCCTGGGGTGCCGACGTCGCGGTGGGTACCACCCAGCGTCTCGGTGTTCCGATGGGCTTCGGTGGCCCGCACGCCGGCTACCTCGCGGTGGGTCAGAAGCTCTCCCGCACGATGCCCGGTCGTCTCGTGGGCGTCAGCGTCGACGCGGAGGGCCAGCCCGCCTACCGCCTCGCGCTGCAGACCCGTGAGCAGCACATTCGCCGCGAGAAGGCCACGAGCAACATCTGCACCGCTCAGGTCCTCCTGGCCGTCATGGCCTCCATGTACTGCGTGTGGCACGGCCCCGCGGGCCTGCGTGACATCGCGGTGCGTGCTCATTCGCATGCCTTGGCGCTGGCCGATGCGCTGCGGGCCGGGGGAGTCGAGGTCGTCACCACGCGCTTCTTCGACACCGTCACGGTCTCGGTGCCGGGCAAGGCGCGTCAGATCGCTGCTGCCGCGCT
>DAMDJY010000175.1:0-6645 GCA_032100225.1 Mobilicoccus sp.
CACGGCCGACCGGCCTGGGCTGGCCTGGCCCGCCTCGTACATCGTGTGACCGCCGAACAGGTCGAGCACGATGCGCCCCACCCGAGCCCCCGTCGCCCGCGCTGCGCCGGCATGGGCCGCCTCGTGGGCGAGGACCGAGAGCATGAGCAACACCGCGTAGAGCGCCGCCACGAGGTAGGCCGACGCCCCGACCTCGGGCACTGCGCGGCGCACCTGCGGGCCGAAGTACACGACCATGAAGACCGCGAGCAGGGGCCACGTGCTCGACAGATAGATCGGGACGCCCCACGGCGCACCGATGCGCCAGCCTTTCGGCTCCTCAGCCATGGCCGGGCTCGATCGGGGAGGTGGCCTGGCCAGGGGAATCGGCTCGCAGGTACCGAGCCCGGTGATGCGCCCGCATCCCGAGCCCCGCGTACAACTGGTGGGCGGCGTCGTTGGTGGCGGACACCTCCACGACGACGAACTTCGTCGGGGTCGGCCCCGGGCGTGCCACCGCTTCGGCGATGGCCGCATCCATGAGCAGCCGGCCGAGCCCGCGACGCCGATGACTCGGCACGACCTCGAGGCAGGCGACGTGCGCCCAACCTCGATCGACGACGAGCCGGGTACACCCGATCGCGCGTGTGCCGTCCGCCTCGTCGACCAGGGTCAGGTAGCGCGCCGGGAAGGCCGTGAGAACGTCGACGGCGCATGGGTTCTCGTGCGCCGCTCCCCCGCGCCATAGGTCGAGCCACGCGGGCGACGGACTGTCGGCCACCTCAACGCCGGCCGGCATCGTCGGCGCCGTCGTGCCCCGCAGATCGCCGACGAGGATGTCGACCTCCTCGACCACCTGCCACTGGGTGTTCACACCGGTGTCTGAGGTGACGGCGTCGGAAGCAAGGTCGAGGTCGGACTGCGCGCGCAGCACGACGAGGTGCGCGGGTAGACCTCGCTGGGTGTACCACTGCTGGACGAAGCTCAGCGCGTCGACCATGGGCATTCCGGGATCGCCGGTGACCAGAGCCGAATTGGCACGCTTGGTGAAGCCGCCGCCGGCGCGCAACAGCCAGCCGCCGAGGCGCTCGGACTCCAAACCGGGCCAGTGCGACGCGATCAGTCGGGCCACCTTGTCGGGTGAACTGGCCGGGCGCACCGGCTGTGGTGGCACCTCACGCAGCGCGACGACATGGTCGCGCGGGATGACGACCGCAGGACCGTCCTCGGGGCGCACGGTGATCGAGGTGACGGACTCGGCGATCACGTCACCGACGACATCACCGAACTGCGGACCACCCTCGGGGGCGACGTCAGCAGACGATCCTGCGCCACCTGGCACCGCGCCACCGGACACTCCGCCGCCAGGTACTGCACCACCGGACAGCCGGCGGCGCAGGCTGACTCGCCTCAGGCCTGCGAGAGACGCCACAGATCCTCCGGGGCGACGCCCGTCAACGTGGCGACTCGTGCCAGG
This sequence comes from Mobilicoccus sp., assembly GCA_032100225.1. GTDB lineage: Bacteria > Actinomycetota > Actinomycetes > Actinomycetales > Dermatophilaceae > Mobilicoccus. The sequence goes on from DAMDJY010000175.1 coordinate 1,457, forward strand.
CCCGGCTGCTCGGGGATCTCGACCAGGTGCGGCACCGCGATGGTGCGCGCGCCTGATGCGAGAGCCGCACCCACCCCAGTGCTGGAGTCCTCGATGGCGACGCATTCCGCCGGCTGGGCGCCGAGGGCCTGCATCGCGGTGAGGTAGCACTCCGGGTCGGGCTTACCGGCAGCGACGACGTCACCGGTGACGACGGCCGAGAACGTTCCCTCGGGCAGCACCTCGAGCAGCACGTCGACCATCGGACGCCACGACATCGTCACCAGGGCGCACGGCACGCCCGCCTCGACCAGCGCCAGCAGGAGTTCGCGGGCGCCGGCACGCCAGGGCATGGATTCGCGCATGCGCTCCATGACCCCGGCCTGCATGCGCTCGGTGATCTCCCGCTCGGGCAGGTCCACCGGACTGTTGGCGCGGATGTACCGCGCCGAGACGTCCAGCGGATTGCCCACGCAGGCCAGGGCGTTCTCGTGGGTCCATGTGCCGCCGAAGGATTCGACGAGAGCGCGCTCGTTCTCCACCCAGTACGGCTCGGTGTCGATGAGCGTGCCGTCCATGTCCCACAGCACGGCCGCGGGCAGGCGACTGTTCGTCTCGCGAGCCAAAGCGTCGTTGCTCATGGCCTCAGACCTTGAAGTAGGACGCCTCGGGGTGGTGCACGACGAGTGCATCCGTGGACTGTTCGGGGTGCAACTGCAGCTCCTCGGAGAGGATCACGCCGATGCGCTCCGGCTCGAGCAGACGCACCATCGTGGCGCGGTCGTCGAGCTCGGGGCAGGCCGGGTATCCGAACGAGTAGCGGCAGCCGCGGAACTTGACGTCGAGGATCTGACCGAGGTCGAGCGAGGACGGGTCACCGATCCCCAGCTCCTCGCGCACGCGGGCATGCCACATCTCGGCCAACGCCTCGGTCAACTGCACCGAGAGTCCGTGCAGTTCGAGGTAGTCGCGGTAGGCGTTCTCGGCGTAGAGACCGGCCGTGACCTCGCTGACGCGCTCCCCCATCGTGACGAGCTGGAAGGGGATGACGTCGGGGATGCCGTCGGCCTCGTAGGCGGCCTTGTCTTTGAAGAAGTCAGCCAGGTCGAGGCGGCGGTCGCGGGTCTGACGCGGGAACGTGAAGCGCTCCCGCTCCTCCCCCTTGCGGTGCTCGACCTCCTTGCCGTCGACCTCGTGGCTGCCGTCCTCGTGCCAGAGCACGACGACGTCGTTGTTCTCGCTGTAGCAGGGGAAGTACCCGTAGACCACGGCCGGCTGCATGATGTCTTCGGTCTTGATGCGGTCGAGCCACATGCGCAGTCGCGGGCGACCCTCGGTCTCGACGAGCTCCTCGTAGCCGGGGCCCTCACCGCCGCGGGTGGGCTTGAGGCCCCACTGCCCGAGGAAGGTGGCGCGCTCGTCGAGGTAGGCGGCGTAGTCGGCCAGGGCGATGCCCTTGACGATGCGGGTGCCCCAGAACGGCGGGGTGGGCACCTCGTCCAGGCGCGCGACGTCGGAACGCGTCGTGTCGTCGTGCGAGGGTCCTTCCTCGGCTCCGGCGCCGGCCTTGGCGCGCACACGGCGCTGACGCAGCTCGGGCAGGGCGTCTGCCAGGTCGAGGTTCGCGTCGTTGAGTGCCGCCGCGATGGCGTCCATGAGCCGCAGACCCTCGAACGCGTCCTTGGCGTAGCGGACGTGACCCTCGTAGATCTCGGCCAGGTCCTGCTCGACGTAGGCGCGGGTGAGAGCGGCGCCGCCGAGCATGACCGGCCACTTCTGCGCCAGGCCCCGCGAGTTGAACTCTTCGAGGTTGTCCTTCATGACGACCGTGGACTTGACCAGCAGACCACTCATGCCGATCGCGTCGACGTCGTGCTCGGTGGCCGCGTCGATGATCTCGTTGACGGTCTTCTTGATGCCGATGTTGACGACGTCGTAGCCGTTGTTGCTCAGGATGATGTCGACGAGGTTCTTGCCGATGTCATGGACGTCACCCTTGACCGTGGCGAGCAGCACCTTGGCCTTGGCCTGACGGGTGCCGCCGCCCCCGGCGACCTGCTCCTCGATGATCGGCTCGAGGTACGCGACGGCGGCCTTCATCGTCTCGGCGCTCTGCAGCACGAACGGGAGCTGCATCGTGCCCGCACCGAAGCGCTCGCCGACGACCTTCATGCCGGCCAGCAGGTGGTCGTTGATGATCTGCAGCGCCGGGGTGCCCTCCGCGACGGCCTCGTCGAGGTCCTCGGGGAGTCCCTGACGTTCGCCATCGATGATGCGCTGCGACAGCCGCTCGCCGACGGGCAGCGCCAGAAGCTCTTCCAGGCGGGACTCCTTGAGCGACGCCGAGTCCACGCCCTCGAACATCTCCAGCATCGTCTGCAGCGGGTCGTACGTGCACTCGCTCTGCCCGGGCTCACCGGCCCACTCGCGGCGGTCGAAGACGAGGTCGAGCGCCACCTTGTAGCGGTCCTCGTCGATGCGCGCGATGGGCAGGATCTTGGCGGCGTTGACGATGGCGCTGCTCAGGCCCGCCTTGACGCACTCGTCGAGGAACACCGAGTTGAGCACCTGTCGAGCCGCCGGCTTGAGGCCAAAGCTGACGTTGGAGACGCCGAGCGTGGTCTGCACGCCCGGGTACTTGGTGGTGATCTCGCGGATGGCTTCGATGGTCTCGATGCCGTCGCGGCGGGTCTCCTCCTGGCCGGTGGCGATGGGGAAGGTGAGGGCGTCGACGACGATGTCCTCCACGCGCAGACCCCACTCGCCGGTGAGCGCCTCGACGAGGCGGGTCGCGATCTCGACCTTGCCGTCGGCCGTGCGCGCCTGCCCGTTCTCGTCGATCGTGAGCGCGACGACCGCGGCCCCGTGCTCGGTGGCGAGCGTCATCATGCGGGTGAATCGGGAGTCGGGCCCGTCGCCGTCCTCGTAGTTGACCGAGTTGATGACCGCGCGGCCACCCATGCGCTCCAGCCCGGCCTCGATGACGGCCGGTTCGGTGGAGTCGAGGACGAGGGGCAGCGTGGAACTCGTGGCGAACCGGCTGACGATCTCGCTCATGTCGCCCGCGCCGTCGCGACCCACGTAGTCGGCGCAGACGTCGAGGAGGTGCGCGCCCTCGCGGGTCTGGTTCTTGGCGATCTCGACGCACTGCTCCCAGTCCTGGGCGAGCATCGCCTCGCGGAACGCCTTGGAGCCGTTGGCGTTCGTGCGTTCGCCGATGGAGAGGAAGCTCGCGTCCTGCCGGAACGGCACCGCGGTGTAGAGGGAGGCGACAGCAGCCTCGGGCTCGGGATTGCGCGGCGTGACGGGCGCGCCACCGATGGCCTCGACGACGGCGGCCAGGTGCTCGGGCGTGGTGCCACAGCACCCACCGACCAGCGACAAGCCGTAGTCCTTGACGAACGTGGTGTGCGCCTTGGCGAGTTCGGCCGGGGACAGCGGGTAGACCGCGCCGTCCTTGCCGAGCTGCGGCAGACCGGCGTTGGGCATACAGCCCACGGCGATGCGCGCGTTCTTCGACAGGTGACGCAGGTGCTCGCTCATCTCGGCGGGGCCCGTGGCGCAGTTGAGCGAGATCATGTCGATGCCGAGCGGCTCGAGCGCGACCAGGGCAGCAGCGATCTCGGTGCCCATGAGCATGGTCCCGGTGGTCTCGACCGTGACCGACACGATGATCGGCAGCGTCTCCCCCGCTGCGGTCAACGCACGCTTGGAGCCGACGACGGCGGCCTTGGCCTGCAGCAGGTCCTGGCACGTCTCGATGAGCAGCGCATCGGCGCCACCGGTGATCAGACCGCGGGCGCACTTCTCGTATGCGTCGCGCAGCGTGGCATAGGGGGCGTGCAGCAGCGAGGGGAGCTTGGTGCCCGGACCCATCGAGCCGAGGACGAAGCGCGGCTTCTTGGGCGTCGAGTAGGCGTCGACGGCCTCGCGGGCGATGCGGGCGCCGGCCTCGGCCAGCTCCTCGATGCGATCCGGAATGTCGTACTCCGCGAGGTTGGGCAGGTTGGCACCGAAGGTGTTGCTCTCGATCGCGTCGACCCCGACCTTGAGGTACTCCTCATGGACCGACCGCACGATGTCGGGCCGGGTCACGTTGAGGATCTCGTTGCAGCCCTCGAGCTGCTCGAAGTCCTCCATCGACGGGTCTGCGGCCTGGAGCATGGTGCCCATGGCACCGTCGGCGATGACGACACGTTCGGAGAAAAGAGTGCGGAGCTGATCGGAGCGGCTGCTCACAGGTGGAACCTCACGTCGGTTGAAGGCCGTTGGTCGGCCGGGCTGGAGATCGTTCCCATGCTAGTGGCCTCCACCGACAAGGCTTCGACGCCCCGTAGGCTGGGGGGATGAGCAAAGCGAGGCGTGCATGATCGAGGTCGAGGACATGCCCGAGCTGCGGCGCCCCATCGTGGTCGCGGCGTTCGAGGGATGGAACGACGCGGGCGAGGCGGCGTCCTCGGTGATCGAGCACCTTGCCGACTGCTGGGGTGCCGAGCCGGTCGCGGCCGTCGACCCCGAGGATTACTACGACTTTCAGGTCAACCGGCCTCGGGTCGGCCTTCACGAGGGAACGCGCCGCATCACGTGGCCGACGACCCGCGTGCTGCTCGCCACCCAGACCGGACTCGACCACGACGTGCTGCTGATCCAGGGCATCGAGCCTTCGATGCGGTGGCGCTCCTTCGTCGTCGAGCTCCTCACGCTCGTCCACGAGGTGGACGCCGAGATGCTCGTGTGCCTCGGTGCGCTCCTCGCCGACGTGCCTCACACCCGCCCGTGCCCGGTGTTCACCACCTCCGAGGACCCTGAGCTCATCGAACGGTTCGACCTCGAGCCCAGCACCTACGAGGGTCACACCGGAATCGTGGGCGTGCTCGCCGACGCGGCACTGCAGTCGGATCTCCCCTGCCTGTCGACGTGGGTTTCCGTCCCCCACTACGCGGGCGGGCACAACTCCCCCAAGGCCACCCTCGCGCTGTTGCACAGCCTCGAAGACGTGCTCGATGTCGTCCTGCCCCAGGGTGAGCTCGAGGAGCTGTCCCGCGCCTGGGAGCGCGGCGTCGATGAACTCGCCACCTCGGACGAGGAGATCGCGGAGTACGTGCAGGCGCTGGAATCCGCGCAGGACACCGCCGAGCGCCCCGAGGCCAGCGGGGACGCCATCGCGGCCGAGTTCGAGCGCTACCTGCGCCGCCGCGGCACCGACGGCT
>DAMDJY010000176.1:0-6625 GCA_032100225.1 Mobilicoccus sp.
GGCCGACGAGGGCGACGACCCGGTGCGGCACCGACCGCATCGGCACCATCGTGCAGACGGTCAGCGTGCCGGTGCGAAAGTTGGCGCGGGTCGGGCGCCCGCCGAGGCGGCGATCGAGCAGCCTGCGCACGTCGGGCAGGCGCATGTGGGTGTCGGTGCGGGCGGAGTCGGCCACCGCTGCGAGCTCGCGGTCGAGCTGGGCGGACTGCCAGGCGTCGGTGGTCGACACCGAGGTCAGCCACACAACGCCCGAGCGCAGCACCTCCATCCACGCGCGCACCCCGTCTGCCGAGGTGAGGGCATCGATCGTGGCCTGCATGCGGTCGGCGAACTCGACGAACCGGCCCACGAGGTCGATGTCACCGCTGCCCACGTCGTCCAGGGGCAGCACCTCGCCGAGGTGGCTGCGGTCGAACACGCCCACCTGCTCGTCGGGGACGACGGTCTCGGCCATCACCACCCCCAGCAGGAGGCGGTCGAGGCCGGCCCGCCAGGTGTTCTGCTCGAAGGCGGAGAGCTGGTAGGTGGCCCGGTGGGCCGCGTCGAGGCCCCACCGGATGCCGGCCTGCTCGATCCACGTCTCGATCTTGTCGAAGGCGTCGTCGTCGAACCGGAAGCGGCGCGAGACGGCAGGGTGCTTGGCCAGGTCGACGACCTGGGAGACCGACACGCGCCCGGCGGCCAGATCGAGCAGCGCCAGCGTGACCTGGAACAGCGGGTTGGTGGAGACCAGCGAGCGGTCGGCCAGTCGGATGCGCAGGCCGTGACCCGGATGAGCAAATTCGCCCGCCTCGTCGCCGAGTCCGAACGCGGCGGTGAACAGCGGCGCGTACTCCTCGATGTCGGGGCACATGACGAGGATGTCGCGCGGCTCCAACGTCGGGTCGTCCTCGAGAAGACCGGTGAGCACGTCACGCAGTACCTCGATCTGCCGCGCCTGGCCGTGACACGCATGGACACGGATCGACTCGTCGGCCTCGACATCGACCACCCCGCGCTGCGCCCGAACCGCGTCGTCGGCCGGGCGATCGTGAGCGAGGTCGTGCTGCAACATCTGCAGCAACGTGGACGGGGGCGTGGCGCCGGCGGCTGCGCTCGAGGTGCCCGAGGCATTCGAGGTATCCGGTCCGATCGCCCCGTGATCGATCGGACCGGTGGCGGCGAGGCTGCGCTGCAGCTCGCGGGAGTCACGACCGAGCGAGGCAAGCAGGGGGTGGCGGACGAGCCGGACCGAGGTGTCCTCCTCGCGTCGAACCGGGCCGGCCGCAGCGACGCTCGCCACGGCGTCCCACGCCGCGGGAGATGCCTGCGGAAGCCAGAGGTGCACGTCGCGATGGGTGGCCAAGGCGTCGAGGAGGTCGACCTCGCTGGAAGCCAGGCGGGTGTGGCCGAACATCGACAACCGCGGCGGAAGGCTCACCTCGGCGCTCCCCGACCGCAGCGCCTCGACCACGGCCGCATGCCGGACATCCGGAGGCGTTGCGGCCGACAATCCAGCGACCCCCTGCAGCTCCCCGGTCTGCGAGTTCGTCTTCGCTGAGCCAGCGCCTGCCCCGCCCGCGGGTGCATCGTCGGCAGCAGCGCGGCCGACCTCGTCGACGACGAGGCACCACAACCGGGCCTGCCAGGCGAGGTCGCCTTCGGTGCCGATGAGGTCGCCCGCGCGCCAGGTGGCGAGCATGGCGGGGCGCTGGACTGCGTATTCGGAGAACAGGGTGGCCAGGTGGCGTGCGACGGCGTAGCGGCGTCCGATGCGCAGCTCGGCCTCCAGCCCCTCCTTGCCGTGCCCGAGGTGACGCGCCACGGTGGTCAACCACGGCTCGTGGAGGTGGGCGTCGAGCACGTCGAGCACCGTCCACGTGAGTCGGTCCACCGCGTACGGGTCCTGCGCTCGGCCCGACGCGGAGGAATCCCGCCCGGTCAACAAGCCCATGAGCGAGGACGGGGAGACGAATCGCACTCCCGCGCAGACCCCGTCGGCGCCCAACCCGCCGCCGGAGGTGCCGAGCCGGTGCGAGAGACGCTGGGTGAGCCACCGTTCGATGCCCTTGGCCGGAACGACCACGACCTCTTGGGCGAGGGGGTCGGGCAGCGGCTGGGCCAGCACCTCGGCCAGCCCTCCCGCGAGCGCGGCCGTGTCGACCGCGCGGTGCAGATGCAGCGCCATGCCCTCTCCTTCGCTCGACCGGACTCTCGAGGCTCTTCGAAGACTAGGGGTCGACACCGACAACCCTTCGTGGCTCGCGGTGGGCGGGTCGCCCATCCCACGAATTCCCAGGTGCGTCCGGCGCGCTCGTCCACGCGATCCCCTCTAGCGTGGCCGAAGAATCATCCGCGAGGCGAAGGACGACCCATGAGCGAGTACCGCACGCAGAACCCGGCCACCGGCGAGATCGTCGAGGAGTTTCCGACCCTCGACGACGCAGGCGTGACGGCCGCGATCGACCTGGCGGGCACGACCTACGGCACCTGGCGCACGACCGCACCGGCCGAGCGTGCGGCTGCGCTGGGGCGCGTCGCCGACCTGTATGAGGAGCGTGCCCAGGAGCTCGCCGAGATCATCGCGCTCGAGATGGGCAAGCCCGTCAAGCAGGGGCTGGGCGAGTTGGGGCTGGTCACGAGCATCTACCGCTACTACGCGGAGCACGGTGAGGCGTCGCTGACCGAGGAGGTCCTCAACGCTCCCGGTGGTGAGTCGGTCATGCGCCGCGACCCCATCGGCGTCGTGGTCGGCATCATGCCGTGGAACTTCCCCTACTACCAGGTGGCCCGGTTCGCCGCCCCCAACCTCATGCTCGGCAACACGGTGCTGCTCAAGCACGCGCCGATCTGCGCGAAGTCGGCGCTGGTCATGGAGCAGCTCTTCCGCGACGCGGGCATGCCGGAGGGCGCCTACGTCAACATCTTCGCGACCAACGACCAGATCGCCGACGTCATCGCCGACCCGCGCGTGCAGGGCGTGTCCCTCACCGGCAGCGAGCGCGCCGGAGCGGCCGTGGCGGAGATCGCCGGCCGCAACCTCAAGAAGTGCGTCCTCGAGCTCGGCGGCTCGGACGCGATGATCATCCTCGACAGCGCAGACGTGGCCAAGACCGCCAAGATCGCCGCCGCGGCCCGCCTCGGCAACGCCGGTCAGGCCTGCAACTCCCCCAAGCGGATGCTCGTGGCCGAGGACCTCTACGACGACTTCGTCGCCGGCCTCACCGCCGTGTTCGCCAAGACGACCCCGGGCGACCCGCTGGCCGACGACACCCGCATGGGTCCGTTGTCGTCCGCGAGCGCGCTGGGCGGGCTGATCGAACAGGTCAATGACGCCAAGGACAAGGGCGCGACCGTGCACACCGGCGGCGACCGCGTCGACGGTCCGGGCTCGTTCATGCAGCCCACCGTGCTCACCGACGTGACGCCCGAGATGCGCGCCTACACCGAGGAGCTGTTCGGACCGGTGGCGATGATCTACAAGATCTCCTCACCCGAGGAGGCCATCGAGTTCGCCAACTCCAGCCCCTACGGCCTGTCCGGATCCGTGTGGACCCAGGACGCCGAACTCGGACGTTCCGTCGCCGACCGCCTCGACGTCGGCATGGCCTTCGTCAACGAGCACGGCACCACCATGGCCGAGCTCCCCTTCGGCGGCGTCAAGCGATCCGGCTACGGACGCGAACTCGCCTCCTACGGCATGGACGAATTCGCCAACAAGAAGTTGATCCGCATCCGCTGACCCGGCTCTTCCCGGGACACACGAATCGGCCTTCTCCCCACGCGGGGAGAAGGCCGATTCGTCGTGAGAGTCCTATGTGAGCTGCTGGCGACGCCGTCGCTCACTCGAAGTCCGCGCTCGGTGGCCACGGCTGCAGGAGTCCGTGCTCAGTGGTGGCCGCCCCAGCGACCAAGACCGCGAGTTGTCGTGTCCGCATCGCCGGACTCGGCGCAGCGACGCCCTGGTTCGAGCGGTCGATCATGTGGCCCGGCAACCTCGCGATCCGAGCGGCGTCACCCACGCGGCGGGCGATGGACGGGCCGAAGTCACGTCGGATGCGCACCCCGGCGAGCCACGGCCCGACGAGGTCGATGTCCCACTCCAAGTCGGCAGGTGCGTTGTCCATGTGCACATAGCAATCGTCCTCGGCACGGGGGCTGCGACTGGTCGCATCGAGGAGGAGGTCCAGGTCCCGAGCGTCCTTCGTCTCATGCGATTTCTCGCGGAGTTCGTAAGCGACCAACTTCAACGCGATCAACGCGTGCAAGGGCGGGATCCGAAGGGTCGGGTCGGGGTGCACCTGGACCCGCAGCGAGCAGGCCGCAGCCTCGGCCATCCCGGTGGCATCCAGGCTGCGGTCCTTGTCGAGTGAGATGTTCTCCACATCGGCAACTCCCGGCCCGTAGGGGATCACGTCGATGGGCACCCGCTTGCGATCGGGCACTGCCGATCCTTCCGGAAGCAGAAATCTGGTGTGGGACCTCGTCGGCTCCAGTCCGGAGACACGGTCGGCGTAACGGGTGCCTCGGGCAGGAATTGCCACGGCGATGTCCAGGTCCGCCGTACTGGGCATAGCCCGGCTCAGGCCCACCACGTCGGTGCAGACGACATCGCGTGCGTGCGCGCCGACGAGCACGAAGTCGTCGCCGATGCACGCTGTGAGTTCGGTGAGGAACAGCAGGCGCAGGTCGGTGTCACTCCACTGCTGCGGACAGATCGGCGACATCGCTCACCACCTGTGTCGCGGCGCTGGCGATCCTGGGGTCTCCGGAAGAGATCGCGTCGGCATAGACGAGGAGTTCGGGCGCGATTCCAGGGGGGTATGCTCCCGGCGGCCACCATGGTTCGCGGATGAACAGGTCGCCCGCTTCCTCCCCTCGAGGGCGACGCAGGCGCAGAGATCTGGTCGGTGTGAGGGGACCAGCGTGGTAGATGGTGGCGGTGACCGGCACGAGGTCTGCGCCCAACTCGGTCAGAGCGGCACCCCCGGTCACCCATAGGGGTGAGTCCACCTTTGAGCCGACCTCACGCCACCCCATGGCGGGCACATCGGTGACGAACGAGGACTCCTTGATCCGGGGAGCGACCGTACGGGTGTACCCCTCGACCCACGCTCGGGTCGCGCCCGGGCGGTTGAGCCAGATGCGGCCACGCGGCGATTCCACGATGAATCCCTGCTGGCCCAGGTCCGACATGACGCGGTGGGTCGTCGCGATCGAGACCCCTGCATGGTCAGCGATGTCCATGAGCCGGGTGCCGAGCAGTCCAGGCACGGTAAGTAGAGCGAAGAGCACTTGAAGACCGGTGGGCCGAGTGCTCCACCCGCGACTCTCGGCCTGCCGAGCAGCCTGGGCCACGGCAGAAGGCTTGCGTCCCCGGATGTCGACATAGAGGTCGTCGACGCGAATCGAAGCGTTGCCGGACGCATCGATACACCCGACTGCGCCCGCAGAGTGCGCAAGAGTTCTGACCCCATCGGACAGTCGCGGCGCCCCGAGCAGGACCCGTCGGGTCGTCGGCAGGTCCAGAGACCTGCCCGGGGTCCTCACGAGAACGACTCCGAGGTCACCTCGGACGGCGGGATGGGCTACCACCAGGTCCAGCTCGGAACCCTGACCCTCCGGAACTGAGCGCACGTCGAAATCGAGCTCACGCAAGTGTGAGGCGATGGTCTGCAGAAGCTGTGAGACCAGGTCCACTATTTTCACTCCGATCGCGTTTTACCAATAGTAAAACAACGCGGATCTGAAAACGTGACCAGGCTCAACGCACCTGAACACGACTCAGTGGTTCTGGAGTGCCGCGCCGTTCTCGAGACGGGTGGCGAGGTGCGCGAGGATGCGGTCGAAGGCGGCGAGGTCCTCGGGCGGCAGGTCGTCGAAGAAGATGCTGCGGATCAGGCGTGCGTGACCGGGCGCGGCCTGTTCGATGCGGTCCCGACCCTCCTGGGTGAGCACGGCGAAGGCGCCGCGGCCGTCGTCGACACACTCTTCGCGGCAGATCAGCCCGCGCTTCTGCATGCGGGTGAGCTGGTGCGAGAGGCGGCTGCGCTCCCACTGCAGGGTGTCGGCCAGCTCCGCGATGCGGGACTGCCCGTTGGGCGCCTCACTGAGCTGCACGAGGACGGCGAAGTCGGCGTGCGAGAGGTTGGAGTCGCTCTGCAGCTGGTTTCCGATGGCGCCGGGCAGTCGGCTCGTGACATGGAGCCACCGGCGCCATACCTGCTGACTGCGGTCGTCGAGCCACGGCGTGTCGGTCATTGGACCAGTATGACCCGTGATGCGTCATCTAGACACTCGACCGGGACAATCGGTCTGCTTGCTTGCACACATCGACCAGCGGGAACGCCCCACGCGCTGCCGCGCCGGGCCCACCCCGAGAAGGAGCAGACCCGGCGCAGTAGCCCGGTCGGCGCTGCGGGATCAGGCAGCGACCGCGGGGATGTCCGTCGGGCTGGTGCCCGTGGACGGAACGACCGCCGCAGCACCCGAGGCGGAGGCGCCGGGCGCGGACGGGCTGGTGCCCTGGGTCGGGGCCTGCGAGTCCTTGCCGCCCCGGCCGCCGGGGCCCATGCCGGTACGGACCTCGACGGTCTTGAGGTCGGCACTGACCTCGACCATGACTCGCGCGCCGTCCTTGGTGCCG
>DAMDJY010000177.1:0-6325 GCA_032100225.1 Mobilicoccus sp.
CCGTCGGTCCGCACCGGGCGCACCCTCGTGCTCACCGCCGCCGACGGCCCGGCGCCCGACGGCCAGGCCAAGTGGGCCGAGGTCCTCCCGACCATGACGCACCGCCACGTCGCCGGTGGATCGCTGACGATGCTGCGACCTCCACACGTCGATGCCGTTGCCGCACACCTGCGCACGGCCCTCGACGACGCGCTGGCAGCCCAGCCGAGCCGGGGGCATGCCGGTGCGTAAGTCGATCGCGACGGTGTCGTTGTCGGGCACGCTGCCCGAAAAGCTCGCTGCAGCCGCCGCGGCGCGGTTCGACGGCGTCGAGATCTTCGACAACGACCTCGTCTCCAGCGACCTGCGCCCCGCCCAGATCGCGCAGCGCTGCGCCGACCTCGGCCTGAGCATCGACCTGTTCCAACCGCTGCGCGACGTCGAAGGGTGGGCGCAGCCCCAATTCGACCGTGTCCTGCGGCGACTCGGGCACAAGCTCGACGTCATGGAGCGCCTCGGCGTCGACGCCGCGCTCGCCTGTTCCAACGTGCATCCGGACTCGATCGGCGACATGGATCTCATCGCCGAGCAGCTCCACCGCATCGGCACGCTCGCGGCAGAGCACGGCGTGCACGTCTGTTACGAGGCCCTCGGCTGGGGTCGTCACGTCAACCGCGTGGGTGAGTCCTGGGAGGCGGTCCGCCGAGCCGGGCACCCCAACATCCGCCTCGCCGTCGACACGTTCCACATGCTCTCCCGCGGCGACGACGCCACCGCGCTCGCCGAGATTCCCGGCGAGGCGATCGGCTACCTCCAGATCGCCGACGCGCCCCGCCTGCAGATGAACGTGCTCAGTTGGTCGCGCCACCACCGCTGCTTTCCGGGGCAGGGCGACCTCGACGTCTCCGGACTCGTCGGTGCCATCGTCGACGCCGGATATCGCGGCCCGTTGTCGCTCGAGGTCTTCTCCGACGTCGTGCGCATCGCCGAGCCCCGCCTCACGGCCCTGGACGCCATGCGCTCCCTGCTGCACCTCGAAGAGCAACTCCGCCTGCGTCGCGCCGCCCAGCCGGTCGAAGAGCGTTGTGGTGTCGACCTGTTCGACCCTCCCGGCGTGCCGAAGCGTGTGGACGCCGGGTTCGTCGAGTTCGCCGTCGACGCTCCGACGGACGACGACGCGAACGACCCGGCCCAGAGCCTGACCGCGCTGCTCGCCGGACTCGGGTTCGCGCACGTCTCGACCCACGCCACCCGCGCCGTGCAATGGTGGCGCAACGGGGACGCGCACGTGTGTGTGACGACGCTGCCCGTCCCCGACGAGACGACTCCGCGCCCGTTCGTCAGCGCGTTGGGCGTGGCCGTGGACGACGTGCTCGACGTGTCGACCCGCGCGCAGGCGCTGCTGTGGCCGAGCGTCGCGCGGCGGCGTGGACGATTCACCTCGGCCCTGCCCGGGTTCGACACCCCGGCCGGCGTTCACGTCTTTCTCACCGGGCCCGACGACGACTGGCGCAGCGGATATCCGGGCATCCCCGAGTCCCTCGAACACGGCGACTGGTTGGGCATCGACCACCTCGGCGCGACGGTTCCCGCCGCGGCCTACCCGGCCGAACAGTCCTTCTACCGCACCGTGTTCGGCCTGGACGGCGGTGAGGTCAGCGAGTTCATGCGACCCACCGGACGCCTGCAGAGCCGACCGTTCCGCCCCGCCGAGGGTGGTCTGCGCGTCGTGCTCGCCGTGGCCGACGACGACAGGGGAGCCCGGCTCGACCAGGTCGCTTTCGCGTGCCCCGACGTCGCAGCCGCAGTGCGGCAGGCGCGCGAGGCCGGGGTCGGGATGCTGGCGGTCCCCGACAACTACTACGACGACCTCCAGGCCCGGTTCGACCTCGATGACGCCTTCGTCGCGCACCTGCGCGAGCACGGCCTGATGTACGACGAGGACGCCTCCGGCACGCTGCTGCACGCCTACACGACGACCCTCGGCGGCCGGTTCTACATCGAACTCGTGCAGCGGGAGTCGGGCTACTCCGGCTACGGCGCCTCGGGGACCCACGTGCGGTTGGCGGCCCAGGCACGCGCCTGACCTGCAGCGACGTCAGCGTTCGACGTGCAACGTCCGGTCGAGAAAGCGCAGCACGCGCGTGCTCACGGCCGGCGACGTGTGAAAGACGGGGCCACCGTGCGGTGCGTCGACCGAGATGTACTCCGTGTCGACCGCATACGACCTCAGCACCCGATAGAGGCGCCTGGACTGGGCCGGCGGCACGAGGCAGTCGCGCGTGCCGTGCAGCAGCAGGGTGGGCGGTGACGTGAGCCCGACGTGGGCGATGGGGTTGGCGCGGTCGACGACCGACTTCATCGACGGGGACTCGGGATTACCGCCGATGAGGCGGCCCTCCGGCGAGGCTGCGCCGTGCTCACCACGGCGGCACCCGGCATCGAGGCGGTCGGGCACGATCTTCGACAACTCGGAGACGCCGTAGTAGCTCACGACGGCCGAGACTGCGCTGCTCGTCCCCGTGACCCCGAGGTCGCCTTCGAGGTCGGTGTCCGCCGGTCCGGTGAAGCCGAGCAACTGCGCCAACTGCCCGCCGGCGGACTCCCCGGCGACGGCAAACCGCGCCGGGTCGAGGCGGAACTCCCCAGCTCGAGAACGCAGAAACCTGGTGGCGGCCTTGACGTCGTTGATCTGCGCCGGAAACCGCGCCACCTGGCTGAACCGGTACTCGACCGAGGCCACCGCATAGCCGTTGCGCAGCAACATCTCGAGGAGCGCCTCGCTGCGTTCGTAGCTCCCGCCACCGAGCACCGATTTTGACCCGAACTTCCAGGCCCCGCCGTGGATGAAGATGACCAGCGGCCTCGGCTCCGTGGTGCCACCGGGCACGAACAGGTCGAGGCGTTGGGCGGTGTCGCCCGCAGTGACATACGGCAGGTCGAGACTGACGACCGGTGCAGCCTGCTGGGCGACCGCCTGCTCGGCGGCCGTGTCGGGCGGGCGGGGCGGGACGAGGGCCGACGCAGCCACAACGACAGCTGCTCCGATACCGAGCAGACTCGCTGCCACCCGCCTGCCCGTACGCACCGGTCCCGTTCAGGCCACGGAGCCGGCGTGCTCGATGCCCGCGGTGGGACGGGTCGATGCGGAGGACTCGGAGGACGGCAGGGCCGCCAGGATGCGCTGGGCCACGACTGCTGCGTTGGGGTCTCGCATCATCGAGAGGTGATTGCCGGGAGTGGTCACCTGCGTCCGTTCCCCGCTGAGGTGCGGGGCCCAGGCCGAACGCACCGCCTTGTCCCCACTGTCGGCCACGACGACGAGAGTACGACCCGGATAGGGCGTCGTGCGGTAACGCATCGACAGATACCAGCTCTGGGCGTGGAAGCGGCCGAACTGCTTGTGCCCTGAGCTGGGGACGATCCCGGCAGCGAGAACCCCCACGAGGTCCCGGCACCGTCTGTAGAAGGAGCTGTCGTCAGCGCGCAGTGGCGGGATAAGCGCGGGGTTGGGCGGGAAGGAGTCGAGCACCATGAGGATGGCGACCTCGTCGCCGGCTGCACGCAACTGCTGCGCCATCTCGAGGGCGACCAACCCGCCGAAGGAGTGCCCACCCAGGTGATAGGGCCCCTGGGGTTGGATCTGCCGCATCATGCGGATGTTGCGCCGCGCGGCTGCGGGGATCGACCAGTCGGGGATGGCCGGGCGGTCGAGCCCGTGGGAGTGGAACGAGTAGACGGGCAGGTCCTCGGGTAGGTGACGCACGACCGGAACGAAGCCGACGCCGAGGCCACCCCCACCGGCGACGAGGAACAGCGGCGGACGATCACCACCCTCGCGCAGTCGGCAGAGGATCTGGTTGCGCCGGTCGGGGCGACGGTGCAGGCGCGCGGCGTACTCCGCCACCGTGGGGGCCTGAGTCAGCATCGACGAATTGACCTGCGATGCATCGACACCCAGATCGGAGACGATCATCGCGGTGAGCTCCTCGGCAGCGAGGGAGTCGCCACCGAGGGTGAAGAAGTCGGCGTTGCGACCCACCTGTTCGAGTCCGAGCGCCCGGGCCCACACCTGGGCGACGAGTCTCTCCCATTCAGAGAGCGGCTCCTCACCGAGATCGATGGGCGGCGGGGCGGGCAGCGCGGCCCGGTCGAGCTTGCCGCGCTCGGTGCGAGGCAGCGCCTCGAGAAAGACGATGGCCTCGGGAACGAGGTGACCGGGCAGACGCTCCCGGAGGACCGATCGGATCGGCGCCGCAGCAGGCCGATCGGCGCGGCTCACGACATAGGAGACGAGGCGGTAGCGGTCGCCGTTCTCGTGCCGAACGCCCACGGTCAGAGCTTCGACCACGTCGGGCAGAGCGAACAGGGCAGCGTCGACCTCGGCGGGCTCGACCATGTACCCGCGGATCTTGACCGAGTGGTCTCGACGGCCCATCAGCGTGAGCCGGCCGTCGTCGAGTCGGCCGATGTCACTGGTGCGGTAGGTGTGTCGGCCGTCCGGCTCGACCGAGAACGCAGCCGCGGTCACCTCCGGGTTGTCGCGGTAGCCCGAGGCCGTGTGGTCGCGGGTGACGACGACGATGCCGGACTCGCCCTCAGCGACCGGCGTGCCGTCGTCGGCCACGCAGCGAAGCTCGGTCTCACCCACGGGGAGCCCCACGGGCAGCGGCCCGGTGAGCGGCGGGTGGTCGGCGTCGATGGCGTACTCGGCGATGAGGCCGGTCTCCGACGAGCCGTACCGGTTGCGCAGCACGCAGGTGGGGGGCAGCAGCGGACGCAGCAGTTCGACGTCACGGCCGTGGGCCGGCTCGCCCGCGATGGTCACCGACGTGAGCGACCGCAGCTGCTCAGGGGTGGGCCGGGTACCCACGAACGCGCGCAGGATGGCCGGGCTCGTGTGCATGACGGTGGCGCCGACCGACTCGATCCAGGGCGCGAGTCCCGCGATACCGCGCACGCGGGTGTCGAACAGCCGCATCGTCGAGCCGACCATGAGACCGGCGACCGTGACCATGAGACCGGCGTGGAACGCCATCGGCAGCGTGTGGGCGATGACGTCGTCGGGCCCGTAACAGCCAGTGGCGAACGAGTTGCGCCAGGCGTCGGAGACGAGCAGGTGCCCGTTGTTGAGGACGACCTTGGGGGTTCCGGTGGAACCGGACGTGAAGGCCAGGACGGCGGGAGCAGACGGATCGACGGCGTCGGGTCCCTCGGCGAAGAGCGTGTCCCGAGAGGCGGGGGTGAGGTCGGCCGCGCTGATAACCCGGCGACCGAGCGAGGCTGCGAGGTCGGTCAGGTCGGAGTCGGCGAGCACGACGGAGGCGCCCACCCGCTCACACAATTGCGCCAATCGTGGTGCGGGAGTGCGGTAGTCGAGGACCAACAAGGGCCGCCCGGACGCGATGACGCCGAGCACGGCGGCCACGGCGTCACACCGGTGGCCGTAGAGCACGGCAACGGGCGCGCTTCGGTCGTGTTCGGCGATCAGGGCAGCGCGCACGGCGGCAGCACGATCGGCCACCTGCGCATACGTCAGCGTGGTGTCCCCGTCGATCACCGCCGGCTCGTCGGCCAGCGCTGTCAACACGGTCGCGAAGCGACCGATCACCCCGCCTGCGGCGTCCCCGGCCGACAGCGGTGTCAGCCGGGTTGCCTGCTCTCACTCGTCATTGTCATTACCCCCGTTGGCTGACCGTAGCGGTGAGGCGACCCTTTGCGCCAGCGACCACAGGCACAACAGTAGGACGGTCGTCCATGATGTATCTATGCAGGCCCGGCGGGGTTCTCGGGCCAGGGGTGCTTGGGATAGCGGCCGCGCATCTCCGCCCGCACCTGGGAGTACGGCCCGGCCCAGAACGAGGCGAGGTCGTCGGTGATCGCCAGAGGGCGCCCCGCTGGTGAGAGGAGATGAAACAGAACGGGCACGCGACCGTCGGCCAAACGAGGCGTGCGTGTCATCCCGAAACACGACTGCAGGCGCACCGCGACGACGGGTCGCTGGGCGGGGTCGGTCGAGTCCTCCGGGTACTCCACCCGGGCGCTGCGCCCATCGGCGACCGTCAGGCGCTCGGGGGCGAGCTCGTCCAACCGCGACGCCTCCGGCCACGGCACCATCGCGCGCAGAGCATGCCCGAGTCGGATGTCGCCGACGCGGGTGGCACTCAGATCGAACCACCTGTCGAGCCGGGCGAGCAGCGCGTCGTCCGAGACGTCCGGCCACGGATCGCCCAGGTGCAGGTGGCAGAACGCGAGGCGCCGCCGCAGGGCGTCGGCGCCGGGATCGGGCGGCAGGATGCCGAGCCCGTTACGGCCGAGGACGTCCCGCCACATGTCGGCCAGCCCG
>DAMDJY010000178.1:0-6311 GCA_032100225.1 Mobilicoccus sp.
GCACGGGCGCGGGAGCTTTCGAACCCCTCCTCTGGAACGACCCCACCTCGGCGATCACGCTCGAGCTGAATCTCCACAACGCGTTCGCGGAGCTGTTGAGCCAATACGGCGTGATCGTGTTCCTCCCCTTCACCGCCCTGATATGTCTCCTCGCCGTGGGCGCGTGGCGCACCCGACTCAGTGCGGCTGTGCGTCCGCGCGTGGCAGTCGTCCGCACGGAGATGCTGGGGCATCTCGTCGTCTTCGTCGTTCTCGGCATCACGGCGAGCTCGTCACTGACCCTGCCCGTGTGGTGGCTGATCCTTGCCAACGCCTGCATCTGCGCCGCTGACCTGCGAGACCGGACTTGCCCCTCGACCCGGGACGGCCTGGATGCAGGGCGCACCACCGTGGAGGCGGCGTCGGAGCAGGCTCGTGAGAGCCGCCGGGTGGCGGATCAGTTCGGCCGTGAAACGAACGTCGCCGCCGCGAGTGCACCGCACGTGGAGAACTCCCCCGCCGACGAGACGGCAGCCCACCCCAAGTCGTAGCCGACGGCCTCGGCCTCGTTGAGCCGAGGCGTACTGTCACCGCGCTGCCCGCCCGACCCGACAACCGCCGCACCCGCACCCTCGCGCTGAGGCGAGAGTGCGGGGGCGTGCGGCTGTGGTGCAGATGTCAGCGCTTGGTGGCGCTGCGGCGGCGGGCTGCGATCTGGCCCAACTTCTCGACCAGTGACGTCATCTGGCGGACGCGCTCGAACTGGGCCGCGTAGGCCTTGGCCTGCTCGCGCTGCTCGTCGGTGACTGTGTGGGCGAGAGCCTCGGCCCGCTCGAACGCTGCCGCGATGTCGGCGGCGTCGAGGCTGGCGGCCTTGACCACGAGCGGGTAGTCGTCGAGGACGTCGGCGACCGCGCAGTCGTTCTTGTACAGGCCGACGACGACCTTGCCGGTGGCCATGTACTCGAAGACCTTGCCGGAGGTGACGTAGGGCGAGTCGGCCACGATCATGACGAGCGCGTCGATGGCCGCGTGCGCGGCGGCGATCTCGGCCTTCTGCACCGGGCCGTGCCACGTGCAGTCCTGCGTCGGGTCACCGGTGGGCAGCACGTTGGCGACAGCGCGGCTCACGCCGAAGAACCCGAGGTGTCCGTAGAGGTTCATCGTGGCGGTGGCCATCTGCGGAGCGCTCTTGGCCAGGCGCCACCCGGCCCACACCAGGTCGTGGGGCTGGTTTCCGGTCAACGTGCCGACATACCCGAACCGCACCCCGGGCACGGCGGCCCGCACGACGTCACCTTCGGCGAGCTCAATCTCGGCGGTGCCGTCACCCCGGTCACTGACCGAGCCGCTGATCTCCGCCTCGCTGGAGGCGACCTCGACCGACGATTCCGACTCCGGCGCCAACCCAGACTGCGAGGTCTGCACCCCGGACACACCCAGCGTGACGGAACCGGCGTCCGACGACGCTCCCGCAGGTGGAGCGTCGGTGAGCGAGGCGACGACGGAGGTGTCGTAGCCGTTCATGACGACCATCATCTTGTCGGCCTGGGCAGGGTAGGTCTTCTGGTGCCAGGCCAGGAGTGGGGTGTTGACGAAGCAGATCTGCTCCGCGCCGTCGAAGGTGCGTGCCTCCCACGTGTAGGCGGGGTGCCCGGGAGGGAACGCAAGGTCGTCGGTGAACAGATCGAGGGTCCAGCTGTCGCGGCTGTCGAGCACGTACGGCACGCCCGTCGCCTTCTTGAACAGCCACGGCGCTTGGTAGCAGGAGTACGGGTTGCCGGTGGCGACGACGACGTCGAGCGGTCGGGCGCGGTGCACCCGCATCATGCGCGTGAGGAGTCCCGGCACCCACGAGCCGTACTGGTCGAGCCACGGGCCCTTGATGAGGCGCTGCGTGATGCGCTTGTGCGCCTCCGGAAAGTTGCCGCGAAGGCGCCCGAAGCGACGCGGGTGCGACTCGAGGTGCTGCATCGGCAGCGGGATGCGCTCCACGGTGATCCGCGGGTCGATCGAGTCGAGCAGGCTCTGGTCGGAGGACTGCGTGATGTGCTCGAAGAAGTCGGGCGTCACCGTGAACACCGTGACGTCGAAGTCGCTCTTGACGAGGTGGTTGGCGAGCGCGAGCATGCGGTACACGCCACTGGCCCGCGACGGCGGAAAGTAGAACGCGACGAGTCCGACGTGCCCTCGCGAAGCGGTGCTCACGCGACACCACCCTGCCCGGCAGCGCCGGCAGTCGACGTGCCCTGACCTGCGGATTCGTTGCGACTCAGTGCCACGCCCCACCAGCGGGCGACGTGCTTGGCCGTGAACGGGCCGGAGTGGTAGACGGCCTCGGGGTGCTTCTTGAGCAGCCGGTAGGTGAGCTGCGTGAAGCGGGAGCCGCCGTGGACGACGACATCGACGTGGTCGGCCGTGTACAGCTCGGGCTGCGCCTGGGCACGGCGGGCCATGACGAGTCCGCGCACGAGCAGCCACGGACGGCGGTAGAGCTGCCGCTCCGAGAATCCGGAGGCGCGCGCGTGGAACGTGCCGGCTCGGGCGAGCAGCTTCTCGGCCTCGGGTCGGCGCGACTCCGGCAGGTGTTTGGCCGCACGACCCGCACCACGCAGCACCGCCCGCGGGGCGCGGTCGACGACAGCGCGCTCGATCGTGCGGAAGGAGTTGTGGGTGTCGGGCTGCCCGACAGCGATGAGTGACATCCCCGGAGGAACGACCCCGGCGGTCATCGATTCGAGGTCGACGGCGATGACCTCGGCGCCCATGTCGATGGCGCGCTGAACGCCGTGCATGAGGCGGCGCCACTGCACGATGCCCTGGTAGACGACGACGATCCGCAGATCGCCCGGGCCGGTGAACGGCTCCTGCGCGGGGGTGCCGAGAACGTGCTTGCGCAGCAGATCCGCCACGCGCTCCACGCCGTAGAACCCGCGCAGCGTGTCGTGCACTGCCGTCATCTCCTGGACGGTGACGTCCTGACGCAGGGCCATGACGGCGTCGACGACCTCGGCCGGCTCCGGGTCACGGGAGACGAACCGGGCCATGCCGCGGTCTTCGGGCAGCGCCATCGTCTCTTCGGGGCCACCACACTTGGTGACGACGACGGGCAGACCGCTCGCGATCGCCTCGATGAGCGTGATGCCGAATGTCTCGTACGCCGACAGGTGCACCAGCACGTCGTGGGTGGCGAGGAACGAACCGACGAGCGAGGGATCGACCATGCCGGCGAAGGTGACCCGCTCCCCCAGGCCCAGCTCGGCGACGCGGGCCTCGAGCTGCTCCCGCAGCGGGCCGTCGCCGACGAGGGTGAGGTGCCACGGACGCTCGGGGTGCCGCTCGACGGCGAGCGCGAAGCTCTCCAGCAGCGTGACGACGCCCTTGCGCTCGATGAGGCTGCCGACGTAGAGCCAGCGGTCGGGACTACGCATCGGCACGGCGCGCAGCGGCACGTCGTCGAACCGGACAGGGTTGGGCACGGCGCGGATGATCTCGGCCTGCTGGCTGCACAGGCGACGCAGAACGCCTGCGGCCTCGTCACCGACGGCGATGACGGCCTGCGCACGGGCCACCGCAGCGCGGTAGTCGGTGGCGGCCTCGAGGTCCTTGAACACGGCGCGCACATAGGTGGCGTGCTCGGTGATGACGAACCGCGTCGGACGCGAGAGCAGCGGAGCCACGGCCGCAGCCGTCGGCGCTCCGACGTGCGCGTTGAGGTACGTGGCCGCGGCGATGTGCGGCATCGCGTGCTCCATGAGCGCCCGACGCTGGATGTCGATGGCTTCGTGCCGCGACGTCATCGGATCCATCGGCGCCCGCACGCGCACGACGCGCGCCTCGGTTAGCTCCTCGACGTGACTCCACGACGTGCGCTCCTCGCCCTCGGGCGTGAGGCTCGAGTCGACGTGGATGACGGTGACAGGATCGGTGCGGTGCCGCTGCAGCGTGGTGACCGCGTCGCGAACGAAGCTGCCCCACATCGGGTTCTCTGCCGTTGGGTACCAGGGCGTGACGAACACGAGCTCGTCGTATCGCTCACCGGGCACGGGTTGTGCTGCGACGGTCAGGGGGTCGACTTCGGTCACCCGGATCTCCTCCACGCTGTACTCGCCACGGCCCTGCCCGACCTGCCGCATTCGTCGGTGGTCGCCTACTGCCCGGCCGTGTCTGTCGGGTCTGTGCTCGGGCGCATCTGTGCTCGAGTGGCTCTGCTTCTACTCGTGGATCAGCCTAGCCGCGCCGACCGACAGCCCTTCGCTGCCGCGCCAACGCCGCCCCTGCTCAGCCCACGACCACCGTGAACAGCAGGGAAACTCAGGCGCCGATGGACGTCGAACCGTCGACCGGGCAGGATGCGGACCGCGAGACTGGAGGGAGACGCCGCCGACGATGGCCGGCGCCACGCGAGGAGGCTCGGTATGGACATGGACACCTCGACACCTTCCGTCGGCGAGGGGAACACCCACAACGTGAGCGCCGCGGTGGGGATTCAACGCTCCGAACCGACCTCGAGCGGCGACCTCAGGGGCCTCCTTCTGGAGTACCTCGACTTCTATCGCAGCGTGATCGCCGCCAAATGCGATGGACTCGACCCTCATGAGCTGCGCGGATCCAGGCTCCCCTCGGGCTGGACTCCCGCCGGGCTCATCACCCACCTCACCTACATGGAGCGCCGCTGGCTGCAGTGGGGCTTCCTCGGCGAAGCCATTCCCGACCCCTGGGGCGATCACGCCGACGCACACTCGGGCGACGGCTGGGTCACCCCCGACGACGACATCGCCTCTCTCGTCGCTCGCCTTCACGACGCGGGCGCCCGCTCGCGGGAGATCGTCGAAGCGCACGAACTCGACGAGCGGGCCGCCGTCGGCGGGCGTTTCACCACCGCCGACGAGGCGCCGGACCTGCACTGGATCCTGCTCCACGTCCTGCAGGAGCACGCCCGTCACGCCGGACACCTCGACATCGCCCGCGAACTCATCGACGGTGCGACGGGCGAAGAGGGATAGCGCAACGCGTTGCGGGCTGACCGGTACCCGCCGACGGTCGGTCCCGTCTGCGCCATCGGGAGGGCTGAGCGCCCGGGCGTATCGCGATAAGGACTACCAAGAGAGCACTGCGCGTGACCACGCACGGCTGTGACCTGCGGTTTCGCATGGTGGACAGCACTCTTGGTAGTCCGTGTTGCGATACGTTTGCCGAGACCCGGCTCGGGACCGGGCGATCACACCGCGACGCGCGCCGCGACCCGGACGTCAGGGCCGGAGGAAGTCGTTCAGCACTGACGCGGAGAGCGTGCCGTCGTGAACGGCGCGGACGAACTCGGGTCCCCGCGCGGCGACGGCGCGGGAGGCATCGCGTTCGGCAACGATCGCGGTGACGACGTCGGCGAGGGTGTGGGGCGTCGCCTCGATGATCGGCACGTCCTCGCCTGTCGCCGCACGCACGTGTCGTCGCACGGCATCGCCCACGTACGCGACGACGACGCGACCGGCCGCCATCGCTTCGGCGGCGGCGACGCCGTACAGCCCGAGCACGAATTGGTCGAGCACGATGTCGGCCTCGCGGTATTCGCGCAGCATTCCCGCACGGTCCAGGCCGCGCAGCGTCCGGTACTCGATCACACCGGCCGCGTCGAGCTGCGCCATGACGGGGTCGATGAGGTCGCTGCCCTTGAGCCAGCCGTTGCTCGGCGCATGCACCACCCGCGGCCTGTCCCGTTCGAGGGGCACGGTGTCGGTCGCCCACACCTGCGGGTCGACGACGACGGGGAGCCAGGTGGCGTTCGGGACGGTCTCGAGCATGTCCGGCGTCGACACGAACACGGGCCGGTCACACGTCGTGACGTACGCGTGGTTGCGCGCCGTCAGCCGCTGCAGCCGGGCCGTGCGCGGATCGGTGGGGTCGGTGAACGGTGAGTGCGGATGCGCGTCGCGGTGGAGGTCGGGGCGTCTCGCGTCGGAGCCGTGGATGAGGTGCGCGACGCGCGCTCCACGTGCCTCCAGGGCCGCAGCCTCGGCCGCACAAGTCCCGAAAAGGCTTCCGGTGACAGGGCGTTCGGCCTCCACCAGCACGTGGGTCCATGACTGCAGCGCCGCGAACTGGTCCCGCTGCCACGTCAGATCGCGGTAGACGGCGGCGGGAACCTCGTAGTCCGTCGCGAACCGGATCGGCCCTGCCACGCTCATCGAGCGCGCCCCCACCCCGGCAAGCGTCTGCGCCGCCTGAGCCCACGCGTGTCCCTGACCGGCGAAGTTGGCCGGCGCCACCCACAACCGGACCGGCTGGGAGGGAGGCGCAGGCCGGTCTCGACGTGCGGCCGCGACTTCGGCGGG
>DAMDJY010000179.1:0-6235 GCA_032100225.1 Mobilicoccus sp.
GATCCTCGAAACCCTCGCCAGCTACTGCAAACGAATCAACGACTCACGACACTAGCGGCACTGGACGAGAAGGATCTGATACACGTGCGGGCGACAGATACGTCCTGACCCATCTCGGCGAGGGCGATGTCGAGAAGCGGAAGTTGCTGGAGCCGCGCTGGCTAGTGCCCGCTACTTCGCGGCCACTGCCCCTGACGGCGGCGCGAACCGGCCGCTCGACGTCAGGGCGACCACAGGTCGACGTGGTGGCGATCGGCCGGGGCCAAGGAACTGACGAGGCCCGTGTCGAAAGTCGCCAGACGATGGCCGTGTCTCGCCGCCAGATCGACCAGATGCAGATCGGTCACCTGGCGTCGGCCGGTGAGCACGCGTACGTCGACCACGGCGGTGTCGAACGACGCGTCGTCGTCGAGCCAGGCCCACCCCGGAAGCGAACGGACGTCATGCAGCGCTCCGAGGGCCTCCGGCGTCGACACCTGCCGGCCGACGACCACCGGGGTGAGCAGGAGCCGGACCAGGCCCGACTCCGTCACGGCCGTCGTTGCGAAGGCCGTCGCGACCGCGCGGAACTGGCGCCGAGCGGCGTCGTGGTGGATGTGTCGGTCCCACATGAGCGCGAGCAGCACGTTGACGTCCAAGAGACGCCGAGCTTGGGTCTCAGTCGTCATCGCGGTACGCCGCGACCAGTTCGTCGGTCACGACATGTCCAGCAACTCCGTGAAGAATCGGGAACTCGGACGACGGTGATAGCGACGGTCGACTCTGCGGGGTCAGCGAGGCCAGAGCCAACTCGGACACGGCACGGCCGAGTGAGATGCCCTCCGCGCGCGCCTTGGCCCGCGCAGCACTCAGCACCACGTCGTCCAGATCAAGAGTCGTTCGCACGGGCGCATCATAGCATCAAAGATGCGTTGAGGTCGGCACGGACGAACGATGGACCCGCACCTGCCACAGTGGTGCCGACAGACTTCAGACCAGGCCCTCGTCGCGGATGATCATGGCGGCCGAGACCCGGTTGTCCACACCGAGTTTCGTGTAGATGCGGGTCACGTTGGCCTTGACGGTCGCGAGCGCCATGTAGAGCTCCTGACCGATCTCGGCGTTGGACCGGCCGCCGGCGAGGAGCACGGCGACCTCCCGCTCCCGGTCGGTGAAGGCGCCGGTCAGATGGCTTGCAGGCGCCTGCGCGGCCGATCTGGCGGTGGCGACCGCGTGGATCAGGGTCTCGGTGGCCGCGGGCGAGAGGGCCGGGCGGCCGGCGTGGACGTCGCGGACGGCGGTGATCATGTCGGCGGGATCGGCATCCTTGAGGAGGAACCCCTTGGCGCCGAGCTGGAAGGCACGGACGACGTAGTCGTCCTCGTTGAACGTGGTCAGCATGAGGACGGGGGTCGTGTCCCCGGCAGCGGCCAGTTCGGAGACCAGGCCGATCCCGTCCAGTTCGGGCATGCGGATGTCCGTGAGCACGACGTCGGGGCGGTGGTCTCGGACCGCGGCCAGCCCCTGTCTGCCGTCCTCGGCCTCGGCGACGACCGAGATGTCGGGGGCGCCGGCGAGGATCATGCCGACGGCTTTGCGGACGAGGGCGTCGTCGTCGACGACCACCACCCGGATCGAGGGACTGTCGCTGGTCACGACCCCACCTTGGCAGGGATCGTCGCGGTGAGGACGAATCGGGAGTCGATCACGTCGACCCGGGCGTGACCGCCGAGCAGACGGGTGCGCTCCTGGATCCCCACCAGGCCGTACCCACCGGACTCCCCGACCTCGCCGGTGAACGGGTTGCGCACCTCGAGGACGACGTCTCCGCCGGAACGGGTGATCCGCACCGACACGGGCTGCGCCGGAGCATGTTTGCGGGCATTGGTCAGGCCTTCCTGCAGGATCCGGTACAGCTGACGACTCGCCGTGGGCGGTAGCGCCGCCGTGTCGATCTCGCAGGTGTAGTTGACGTCGGCCACCTCGCGCACCTCGGCGAGAAGGACGGGCAGTTGTGCCAGATCCGGCTGCGGCGCTGCGGTCGTCCCCGTCGGGGAGCCGCCGTCGTCGCGCAGGTCGCGTAGGACGGCCCGGAGTTCGTCGAGTGCGAGACGCGAGTTGGTGCGGATGATCGTCGCGGCCTCCTGCGCGTCGTCCGGGAGGTCGTCGCGGTGGACGAGGGCGCCCGAGACCATCGCCACGAGCGAAATGCGGTGAGCGACGACGTCATGCATCTCGCGTGCGATCCGGGCCCGCTCCTCCAGGCGGATCTCGGCCGCCCGAGACTGCTCGGCCCGCTGTGCCGCGTCGACCGAATCGGTTCGTGCCCGCGACAGCAGGCCGGTGAACAGGGCGAATCCGATCGCGCTGACCGTCATGGTCAGGTCCACCGACGAGGCCGAGGTCCACTCACCTCCCGGATACGGCAGCACGAGCTGGATCACCTTGGCGACCACGGCCGCGAGGGTCCAGCCCACGATCTCGACCAGGTGTCGCCGTTCACGGAGACGGCGCGCCCGTGAGGCGATGATCCCGATGACACCACCGAGCGCAGCGGGGCTGACCAGCAGGCATCCGACGGCGACGGCAGACACGAGGCGGGGTGCGGTGTGACGTCGGGTGAGTACCCCCAGAGAGAGCAGTCCCGGCACGAGGACGAGTGCCACCAGCAGCGGTCGGTCGAGGCTTCTCACGACCGGCAGGGCGTAGAAGGCCGTGGCGAGCGCTGCGGGCAGCCACACGAGTCCACCGATCCGTCGGTGCACGAGGTTCCTGGGCTGCGTCGCTGAGCTCACCTCGCCAGGCTAGGGCCGGCGCGAGAGGCGGGGGTAGCGACCATCGGCTACCTCCGGTGGGGTCCGGGGAGCCGATGGTCGCTACCGGCCGCAGCCCTCCGGCCTGGGCGTTCGGCCCCTCGGACGATGACCGCCCTGGGCCGGCGCGGCTGTGATGGATCCATGATCACGATCGACTCACTGACCAAGTCCTACGGTGGCCGGACCGTCTTGGAGGACGTCTCCTTCACGGTCCCGGCCGGCAGCATCGTCGGATTCCTCGGCCCCAACGGCGCCGGCAAGTCGACGACCATGAGGATCCTCCTCGGGTTCGCCGACGCCGATTCCGGGACTGCGTTCGTCGACGGGCGCCCGTACCGCCGGCTGCCGAACCCGGCCGTCGTCGTCGGGTCGGTGCTCGACTCCGAGTGCTTCCACCCCGGTCGCACCGGGCTCGCGGCGCTGCAGCTCGCGACCGCCTCGATGTGCCTGCCGACCTCACGGATCGCCGGCGCGGCCGCTGAGGCGGGACTCACTCCGGAGGAACTCCGACGGCGCGTGCGCGGGTACTCCCTCGGCATGCGGCAGCGCCTGGCGCTCGCCCTGGCGCTGCTCGGCGACCCGCAGGTCCTGGTCCTGGACGAGCCCACCAATGGTCTCGACCCGCAGGGTCAGCGGTGGCTCGGTGAGCTGTTGCGCCGCCGTGCCGATGCCGGATGCGCCGTCCTGTTGTCGAGCCACCAACTGTCGTCGGTGGGTCGCCTCGCGGACCGGCTCGTGATGATCGGCGGCGGCCGGATCGTCGCCGACGACGTCCTCACCGCAGCCCGCCCTTCGGACGCTGATCTCGAGGACCGCTACTTCGCCCTCACCAGCTCCACCGACCGCGCCTGACCGGAAAGGACCTGTCATGACGACGACTGCCCTGCACCCCACGCCGCCTGCCGCGGCCTCCATCGGCCGGTTGACGGGGGTGGAGCTGCGCAAACTCATCGACACGCGCCCACTGATCGTCGCTCTCCTGGCGGCCTGCCTGGCTGCCGGCGCGACCGGCGGCGGGAGCATCCTGAGCCCTGGCCTCGCCGGCTTCGGTGACGTGACTCGGATGGCCCTGTTGTTCGTGCCGTACTTCCTCGTCGGCATCGGTGCGGCCCTGGTCACGTCGGAGAACACTCACCGCACGGCCCTGACGACCTTCGCCATCGTCCCTCGCCGTGGACGCGTTCTCCTGGCCAAGGCTGCGGCGATGGGCGTCCTCGGCGTTGTCGCAGCGGTACTGGCTCTGGCTGCAGGCACGCTGATCTGCAGCGTCGCTCCACTGCTGGGACTCGGCCCGGTGTCGTGGGAGATCGACTGGAGCGCCTTCGCGGTGCTCACCGCGGGTCTGGTCGTCAGCGCCCTCGTCGGCTGGGCGTTGGGGATGGCCACGGGCAGCACCGCGATCACGCTCGCCGTGTTCCTCGTCTTCCCGATGGTGGCCACCGCTGTCGGTTCCTTTGCGCCGGCTGCGGCACAGGTCCTCGGGTGGCTCCGTCCCGACACCGTGTATGACCTCGCCGGCCGCATCGACGCGGCCGTCATCGGCCGGACTGCGACGGGCCTGCTCTTGTGGCTCGTGACCCCCGCGGTCATCGGTTGGATGCGTCTGACGCGGGGTGAGGTCCGGTGAAGACCCTCACGAAGCGCCGTGGCTGTGCAGTCCTGCTGTCGCTCCTGGTGATCCTCACCCTGCTCGCGGTGGGTGGCTGGGCCTACGTCACCCGACCCCAGGGGGAGGCTGCTGCGGTGGAGTTCACCGATGCGCGTCTGCAGCCGGCCCTGACCGATGCACGCATCCTCGCACTCGGCGAAGCCACCCATGGAAATGCCGAATTTCAGCAGCTTCGAACGCAACTCACCAGCAAGGTCGTCGACCATGGGTTCCGGACGGTGGTGCTCGAGGAGGACTACGGCCATACCCACGACGTCAACGAGTTCGTCCAGGGCGGTCCGGGGACGGCGCAGGAGGCGGCCCAGCGGTTCGGGTTCGCGATCAACAAGACCGCCCAGGTCGCCGAGTGGCTGCAGTGGATGCGTGACCACAACGCCTCGGCCCCGGCGGGTCAGCGGATCACCTTGGTGGGGATGGACGTCCAGCGCACCGAGCCTTCGCTGCGGATCGTCGCGGACGCCCTGCAGTCCTCCGACCCGGAGGCCGCACAGACGGCATCCGACGCGTCGAAGGCCGAGGCCCTCGACGACGCGACCGTCGAGTCGCTCCGGGCAGCGGTTCACCGGCTCCCGGCCTCCCCCGATCGTCACGACGCGGAGTTCGCCGTCGACGCTCTCGCCGCCAACATCGCGGTGACGGGTGCCGGCGACGCGTACTCAACGACCAGGGAAAAGGCCATGTTCACCAACCTCCGCCGCATCGTGGAGGAGTCGAAGGGCGGGGTCCTGCTCTTCGGCCACAACGCTCACGTGGGGAAGACCGCCAACGGCGCCGTGTCGGAGCCGGTCGGTGCACGGGCCGCGAAGCAGTGGGGCGAGGGGTACCGGGTCATCGGCACCGAGTTCGTCGACACGACGTTCCTGTCGGGCACGAAGGACGAGCGCCGCGAGTGGAGTCTCACCAACCGCACCCCGCTGCGCGGCATGTACGAGGGCACCAGCATCGGCTACCTCGACTTCGCCCAGACCTCGGGAACGAACCGAACGCTCGTCGACTCGCCGACGATGATGGGCAGCGCCGGCGAGAGCTTCACCTACCTGCAGAAGCTGGTCCCGTTCTTCCACACGGTCTCGGTCGTCCCATCGCAGATGTACGACGCCCTGATCCTCGTCGAGGACGCAACACCCACGACCATGTTGTGAGCACGCCGGTGTGGTCGCATCGGTCGGCATAGCGGACAGACGTCCCACGCCGGCCCATGCGGCGGCCGCCGAATCAGCGGGTGAGGATGAAGGCCGCCACGCCCGCCATCACCAGCCCGAACCACCCAAGGCCCCTTTCACATCGCGGGCCAGGACGCACTGGTTAGGCGCTCCGGTTGTCGACACAGGAACTACTGCTGCTCCTGATGACTATGAAAGCCCTCCGGCGTCAGACTCGAAAATGACTTCTCCTTGCTCGTCGAGGAACTGGATGGCGGCATGCCCGGTCGCGGCCACGGTCAGTCGAAGGCGGGCGCGCCCTTTGCCGTCAGCCAACTCGACCGCCGCTTCACCTCGACGGTGACCGAAGAACCCTCGGGGCCGCCCGCGCTCGCGACCCTCCATCTGATCGTCGATCACCTCCGAGGACTGTTCCTCGGCACGAGGACGATCGACGGCGTCGAGATCCTCGGCGATGGACCGACGAGGACGTTCGGAGACCACGACGCCGGCGACTATTCCTTCCGGGCCGTCGCACCCGAGCACCTGGACCACCTGATCCTGCTCGTAAGCGGGCTCTTCGACTTTGAGCGTGGTGTGGGTGTTCACGCCGCGATCGGTGTCGGCGC
>DAMDJY010000180.1:0-6057 GCA_032100225.1 Mobilicoccus sp.
GCCCCGCCGGTGAGTCCGCTCAGGCCCGCAGGCGCGGACGTCGAGCCACCCGGCACGGCGGCCAGGGGCAGGTTGCGCAGGTCGTCCACGGAGGTGAGGTGGGTGCCGACTTCGACGTTGAGGTCCTGCTTGCCCTCGGTGATCTGACCGCCGGGCACGACGATGCCGTTGGCCTGCAGCAGGCTCGTGACGGTGGAGGCGGTGATGCCGGTGCGCTCCAACTCGCGCTGCGACAGGTCGATGCGGACGATCTTGTCGGAGGCGCCGGTGACCTGTACCTCGCGCACTCCGGGGACGTCGTTCAGTTCGGGGACGACGAGGGTGCGCACGCGTTCGGCCAGGTCGTCGGGGCTCTCGCCGCCGCAGGACCGGGAAGTCGTCGATGCTGCCGGTGATGACGCGTGGCTCGGCGCCCTCGGGCAGGTCGCGCACGGCGAGGACCGCACGCTGCAACTTGGCCTGAGCCTGGGGCAGGTCGGTGCCGTATTCGAGGTTGACCGTGACCGACGAGACGCCTGCGCTGGAGGTCGACTCGACCTTCTCCACACCCTCGACACCGAGAACGGCCGCCTCCACGGGGGCCGTGACCTGGTCCTCGACCACGCCGGCACCCGCGCCGGGCACGACCGTGACCACGCCCGCAACGGGAATCTGGATCGAGGGGATCAGCTCGCGCTTCATCGCCCCCAGGGCGACCAGCCCGCCGAGCATGATGAAGACGGTGACGAGCGCGATCAACGCGCGATTGCGCAGGCTGAACCTGGTGAGGAACACGAAGACTCCGAGCGTGGCGAAAAGTCGAGTGCGCCGGGCTCTGCCTGGGGTCGAACGGCCGAAGGGTCCAACGACATACGGGCAGCACGGTGCCGAACGAGTCTGGCACGCACGACTGACGGTTCGCTGAAGCAGGACCAGGGCGGACCCTCACCGAGGCCCCGCAGCCTGCTCACTCCCCGCTCCCCACAAACGCCGGGCACCTACCCTGGTGGCGCGCAGGCAATCACGTGCGCGTGACGACGCCGTCCACCCGAAGGAGTCCCGATGACCGAGTCGACGCCCACCGAGCAGGCTGCCAGCGCTGCTACGGACGAGCAGCACGTGCGGTTCGAGCAGCGGGGCAAGCTCGGTCTGGTGGTGCTCGACCGGCCGCGGGCGATCAACTCCCTGACGCTGCCGATGGTCGAGGCGATGCTCGAGCAGTTGACGCAGTGGCAGGACGACGACAAGGTCGCGATCGTCGCGATCACCGGCGCGGGCGAGAAGGGCATGTGCGCCGGCGGCGACGTCGTCTCGGTGCGGCGTGGGTTGATGGGCACGCCCGAGGAGGCCGCGGTCGCGCTGGACTTCTTCGAGCGCGAGTACGTCCTCGACGGCCTCATCGGTGCCTACCCCAAGCCGGTCGTCTCGTTCATGGACGGCGCGACGATGGGCGGCGGCATCGGCATCGGCGCCCACGCCGATCTGCGCATCGTCACCGAACGCAGCAAGATCGCCATGCCCGAGACGAAGATCGGTCTCTTTCCCGACGTCGGCGGCCTGCACCTCCTCGCGAACGCCCCCGGCGAGATGGGCACCCACCTCGCACTGACCAGCGCGGTCGTCACCGGCGCAGATGCCGTGATGCTCGGCATCGCCGACGTGCTCGTCCAGTCCTCCCGCCTTCCCGAGATCCTCACCGGGCTGGAATCCGGTGAGCTCCCCGCGGCGGAGGAGCTCGGCTCGACCGGCCACCCCGCTCCCCTGAGCGCACAGCGCCCCTGGATCGATGCCTGTTATGTGGGCGACGACGCGGCGGCCATCCTCGAGGCGCTGCGTGCCTGGACCGGCGACGGCGAGGGGGAGGCACACGCTGCAGCCGACGACATCGCGGCCCGCTCGCCGTTCTCGGTGTGCGTGACGCTCGAAGCCCTGCGCCGCGCGGCCCGCCTCGGTTCACTGGAGGCCGTGCTCGCCCAGGACCTCATGCTGTCCCGCGGATTCGGTGACGAGCCGGACTTCCGTGAAGGGGTCCGCGCCCTCCTGGTCGACAAGGACGGCAGCCCGTCCTGGCGGCACGCATCCGTCGCCGACGTCCCCCGCAGCGAGGTCGAAGCGCTGTTCACGCCCCAGCCCTGACCTGCACACCGTTTCCACCCCGGGTGAGAGCGGCGGGCGGGCACGATGAGTGCCATGACGACCTATACGAAGTCCAAGGAGTTCGAGGGCGCGACCTTCGACCGGTGCAGCTTCAAGGGTGCGCAGCTGCGCAACTCCGACGTCAGCGGCGTCACGATGCGCGCCGTCACCCTGGACGGCCTCGATGTAGACGACCACGACTTGTTCTTCGGCACGTTGCTCGTCAACGGGGTCGACGTCGTGCCGCTCGTCGACACCGAACTGAACCGCCAGTTCCCCGGCCGTGAGCTGCAGAAAGCAACGACGCCCGAAGGCCTCCGCGACGGCGTGACCAAGGTTTGTGCAGCGTGGGCGGAGACCGTCGAGACGACACCGGCCGAGCTGCGCGACACCGGTGTCGACGGCGAGTGGTCGCTCGCGCAGACGCTGCGCCACCTCGTCCTCGCCACCGACGCCTGGCTCGGCAAGGGCATCCGGCGCGAGGAGCAGCCCTTCCACCCGATCGGGCAGCAGTTCACCGGGGCCGCGGAGATGGGTGTCGACATGTCGATCTTCCGTGAGCCCACCGGCTGGGACGAGATCGTCGCCGTCCGCGCGGAACGGCAGCAGCGGGTCGTCGACTACCTCGCCGAGGTCACGCAGGACGAGCTCGACGCCCCCGCATCCAACCCCTGGAGCGACACCGACGAGTGGGTGCCGACCGCGGGCGACTGCATCCGCGTCATCCTGGAAGAGGAATGGGCGCACCTGCGCTACATCCGCCGCGACCTGGCCACACTCCACGCCTGACCGTCGCGACTGTTAACCATGACACCCGCACTGTTAGGGCTGACAGCGCTCGGAGTGGGCGGCCGAGGAGCAGCCGGTTCCCGTGCCGCGGCCCTCGGTGGGAGCATGGTCGGGTGACGACTCCCACGACAGGGACTACGCCTGCACCGAATTTCGACCGCCTCTACTCCGGCGATCCCGACCCCTGGCAGGTGGCGACGAGTTGGTATGAGCAGCGCAAGATCTCGACCGTGCTCGCCAGCCTGAGGCGCCCCACCTACCGCCTCGCCTGGGACGCCGGATGCGGCACGGGCGAACTCACCGCCGCGCTCACCGCCCGCGCCCGACAGGTCGTCGCCACCGACGCCTCCCACGAGGCCGTCAGCCTGTCCCGCACCCGCCTGAGCAGCGCCGATATCGGCGCCGACACAGGCGCCGTGCGCGTCGAGCTCTCCGCACTCCCGGCTCGGCCCGAGTGTCTGGTCGAGGCGCCGGATCTGGTGATCGTCAGCGAGGTGCTCTACTACCTCTCCCCCGACGATCGGCAGGCCGCCTATGCCCTGATCGACGACGTCGCCGCCAAGGACGCCGATCTCGTGCTCGTTCACTGGGGCCCGCAGGCCGACGACGCGGACGTCTCAGGACTGGCGGCCTTCAACGAGGCCACCGAGGAGCTCAACGCCCGCGGGTGGGGCCGCCTCGTCACCCACATCGACCCCGAGTTCGTCCTCGGCCTGTTCTCGGCCGACATCCCCGAGCACGTGGGCGGACGCGACGGCGACCCCAGTCACAACGAGGCGGATCACCGATGACGCACGACGCGCACAACCCGGCAGCCGCGACCCGCAACGCCTTCGACGGATTCATCGCCGGAATGGGCACGGCGGAGGGCACGCGCCTCGTCGTGGGGCACTGGCCCGAATCCCCGCTCGGATCGTTCACCGACGTCATGGTCGAACGCGCCGACGGGCACCGACTCCTGCTCGCGCCGAACAAGGACGTCGCCGAGTTCGTCACAGCGACCTACACGTTCGACGATGTGGTGCTCACCGACGTCACCTGCGACATCGACGCGGCTCCGAGGCTCGGGCCGACGCAGACGTGGACCGTGACGGCCGGTCCGTTGCGGGCGGTGTTCACGACGGGCGGCCGCGTTCCGCTGGGGTGGCTGCTCAGCGCCATTCCGCGTCCGATTGCGACGGCCCCGGCCTTCTGCCGCATGACGGACATCCCGGCCCGTCTGGTCGGACTGCGCACGGCAGGGACGGCCGGCAACGGGCGCCGGGAGTTCTACGGCGCGCACGATCTGCACGCGATCACGTCGCTGGCGGCCTCGTGGGACGGAGTCGACCTCGGTGCGCTGCGCCCGGTGACGCCACCCGTGCGCTTCGGATTCGGCTCGACCCCGGCCAAACCGGGCCTGACCTCGGTGCGCACCACCGTCATCACCCCCTGACCACACATCGACGAAGGGCTGTTCCCGAGTGATCGAGAACAGCCCTTCGTCGGTCAGGCGTAGTCACGCCTTGGTGGTGGTGCAGGATCACGCCGATTCGACGCGGTCGAGGTGGCCGTAGCGGTGCATGGTGCGGCTGATGGCCTGCTCGCGCAGGAAGAACAGCAGCTCGCGGCGTCCGTTGGCGAGCACAGGGTCGGTGAACAGCGTCACCGATCCGCGGGCCTCCTCCTCGCGCAGCGCGGGAAGAACGGCGGAGGCACCCACGAGGCGGACTCGGCCGGTGAGGTCGCCGCGCTCGATGCGCAGGAGGAAGTCGTCGTCGGACTCGACGACCTGCACGTACATCGCGAGGATGCGCAGCGCCTCGTCGGTGTCGGCGTCGCGGCCGTCGAGGGACTTGAGCAGCGCGCTCGTCTCGGGGTCCAGGCTGAGGCGCAGGTCGGCGCCGGTGACCATGGCACCGAGCACCACCCGCAGCACCTCGACCAGGCGTGCACCGGGAGCCGTGCGCACCGTCACCTGCGGGTGAGCGCGGTAGCGGAACACGTTGGTCTCCACGACGAGGTTGGAGTCGTCGCGCTCGACCGAGAACTCGGTGTCCCAGGCGTGCGCGTCGCTACCGACGGCGGCGCGCAACCAGGTGCGCTCCTCACGGTCGGCCAGGAGCCCGAGGAACGCGCGCAGCGCACGACGCATGGGAGCCTGCAACTGGCCCGCCTGGGTGGGCAGACCGTTCGCCTCCCAGCGACCGAGCTGGGCGATGTAGTTGGGGCCACCGGCCTTGGCGCCGGGGCCGACCGAGCTTTCCTTCCAGCCACCGAAGCTCTGACGACGCACGATGGCGCCGGTGATGTGCCGGTTGACGTAGGCGTTGCCGACATCGGCCGTCTCGAGCCACTGACCGATCTCGGCGGCGTCGAGGGAGTGCAGGCCGCCGGTGAGACCGAACGCCGTGGCGTTCTGCAGCTCGATGGCCTCGGTGAGGGTCTTGGCGGTCATGAGGCCGAGGACGGGGCCGAACACCTCGGTGAGGTGGAAGAACGACCCGGGCTTGACGCCCTCCTTGAGGCCCGGTGACCAGAGGCGACCGGTGTCGTCGAGCTGCTTGGGTTCGACGATCCAGCTCTCACCGGGCTCGAGGGTGGTCAGCGCGCGGCGCAGCTTGTCCTCGGGGGCGTTGATGATCGGGCCCATCGTCACGGAGACGTCCTGCGGCCACCCGACGCGCAACGACTCGACGGCGTCGATGAGCTGGCGACGGAACCGGGCGGACGTGGCCACCGATCCCACGAGGATGCCGAGGGAGGCGGCCGAGCACTTCTGCCCGGCGTGACCGAACGCGGACTTCACGAGGTCGGCGACGGCGAGGTCGAGGTCGGCGGCCGGGGTGATGATCAGCGCGTTCTTGCCGGAGGTCTCGCCGTACACGCGGGGGCCGCGGGTGTGCCCGGCGCGCCATCCGGCGAACATGCGGGCCGTCTCGCTGGCGCCGGTGAGGACGACGGTGTCGATGTCGCGGTGCTCCACCAGCGCGCGGCCGGTGACCCGCTCGTCGGTGCGCACGACGTGCAGCACGTCCTCCGGCACTCCGGCCTCGTGGAGAGCGGCAACGCCGACCTCGACGCAGCCGGGGGTCGGGTGGGCCGGCTTGATGATGACGGAGGAGCCGGCGGCGAGCGCCGCGATGACTCCACCGAGCGGGATGGCGACGGGGA
>DAMDJY010000181.1:0-6056 GCA_032100225.1 Mobilicoccus sp.
CCTACGTGAGGCACCGAACCCACCACGCGGGCATATTGACATGAGGCACCTCGGCGGGATCGGTTGGAGCAGACTGGGCGACCATGACCGGCGAACCGTTCGACCCAGCAGAGGCCTACGCGATCGACGACCTCGAGGCGACAGAGGACCGAATCGCGACGCGGGGGCGGGCCGACGAGGCCGAGACCGCTGCCGCCAATCGGCACTGGTGGGACTCCGAAGCCCTGGACTACTACATCGAGCACGGGGCCTTTCTCGGCGACGACGACCTCGTGTGGAGCCCCGAAGGCGTCACGGAGGACGACCTCGGTCTCCTCGGCGATGTCGCCGGCCTGACAGTGCTGGAATTCGGCGCCGGAGCGGCTCAGGGCTCCCGATACGTCGCGGCACGAGGCGGGCGGGTCGTCGCCTCCGACCTTTCGATGGGGATGCTGCAGCAGGCCCAGGCTCTCGAGGAGGGGTGGGAGCCGGCGCACGAGCGCATCGGTGATGACGGCCGCACGCAGATCACCGACGGCCCGGCGGCGACGCCGCTCGTCCAGGCCGATGCCTGTGCACTGCCGTTCGCCGATGCGTCGTTCGACCTCGTGTTCTCCGCCTACGGCGCCGTCCCGTTCGTCGCCGACTCAACCTGTCTCCTGCGTGAATGCGCCCGGGTGCTGCGGCCGGGCGGGCGCCTCGTGTTCTCCACGACGCACCCGATCCGCTGGGCCTTTCCGGACGTGCCGGGCGAGGCGGGCCTGACCGCGACGATGTCGTACTTCGACCGGACTCCGTACACGGAGCGGCGCGGCGAGCACCTCGACTACGCCGAGCATCACCGGACCATGGGTGACCGCGTCCGGGAGATCACCGCGGCGGGGTTGCAGCTCGTCGACCTCGTCGAGCCCGAGTGGCCAGAGCGCAACACCGAGACCTGGGGTGGGTGGAGTCCACTGCGGGGGCGGCATCTGCCCGGCACTGCCATCTTCGTGTGTGTTCGCCCCACCGCGCGGTGACGACGCCGGACCGGTGATGACCCCTGCGGGACCGGAGTAGCAGCAGCGGTTGGTCCGGACCTGTTCAGGAGGCGCTATGGATCTGCCCGATCTGGCCGACACGCCCGTCGAGGGCGTCGCATGATGGAGTACGTGACCAGCAACAAGAAGCCCCTTCCTTCAGACATCGAGATCGCGCAGGCCGCGCAGCTCGCTCCCATCCCCGAGGTGGCCGCCACCGTCGGCATCGACGAGAAGTACCTCGTGCCGTACGGCCGTCACGTCGCCAAGGTGGAGCTCGACGCCATCGAGGCCATGTCCGATCGCCCTGACGCCAAGTACGTCGTCGTCACCGCCATCACGCCGACGCCGCTGGGCGAGGGCAAGACCACGACCGCCGTCGGTCTCTCGCAGGGCCTGGCGAAGATCGGCAAGAAGCCGGTGCTCGCGCTGCGTCAGCCCTCCCTCGGCCCGGTGTTCGGCATCAAGGGTGGCGCAGCCGGTGGCGGCTACAGCCAGATCGTGCCGATGGAGTCGCTCAACCTGCACCTCACCGGCGACTTCCACGCGATCACCGCCGCCCACAACCTGCTCGCCGCCATGGTCGCCAACCACCTGCACTTCGGCAACGAGCTCGGCCTGGACGAGGTCCAGTGGGGCCGGGTCATGGACATGAACGACCGCTCGCTGCGCCACATCATCGAGGGCTGCGGCGCCAAGACCGACGGTGTCACCCGCCAGACCGGCTTCGACATCACGGCTGCCTCCGAGGTCATGGTCATCATGGCGCTGGCCACCTCGCTCAAGGACCTGCGGGAGCGCCTGGGCCGCATCGTCGTCGGCTTCACCAAGGACAAGACGCCCGTCACCGCCGAGCAGATCGGCTGCGCCGGCGCCATGTGCGTGCTCCTCAAGGACGCGCTCATGCCCAACCTCATGCAGACGCTCGAGCACACGCCCGCGTTCATCCACACGGGCCCGTTCGGCAACATTGCCACGGGCAACTCCTCGATCATCGCCGACCGCGTCGGCATCAAGGCCGGTGACATCCTCCTCACCGAGGCCGGATTCGCCTCCGACATGGGCGCCGAGCGGTTCTTCAACGTCAAGTGCCGCGCGGCCGGACTCACCCCCCAGGCTGCCGTGCTCGTCGTCACCGTTCGCGCCCTCAAATCCCACTCGGGCCGCTACGAGGTCAAGGCGGGCAAGCCGCTGCCCGAGGGCATGCTGGCCGAGAGCCCGGCCGACGTCGAGGCGGGCGCGGACAACCTGCGCAAGCACATCCAGATCATCCGCGACTTCGGCGTTCAGCCCGTCGTGGCCATCAATGCCTTCCCCACGGACTTCGACTCCGAGCACGACGTCATCAAGAAGATCGCCACCGAGATGGGCGCCCGGGTTGCCGTGTCGACCCACGTCGCCGATGGTGGCGACGGCGCGATCGAGCTGGCCAAGACGGTCGTCGAGGCGTGTGAGGACGAAGTGCACTTCACCCCGACGTACGAGTTCTCCGACTCGCTCGAGACCAAGATCGAGAAGATCGCGACCAAGGTCTACGGCGCCGACGGCATCGACCTGTCCCCTGCGGCGAAGAAGTCGCTGACGTTGTACGAGGAGAAGGGATTCGGCGAGTTGCCGGTCCTCATCGCCAAGACCCAGATGTCTTTGTCGCACGACGCCACCCTCAAGGGCGCCCCGACGGGCTGGACCCTGCCGGTGCGCGAGGTGCGCCTCGCCGCCGGTGCCGGCTACGTCTACGCCATTTGCGGCAACATGATGACGATGCCCGGCCTGTCGAAGTCGCCCGCAGCCATGCGGATCGACATCGACGAGAAGGGCGACGTCGTCGGTCTCTTCTGATCGACACCGCACCTGACACAGGCGAGCCCCGCACCGATGACTGTCCTCCCGTGACGGGGGAAGAGGTAGAGCCGCAAGGTGACGATCGTGTCACTTGAGACCCGGGATCAGTGCTCCGCGTCTTGCCAGGAACGGCCGGTGCCGATGCTGACCTCCAGGGGCACGTCGAGCTCGGCCGCGGCACCCATGCGCTCGTGCACGAGGGCTTCGACCTGCTCGGTCTCGCCGGGGGCGATCTCCAGGACGAGTTCGTCGTGCACCTGCAGCAGCACGCGTGAGCTCAACCCGGCCTCGCGCAGCCCGGCGTCGACGCCGAGCATCGCGACCTTGATGATGTCGGCGGCCGAGCCCTGGATGGGGGCGTTGAGGGCCATGCGCTCGGCCATCTCGCGGCGCTGCCGGTTGCCGGAGTCGAGATCGGGCAGGTAGCGGCGGCGGCCGAACATCGTCTCGGTGTACCCGACCGCGCGGGCGTCGGCCACGATCTGGCGCAGGTAGTCGCGCACTCCCCCGAACCGCAGGAAGTACTCGTCCATCAGGTCCTTAGCCTCGCCGGTGCTGATGGCCAACTGCTTGGACAGGCCGAACGCGGACAGGCCGTAGGCCAGGCCGTACGACATCGCCTTGACCTTGCTGCGCATCGCGGACGTCACCTCGTTCGGCGGGACGCCGAACACGCGGCTGCCGACGAACCGGAGCAGGTCCTCGCCGCTGGCGTATGCCTCGATGAGCCCCTCGTCGCCGGAGAGGTGCGCCATGATGCGCATCTCGATCTGGCTGTAGTCGGCCGACATCAGCGTCTCGTAACCCGAGCCCACGACGAACACCGAACGGATACGGCGACCCTCGTCGGTGCGGATCGGGATGTTCTGCAGATTGGGGTCGGTGGAGGACAGGCGCCCCGTGGCGGCGATCGTCTGCTGATAGGTCGTGTGGATCCGTCCGTCGCCCGCGACCGCCTTGATGAGTCCCTCCGCGGTCACCCGCAGGCGCGCCGCGTCACGGTGCCGCAGCAGCGCTTCCAAGAAGGGGTGTTCGGTCTTGGCGTACAGGTCGGCCAGCGCGTCGGCGTCGGTGGTGTAGCCGGTCTTGGTCTTCTTGGTCTTGGGCATGCCTAGCTCGTCGAACAGTACGACCTGCAGCTGCTTGGGCGAGCCGAGGTTGACCTCGTGACCGAGCGCCTCGAACGCGTCGGACTGGGCCTGGTCGACCTTCGTGGCGAAGTGCGACTCCAGACTTTCGAGGGCCTCGAGGTCGACCGCGATGCCGTCTGCCTCCATGCGCGCGAGCACGCCGACGAGAGGCAACTCGATGCTCGTCATGAGCTCGGTGCCGCCGGTCTCCTCGACCTTGTCGGCCAGAGCCCGCCACAGGTCGAGCACGGCGCGGGCGCGGCTCATCGCCGTGTTCGCCTCGGCGTCGCCCTCACCCACG
This sequence comes from Mobilicoccus sp., assembly GCA_032100225.1. GTDB lineage: Bacteria > Actinomycetota > Actinomycetes > Actinomycetales > Dermatophilaceae > Mobilicoccus. The sequence continues at coordinate 4,272 of DAMDJY010000181.1, forward strand.
GAGAAGTCGAGCGTGCCCTGGCCCGCGGCCTCCTTCTCGGGAGCGAGGAGCTCCCGGTGCAGGTAGCGGACGGTGAGGTCGCCCAGGTCGTAGCTGCGCTGGTCGGGGCGCACGAGGTAGGCCGACAACGCAGTGTCGCCGCCCACCCCGGCCACCGGCCAGCCGCGTTCGGCGCACATGCGAATCGCGGGCTTGGCGTCGTGGAACACCTTGGGCCGCGCCGCATCACCGAGCCAGGAGGCGACGGCGGTCTCAGCAGCCGGTTCGAGGTCGGCGACGCGGAAGAACGCGACGTCCTCCTCGGCCTCCCCCGCCACCGCGAAAGCCTCGACGTCACCCTCACCCTTGGACCACGTGCCGAGCACCTCGACGCCCACCGGCATACCGGCCCCGGCGTGGGTCTCCAGCCAGGCGGCTACCTCGTCGGAGGACAGCACGACGCCGTCGACCTCGAGGGCGGCGTCGGCCTCGTCCTGCGGAGCCTCGAACGTCGCGAAGAGTCGATCGCGCAACACGCGGAACTCCAGGCTGTCGAACACGCGGTGGACCTCGTCGCGGTCCCAGGCCGCGCGCTCGAGATCGGCCAGCGTGACCGGCAGTGCGAGGTCGCGGACCAGGGCGTTGAGACGACGGTTGCGGAGCACGTTGTCGAGGTGGTCACGCAACGACTGACCGGCCTTGCCCTTGATCTCGCCGACGTGCGTGACGATGCCCGTGAGGTCGCCGTACTGCGCGATCCACTTGGCCGCCGTCTTGGGACCGACGCCGGGGACACCGGGCAGGTTGTCGGCCGACTCCCCCACCATCGCCGCCAGATCGGGATACCGCTCCGGGGTGACGCCGTACTTGGCCTCGACGGCGGCCGGGGTCATGTCGGCCAGCTCCGAGACCCCCTTCACGGGGTAGAGCAGCGACACCCGGTCGGTGACGAGCTGCAACGCGTCTCGGTCGCCGGAGACGATCTTGACCTCGGTGAAGTCGGGGTCGGCCCCCGCCAGCGTCGACAGCGTGGCGATGATGTCGTCGGCCTCGAACCCGTCGACCTCGACGTGGCGGATGCGCAGCGCGTCGAGGACCTCCTTGAGCAGGTCGACCTGGCCCCGGAACTCGTCGGGCGTCTTGGCCCGGCCCGCCTTGTACTCGGTGTACTCCTCGGCGCGGAACGTCTGGCGTGACACGTCGAACGCTACGGCGACGTGCGAGGGGTCGACGTCGCGCAACACGTTGATCAGCATCGACGTGAACCCGTATACGGCGTTCGTGTGCTGGCCCGTCGTCGTCGAGAAGTTCTCGGCCGGGAGGGCGAAGAACGCGCGATAGGCGAGAGAGTGTCCGTCGAGAAGGAGAAGTCGGCTCACGCATGCGAGCCTAGACGCACCCACCGACAGGACCTACCGACAGACCGGTCGTGCCCCCATCACGACCGCACTGATCGGGCCCCACCGAGGAGAACAGCGTGAACGACGCGACGCCCGAAGCCGATGCCACTGCCGTAGCCGATGCCGCCCGTGACAACAGTCTCGGTCGGATGGGCCAGCACGTGTCCGGCGACGGTTACACCGGAACCCTCATGGAGCGCATGGGCATCGAGATCCAGGAGGTCTCCCCCGACGGCGCGCGCGGCACCATGCCCGTGCAGGGCAACGTGCAGCCCTACGGGATCCTCCACGGCGGCGCCAGCGCCGTCCTCGCCGAGACCCTCGGCTCATATGCGGCTGCGATCCACGCGGGCGAAGGCCGCGCTGCGGTCGGCATCGAGCTCAACTGCACCCACCACCGCGCCGC
>DAMDJY010000182.1:0-4061 GCA_032100225.1 Mobilicoccus sp.
CGATGGGCGCCGCCGCAGCTGCGCACGCCGACGTCGTCATCGTCACCGACGACAACCCCCGCCACGAGGGCCCTGCCGAGATCCGCGCCCAGGTCCTCGCCGGCGCCCGCGCGCAGGCCTCGGCCCACGCCGTCGAAGGTCGCGAGCAGGCCATCGAAGAGGCGCTGCGCGTGGCCGGATCGACCGGGCTGGTCGCCATCCTCGGCAAGGGGCACGAGACCGGTCAGCAGATCGGCGACGAGACCCACCACTTCGACGACCGCGAAGCCACACGCCGCGCCTGGTCGCGCATCGAGCAGGAGGCGCGGTGATCCCCCTCACCCTGGGCGAGATCGCCGAGGTCACCCACGGCACCCTGCTCGCCCCCGACGAGACTGCTGCCGCGACGCTCGCGTCCCTCGTCGTCGACGGTCCGGTCGTCACCGACTCCCGTGAGGCCGGCCCCGGGTCCCTCTACGTGGCCCGTGTCGGTGAGCATGCCGACGGACACACCTACATCCCCGCCGCTGCCGAGGCCGGTGCCGTCGCGGCGCTCGTCACCACCCCAGGTGGCGCGCTCCCGGCTGTGCTCGTCGACGACGTGCAGGAGGCCTTCGCCGCTCTGGCGCGCGAGGTCGTCAAGCGCCAGGTCGCGGATGGCCTCGTCGTCGTCGGCATCACCGGTTCGTCGGGCAAGACGACGACCAAAGACCTGCTGGCCCACGTGCTCGGCTCCCACGCCGAGACCGTCGCCAACCTCGGCTCCCTCAACTCCGAGGTGGGGGTGCCGCTGACCATCTGCCGCATCACCCCGAGCACGCGGATTCTCGTGCTGGAGATGGGTGCCCGCGGAGTCGGTCACGTGCACTACCTCACGCAGATGGCGCAGCCGCGCATCGGCATCGAGCTCAATGTCGGCTCGGCGCACCTGGGGGAGTTCGGCTCCCGCGCGGTCATCGCGCAGGCCAAGTCCGAGCTGGTCGCAGCCCTGCCGAGCGACGGACTGGCCGTGCTCAACGTCGACGACGACCTCGTCCGCGGCATGGCCCCGGCCACCACGGCGCGTATCCGCACGACCGGTCGCAGTGAGCAGGCCGAGGTCCGGGCGACCGACATCGCGCTCGGCCCCACCGGCGCCGCCTCGTTCACCTTGCACGTCGACGGAGAACGCCGCGAGGTCCGCATGGGGCTGCTCGGGGAGCACCAGGTCGACAACGCGCTGGCCGTCGTCGCCGCGGCCCTCGAAGTGGGCATGAGCCTCGACGACATCGTCGCCCGACTCGCCGACGCCCGCCTCGGCAGCCGGTGGCGCATGGAGCGTCACGAGCGCGCCGACGGCGTCGTCATCGTCAACGACGCCTACAACGCCAACCCCGACTCGATGTCCGCAGCCCTGCGCACTCTCGCCCGGATGGAACGTCGCGGTCGCGCCGTGGCCGTGCTCGGCGCAATGTACGAGCTGGGCCCGGACTCCGTCGAGGAACACCGCCGAATGGGCCGCCTCGCAGCCGAACTCGGCATCGAGGCCCTCGTCGCTGTCGGGCCCGACGCAGCTGCCATCGCCGACGGTGCGCAAAGCGCCGACCTCGGCGGGCCGCAGGTTCAGCGCGTGGATACCCTGGACTCCGCCCAGGCCCTGCTGGAGAACCTCGTCGCGCCCGGCGACATCGTCCTACTCAAGTCCAGCAGGGATGCGGGTCTCCGACTTCTCGGCGACCGCCTGATCGGGCAGGAGGCCCACGCATGAAACCCGTCCTCGCAGCGACCGCACTCTCGCTGGTCCTCGCGCTCCTGGGGACGCCGCTATACATCAAGTTCTTGGTGCGCCGCGGCTACGGGCAGTTCATCCGGGACGACGGTCCGACGACCCACCACACCAAGCGCGGTACACCGACGATGGGTGGCGCCGTCATCATCGCGGCCACCGTCCTCGGCTACTTCGCGGCACATCTGGTCACGGTCACGCCGGTCTCCCCGAGCGCGCTGCTCGTCATGTTCCTCATGGTCGGGTTGGGGCTTGTCGGGTTCGCCGACGACTTCATCAAGATCACGAAGGCCCGCAGCCTCGGGTTGCGGTCGTGGCAGAAGCTCGTGGGGCAGTTCGGCATCGGCACGATCTTCGCCGTGCTGGCGCTGCAATTCCCCAACGCCTCCGGACACACGCCTGCCTCGACGTCGCTGTCGTTCCTGCGCGACCTGCCCGTCGACCTCTTTATGTGGGGCCCGGTCATCGGGACTGTGCTGTTCGTGCTGTGGATCAACCTGCTCATCGCCGGCACGAGCAACGGCGTCAACCTGACAGACGGCCTCGACGGTCTCGCCACGGGCGCAACGGTGCTGGTCAGCGGCGCGTACATCCTCATCGGCATCTGGCAGTTCAACCAGCGCTGCGCCCGCCCGGGCTCGTTCGCCTCGCTCTGCTACCAGACCCCGCACCCGCTCGACCTCGCGATCTTCGCCGGGGCTCTCATGGGTGCGTGCGTCGGGTTCCTGTGGTGGAACGCCTCCCCGGCCAAGATCTTCATGGGTGACACGGGCTCACTCGCCCTCGGTGGCGCACTCGCCGGTCTGGCGATCACCACCCGCACCGAGATGCTCATGGTCATCCTCGGCGGCCTGTTCGTCATCATCACGATGTCGGTCATCATCCAGGTCGCCTCGTTCAAGATGACGGGCAAGCGCGTGTTCCGCATGGCGCCGCTGCAGCACCACTTCGAGCTCAAGGGCTGGAACGAGGTCACCATCGTCATCCGGTTCTGGATCGTCGCCGGCATGTGCGTCGGCCTCGCGCTCGGCCTGTTCTACATGCCGTGGATCGTCGTCGGAGGTGCCCTGTGAACGCGGTGACGTGCGGGGGAGAACCTGCCGGTCGTTCCGGACCCCTCGACCATGCCGGCGCCGACTGGGCCGGACTGCGCGTGCTGGTCACCGGGCTCGGTGTGAGCGGATTCGCCGCGGTCGACGCCCTGCTCGAACGCGGTGCCGTCGTGCGCGGTGTCGACTCGGGGACGTCTGAGGGACTGTCCGAACGCTGCCGGATCCTCGAGGTCCTGGGCGCCGAACTGCTGCTCGGTGAGGCCGGTGCTGCTGCGCTGGACGAGTCCTCGCTGAAGCAGGACGACGGACTCCTGAAGGACATCGACCTCGTCGTCACCTCCCCGGGCTGGCGTCCGACGTCCCCGGTTTTCGTCGAAGCCGACGCCCGCGGGATCCCCGTGTGGGGCGAGGTCGAACTCGCGTGGCGGATGCGGCCCGAGGGCGCAGCGCCCTGGGTGACGATCACCGGCACCAACGGCAAGACCACGACCGTGCAGATGCTCGCCTCGATCTTCTCCGCTGCCGGTCTGCGCACCCGCGCCGTCGGCAACGTCGGCACGCCGATCATGGAGGCCGTGCTCGACCCCGAACCTTACGACGTGCTCGCGGTCGAACTCTCCAGCTTCCAGCTCCACTGGCAGCGCTCGATCTCGCCTGTGGCGTCGGCCTGCCTCAACATCGCGCCCGACCACGTCGACTGGCACGGCTCCCTCCAGGAGTACCGCGCAGCCAAGGGCCGGGTCTACGAGAACACCCACATGGCCTGCGTGTACAACGCGGAGGACCCCGCCACCGAGCAGCTCGTCGCCGAGGCCGACGTCGTCGAAGGGTGCCGCGCCATCGGGTTCACCATCGGCGTTCCGGGCCTGTCGATGGTCGGCGTCGTCGACGGTGTCCTCGCCGACCGCGCCTTCGTCGAGAACCGTCGTGAGTCCGCCGCCGAACTCGGCACCATCGAAGACCTGCGGCGCGGCAGCGTCGAGGCCGCACCCCACGTCGTCGCCAACGCGCTCGCCGCCGCAGCCTTGGCGAGGGCAGCGGGCGTCAGCACCAGTGCCGTCCGTGAGGGCCTGCGGGCCTTCACGCCCGAGGCGCACAGGATCACCGAGGTCGCCTCCCGCGGCGGCATCACGTGGATCGACGACTCCAAGGCCACCAACCCCCACGCCGCCGCCGCTTCACTGCGCGCGTTCGACCCGGTCGTGTGGATCGCGGGCGGGTTGCTCAAGGGCGCCGACGTCGACGACCTCGTGCGCGACAACGCC
>DAMDJY010000182.1:4071-5983 GCA_032100225.1 Mobilicoccus sp.
AGATGCCCGGGACCTCGCTCAACAGCCGGTCGACGACCGCGGTGGGGGAGTCCAGCGCGGTCGCACCGATCCCCAGGTCCAGGGCGTGGATGAACGCCTCGCGGGCACGAAGCCATGGGATGTCCGCGGCGATGATGTCGTCGCCACGACCGGACACCAGCGGGCTGGCCCAGGTCTCCGGCGTCATGAGGGCGATGGACTCGTCCAGTTCGTCGACGACCTCGTGCGCGACAACGCCGCCCGGCTGCGGGGTGTCGTCCTCATGGGACGCGACCGCGCCCAGATCGCCGAGGCACTGGCCCGACACGCGCCGCAGGTCCCCGTCACCGACGTGACCGACACCGACACTGGGGCGATGGACGTCGTCGTCCGCGCGGCCGGAGAGCTCGCGCAGGAGGGGGACGTCGTCCTCCTCGCGCCTGCGGCCGCATCGATGGACATGTTCCGCAACTACGAGGCCCGCGGCGACGCCTTCGCCCAGGCCGTCCGCACACACCTGGGTCGCTGATCCACGCCCCACCCGAGCGAGCCGAGGAGGCAGACCGATGAGCACCTCGACAAGGCGACCCGCCCACAGCGGTGACATCGACGGTGGTGGCCCCCCGGAGCCGCACCCGTTCTGGGCGCGACTGGAGTCGCCGCTGTCCACGTACTACCTGCTCATCGCGATGATCTCGAGCCTCACGATCATCGGTCTGGTGGTCGTGCTTTCGGCGTCGTACATGACCTCGCTGGTCGCGGGAAAGCCCCCGTACAGCCTCTTTGCCCGGCAGGCGGTGTTCGCCGCCGGCGGTGGAGTCGCGGCGATGATCGCCTCCCGGGTACCCGTCGCGACGTGGCGCAAGTTCGCCCTCCCGGTGTTCATCATCGCGGTGGTCCTGCAGCTCCTCGTGTTCGTGCCCGGTCTGGGCGTCTCCGTCGGCGGTAACCGCAACTGGGTGCAGGTGGCCGGGCTTCGTCTGCAGCCCTCGGAGTTCGGCAAGTTCGCGCTCATCCTCTGCTGCTCCCTCGCGCTCGCCACCAAGCGACGCAAGCTGGCCGACTGGAAGCACGTCGTGGTTCCCGCGCTCGTGCCGTTCAGCGCGATCATCATCGGGCTCGTCCTCTTCGGTCGTGACCTCGGAACGGCGCTGGTGATGATCGGCATCGTCGGCGGCATCATGTGGGCCGCCGGGGTCTCGTGGAAGATGTTCGCCGGAGTCGGCGCCCTCGGCGCTCTCGGCGTGGCGGGCCTCGTCTTCGGCAGCGGCAACCGCATGACCCGCATCAACGACTGGCTCAACTGCACCGACGTCCACCAGTGCTGGCAGACGCGCCACGGCCAGTTCGCGCTCGCCGACGGCGGCATCCTCGGCCGCGGACTGGGGCAGAGCGTCGAGAAGTGGCTGTGGCTGCCCGAGCCGCACAACGACTTCATCTACGCGATCATCGGCGAAGAGCTGGGCCTCTGGGGCACGCTGCTCGTGCTCGCCCTGTACGCGCTGCTCGCCCTCGCCTGCTACCGCATCGTGCTGCGCAGCCACGACCAGTTCGTGCGGCTCGCCACCACCGGCGTCATGGTGTGGATCCTCGCCCAGGCGATGATCAACATCGGCTCGGTCATCGGGTTGCTGCCCGTCATCGGTGTGCCGTTGCCGCTGGTGTCCTACGGCGGGTCGGCCCTCATGACCAACCTCGGCGCGCTCGGCATGGTCATCGCCTTCGCCCGCAGCGAGCCCGCCTGTCATCAGGCCCTCGCCGCCCGCCCGACCATGTGGCGCCGTACCGTCACCGGGCTGCGTGACCGCCGCGCAGGCCGTTCTCGCGGTGGCGCCACCGCTGCTCCCCGCCTGCGTTCCGTCGATCGAAAGGCCCGCTGATGCGATCCGTCGTCCTCGCCGGAGGAGGGTCGGCCGGGCACGTGTCGCCCCTG
>DAMDJY010000183.1:0-4077 GCA_032100225.1 Mobilicoccus sp.
AGGTGCTCAAATTTCACCCGTCGAAACCTGCTCAATTTTCAGCCGCCGTTGACACGGGACGCGCCGTGTAGAGGTCGGTGATCTTGCGCGACACGCTCTTGGGGCTGCGGAAGGTCTCATCGGCCACGAACGCCGCATGCTGTGGCAGCGCCCGCAGGAGGCGACTCAGTTCGATGACCTCGGGGTTCCACTCCCGCAAGTCCTCCCAGCCATGGCGCACGACAAGCTCGGCAGCGACGAGGATCTCGTCCACTGTCCACGGAACACGGCGCGCCGTCGTCACGCACCCATGGTAGGCATCCGACGCGGCAGGAGATGGCCCGCCGTAGAGGTCAACAGCGTTCGAGGTCGGCCGCGAGCGCTTCAGGCGTGCGATCTTCAGGTGCCCACGCCTCGACGATTTCCCAACCCTCCGAACGAGGCGCCTCCGCGATCAGCTCGGCGACATCGTCCACCGTGACGCCCGCCCGCCATGCGATGACGAACAGCCCCGGAAGGGACTCGACGGCAACCGCACCCTGCTCGGCCCAGGCCGCGGCCGTCGTGCGAGTTCGCATGGCGGGCGATCCGACCGCGTGAGTGAGGACGACCCGCAGATGCGGTCCCGCGGCTGCCAGCGCCGTCACCGAGTAGCCGCCATCGGGATGGGGCACCGCCCTGACCGAATCGCCCCACGTGAGCGGCGTCAAGACCGAGCTCGTGGCCAAGCCGAAGAAGCTCTCACCACGCGGGAGAACGAGAAGCGGCACGCCAAGAAGACATTCCGGCAGAGCCTCCTCGCGGCTGGGCAGCCACAGCTCGACCGGTTCGTTCGTCACGCTCTGATCCTGTCAGGAGAAGGACGTGTTCCGCCGGCCCCACAGGCCGCCCTGTGGGCACCGTGTCACGAGTTCCACCCACGTCGCCCGAGGCACGACGATGACGCCGGCGACGCAACGACTGCACGCGACGAAACTCCGGCCTGGGTGTGCGAAGGAAGAGGCGACGGCGGAGCGGTCACCGTAAACATGCGGCCGCTCGACGACAGGCGTGCGCCCCTGGCTGCGCCTTCACTGCAAGTACCGCAGATACCGCTCCGGCCCAGCAAGAAATCGGCGGTAGTGGTCGACGAGTTCGAATTCTTCCCAAGCCGTTTCGCGGTACCCCCACTCCCCGAGTTCGAGCACCCGAGTTCGAGCACCCGTGCGCCGGGCAGGGAGGCGAGGACGGGTGAGTGGGTGGAGAGGATCACCTGGGATCGGCCGTCGGCGGTGACGGCCAGGAGGTGGGACAGCAGGGCGAGTTGCGCGGAGAAGGACAGGGCCGATTCGGGCTCGTCGAGGACGAAGAAGCCCGGCCCGTCGAACCGCGAGCTCTCCACCGGCAACTGCGAGAGCTCCTCGTCCATGAGCACCTCCCCGATCGACGACGCCAGCGTAGGAGACCGCGCCGACATCCCTTCCCGGTCAGTTCGTCGGGGACCTCAGGCGGTGGAGGATCCGGTGTCGGACGACGCACACCGGTCTCGGGCCGAGACCCGGCACCCGATCGGGTCCTCCACCCTCTCAGCGCCTCACCCCCGTGTGCGGATCGCCGTCTCGGCGAGGGTGTGACCAAGGTCGGTGACCTCTCCTTGCCAGTCGATCCCCCCGATGAGGGAGAGGATCTCCCACGTCGCGCTCATCGCGGCGTTGGCCTCTTTCCCCGTGAAACTGCCGCCGTTCCACCCGATGCCCACCAGCACGTCACCCGTGTCCTCGCCGAATTCGGAGGGAATCTCGCCGCCCGCCACCGCGAGAAGCAGCATCATGGCCGGTTCCAGACGTCCGTCCCCTCCTGCCGGAAGGCGCCCGGCGATCCACGTCCACAGGCCGCGGGGGTCGTCGCGCAGGTCCCGACCGGCCTTGGTCGGCACCAGCCGCCCCTTGACGACCCGCACGAGCCCGAGCAGTCGAGCGAGTCGGCGCAGGTCGGCGACCGGCGGCGTCAGATCCTCCCGATTGCCCTTGCCGATCCACTGACTGCCCATGTCGAGGCGCGTGAAGATCTGCTCCACGGCCGCAGGGCGCAGGTAGCCGGCGCCGGTGAGGTCCACACCGTCACCGACGACATCGAGCAGCACCTGCAGTGGCCGCATCCATGCGGCGATCTCCGCATCGAGATCGCGGAACGGGTCGTCCTGCGGGTCGGCGTCCAACGCGAGAACGGCGATGTCCGCCAGCAGGTTCCCGACGGCCGTTCCACGCGCGCGGGTCAGCATCGACGCCAGCGTTTCGTCGAGGGTGTCGAGATCGGGAATCCCCGCCCAGCCGCCGGCGAGCACGGCCTTGACGTCCGTGTCGGCGTCATCGACGTCGAAGTCCTCGGGATCCCAGTCGGGCGGAAGCCACGCGTCGAGGTCGTCCTGGGAGTCGAACGCCTCCGGCAGTTCACCCTCGGCGACATTGCGGACGAGCTGCTCGTACCCCGGAAGACCACCGCAGTTCTCCGGCGGGCAGGCCCGCGCCCCGCCGACGACACCCGGTTCGCCCTCGGTGAGAATCTTCTCCAGCGTGACGACGTGCTCCCACCCGTCACCGAAGTCGTAGTCATAGTTGATGCAGTCACCTGGCTCGGACAGAACCTGATCGAGGCGAACATCGCCCTCGTGGATGCCACAACTGGCCGCCTCGTCACCGTCCGTCTCGAAGACGGCCTGACGGCCGTCGGCCTCCAGCCAGAAGGCGTGCAGGTGCACGTCCATCCAGCCCATCGCGGCTTGCAGAACCAGGTGGAGGCGGTCGAGGTGGAGGTCACTCGGCAGGTCCAGGCAGCGCCAGACGGGCGGCTCGGTATCCACCAGACCGACCCGGATGCGGTACACGACCGGCTCGTCCCGCGCGGGCTTCAGTACGGGCTCGGGCTGCTCCAGGCCGAACCCTCTGCCGCCGGTGAGCGCCTGCAGGACCGCCTGTGGATCGGCGCCCCTGCGCATCAACTCCTCGATCAGCGCGGCAGCGGCGTCCTCGGGAACAGCCGGGCCGCCGGTGCGCCGCGCAGCGAGATCGACGACGGGCGCGAGATCGTCCTCGTCGTCCCACGGAGGCACCTCGCCGCCCTGCAACAAGCCGGTCAGAGCCACCCCCTCGACGCTCTTGGGCGACGGGTCGGGCATGAGGGCGATGCGCTCGTCCATGGGCAGCGCGTTCCACTGCGTCTGAATCTGTGTCATCGCCGCCTCGAGCTCCTCCTGGGAGGACGCGCCCTCGAGGTCGACGCCGATGGTGCGGCCGAAGTCCTGGAAGACCCGCCCCTGGCCCCAGTTGGCGCGATCCGCCGCGGTCCCGGCCATGCGGGGCAGCGCCCGTCGGAGTTCCTTGACCAGATCGGCCGGGGCTGCGGAGGTCCCGCTCATCCGACCGGTCCCGCGCAAGAAACGCCAGAACGTGTCCAACGTCCCCGTCAACTCCTCCGGGTCGGGCACCTCCAGCGGCCCATGCGCAGGCCACCGCACCAGCACCAGTGATTCGGCCGACCCGACCGGCCACGACCCCGGTTCGTGCGCGTCGTAGTTCCGCCGCAGGTCGACGACCTTCTGCACCAGGTCGGCGTCGAAGGGCCGCTTCTTCTTGGCTGCCCACTGGGTGGCTTCGGCAAGGAGCTGCTCGTCATCGGACATGAGGACGAGTCTGCCGAACGATCGGCGTCCCTGTGAACCTCCCCCACCTCAAACCGCATGCGCGCGCATGCGGTTTGAGGTGGGGGCGCACGCAACGCGGTCGTCATCTGTCGCCCTCACACGGACCTGCCGGGGGTCGAACGGGTAGGGGTGATCTTTCAGGACGTTCGAGACCAGGACGTGGCCGTGACGCGGTCGTCAAAGCCGTGGGTCGCATCGACACAACGGAATTCGCCGACCACGGGGGCGGGTCGAGGCAGATCGAGATGGTGGCCGCCCATCGCAAGGACGACCGGAGCGTCCGCCTCACCGCCTACGAACACGCCATCTGGCGGGTCCACGGGGCAGCGGCCCTGCCGGTGAGCTGAGCCCCTGCGCGCTCGAACAGGCGGTTCCCACCCTCAGGACACCTTCTCTGCGGTACGCATGGGGGGAAATCC
>DAMDJY010000183.1:4087-5937 GCA_032100225.1 Mobilicoccus sp.
GCGTTTCGTCGGTGGCGGGGTCAGTCTCGCGGGGCGAGCGGCTTCACGGCCGGCCCCTCGAGCACGGTTCCGTCGGTGGTGAACCGGGAGCCGTGGAGCGGGCAGTCCCAGGACATCTCGGCGTCGTTCCATTCCAGGACGCCGCCGAGGTGAGTGCACAGACCGCTGACCCGGCACGTTCGGCCGTCGATGGTCGACGTCGCGACCGGCGAGGCCCCTTCGCGTTCGAGGCGGCCTTCGCCCTCGGCCGGCGGCTTGTCCGTCGCACGGCGGACGGCTGCCCCCAGCACTCCGACGGCACCGGCGACCCCGACCGCGGCGTTCGCCTTGGCCACCCGGGCGACGCCCTTGGGGCCGGTGATGCGGTGGCCGAGGGTCTCGGCCCACAACGGCATCGTGTCGTCGAGCTGTCCCTGGAGGTTGAGCGCGGCCGTGACGGCGTTGGTCATCCCCCATTTGTCGTAACCGGTCGCGACGTAGTACTTGCCGCCCCCACCAGGGAGCACGCCGACGTAGGGGATGTGGTCGTGCGTCGCGTAGTCCTGCGCCGACCACGCATGTGTCTCGACGGCGCCAGGGAAATGACGCTCGGTCCAGGACCGCAGCCGGTCGAGACCCTTCTCCTCCGAGCGTGAGCGACCGACGATGTGGCCGGCCCCGCCGACGAGCAACCGGGTTCCCGCAACCCCGCCTGGGGCGTCGCGCAGGGAGTGCGACGACGACTCCGTCGAGAGCGCCATGACCGCCGGGGCCGCGGGGTGCTCGAACGCCAGCCCGTAGGAGCGCATCGGCTCCAGCTTGGCGAAGTAGAGACCGCGGTCGAGGATCGGAGCCCCCGTGGCGAGGACGACCGTGCCCGCGGCGACGGTGCGTCCGTCGTCGAGCTGGAGCTTGGGCGACCCCACCTTGCTCGCCCCGACGACCCGGTGTCCGACGACGAGCGTCCCTCCGGCAGTGCGGAATTCGCGAGCGAGGGCCGCGAGGACGTCCATCGGGTCGAACTGTGCCTGGTCGGGCAGGACGACTCCGCCGGCGCTGGGCACCGGCAGGTCGGGCGAGTCCTCCCACCGGACGGGCAGGCCGAGCTCTCGAGCGACGTCGTACTCCTGGCGCGCGCGCCGGACTTGAGCACCGGCCCTCGCCGCGTACGTCACCGCGTCGCGGCGCTGAACGGGTACGTCATGGGTGTCGCAGAAGTCGAGGAGCCACCGTTGACCGGCGAGGTTGCCGTCGACGTAGGCCTGGGCGACCTGCTGGGACTGGAACTTTCGCAGCGTCGACAGCTTGGTGCCCTGTAGGAGCGACAGCTTGGCCGTCGTGTTGCCGGTGGTCACTGCACCGACCTCGCGCGCTTCGAGGACGGCGACGCTGCGTCCACCCCGGGCGAGCAGGAGGGCCGTCGTCAGGCCGGTGAGTCCGGCACCGACGACGACGACGTCGTACGAGTCACGGTCGAGGGTGTCGGTGGGGATGGCGGGGCGTCCGTCGAGCCAGAGCGAGGTCACGTCGTTCTCCTTCAGGAGCGGACCGCGCCAGGGGTGTCCCCGGCGGGCTGTGCAGAAACAGCGGGGGTGCCGTGCAGGGCCGCGCCGGAGCGTCGGGTGTGGCGGGCGGCGAGGAGCGCACCGAGCGCGCCGACGCCGAGCATCGGCAGACCGAGGACCCAGGTCTGCGCCAACACGTCACCGAGGATGAACAGAAACAGGGCGACAGTGCCCACTTCACGCCGCAGCCCGGGGGACGACGGGTCCGCAGAGGTCTTCGATGGGGCCATACCTGGCATTCAACTCGAACCAGACCGAGCGCGCGCGGCGAGGCGCGAGGGCCCACGGCCTCCGCGGACGCCGAAC
>DAMDJY010000184.1:0-5917 GCA_032100225.1 Mobilicoccus sp.
GCGCCCACGCGGCCGTCCCCCGAACCCACCGCCCGAGTCGGCAGCGTCGCCCCTGATCTTCGCCCGGCGACCCGCCGCCCCTGGCTCGAACTCGGCCTCGACTCCTACCCCCTGCTGTCGGCCATCACGATCATCGGCCGCGACGCCGAAGCCGACATCACCCTCCCCGACTCGGGCATCAGCCGCCGCCACTGCGAACTGCGTGTCACCCACGACGGCCCCCACCTGATCACGAGCATCCGCGACCTGGGCTCCACCAACGGCACCTTCGTCAACGGCGAGCGCATCACCACGGCCCGCCTCGTGGAGGGCGACCGCATCACGGTCGGCCGCTCCAGCCTGTCGGTGCGGCTCGGGGAGCGCTGATGGTGAGTGAGCTGACCCTCGCGGTCGCGCGACTCGGCCTCCTCGCCCTGCTGTGGGTGTTCGTCTTCAGCGTCGTCGGAGTCATCCGCAGCGACCTCTACGGCACCCGCATCGTCCAGCGCGGCGAGAACGGCCGCAGCCGGGTTCGCCCCACCGAGAACGCGCCCCGCCTGCGCGGCCGCGGACGCCGACCCCTCTCCGTCCTCGCCGTGGTCGAAGGCAGCCTGCGCGGCTCCACCGTGCCTCTCAAGGAATCCGGCGTCCTCCTCGGCCGCAACCCCGAATGCACCCTCGTCATCGACGACGACTTCGCCTCCGGGAGGCACGCCCGCGTCTATCACGAGGGATCGTGGCTGGTCGAAGACCTCGACTCGACCAACGGCACCTTCGTCGACGGGCACCGCATCACCGTCCCCACTCCGCTCAAGGAGGGCACGCAGATTCGCATCGGAACCACGGTCCTCGAACTGGGCCGGTGACGATGACGCTCGCCATCCATTACGCGGCACGCACCGACGTCGGTCTGGTTCGCAGCCGCAACGAGGACTCCGGCTATGCCGGTCCGCATCTGCTCGCCGTCGCCGACGGCATGGGCGGACACGCAGGCGGCAACGTCGCGAGTTCGCTGGTGCTCGCGCGCCTCGCGCCTCTCGACGGCGACAGCCACGGCGCCGACGACGCCCTCGAGATCCTCGCCCGCACCCTCGCGCAGGCCAACGCCTCGCTGACGGCCGGGATGGAGGCCGACCCGGAGCTCAAGGGCATGGGCACCACCCTCACCGCCCTCATGCGCTGCGGCTCGACGGGTCTCGCGCTGGTGCACATCGGCGACTCCCGCGCCCACCTGCTGCGGGAGGGCACCTTCACGCAGATCACGCGCGACCATTCCTTTGTGCAGACCCTGGTCGATTCCGGACGCATCAGCGAGGACGAGGCCGAACACCACCCGCAACGCTCCCTGGTCACGCGGGTCCTCACCGGGGCTCCCGAGGACGAGCCCGACCTCTCGATCCGTGAAGCCCGCATCGGCGACCGCTACCTCATCTGCTCCGACGGACTGTCCGACTACGTCGGCCGCGACACCGTGGCCGAAGTCGTCAAGAGTGGTCTCGACCCCGACGAGACGGCCGCCAAACTCGTCGATCTCGCACTGCGCGCCGGCGCCCCCGACAACGTCACCGTCGTCATCGGTGACATCGTCAGCTCCTCCAGCAGCCCCGCGAGCCAGCCGATCATCGTCGGCGCCGTCGCCGAACGACAGGGCGACACCCAGGCCATCGCCCTCTCACCTGCGGCAAAGGCCGCTGCGCTCCGCCGCGAGGCACTCGGCACCCCCGCCGAGGAGGTCAGCGAACCGACCGCCCACCGGCGTCGGTGGATCAAGCCCGTCGCCGTCCTCGCCGTCGTCCTCCTGGCCCTCGGCGCCTCCCTGTTCGCCGCCTGGGACTGGACGCGCACGCAGTTCTACATCGGTGACGACGGCGCCCAGGTGGCCATCTACCGCGGCCTCCCGCAGGACCTCGGCCCCATCCACCTGTCCTCCATAGAGCAAGGCAGCGGGATCCCCCTGACCGACCTCCCACCCTTCGAGCGTGGCGCCGTCGACAACCGGATCGTGGTCACCGACCTCACCGAGGCACAGGCCCGCGTCGAAGGCCTCCGACAGATCGCCGAGTCCTGCCGCGAACAGCGCAGCAAGGGCACCGCGTGCGGATCGGAGGGGACGTGACCACCGTCAGCCAGTTCGTCCCCCGCACCCGGCGCAACGTCGAACTCCTCCTCATCGTGTTGGCCGTCGGCATCGTCCTGCTCGCCTACGTCTCGGTGGGCCTCGGCGTCAACGAGGCCGTGCCGATCGACCTGCTGACCCAGGGCGGCACCCTGCTGGCCCTCACGATCGGTTTTCACATCGTGTTGCGCTGGCGTGCCTCCTACGCCGACCCGTTGATGCTGCCGATCTCCGCGCTGCTCAACGGCCTGGGACTGGTGATGATCCACCGACTCGACCTCGCCAAGGGCCCCGAGAGCGTGATGGCCGGCCGCCAGGTCATGTGGAGCACCCTCGCCGTCGTGGTCGCCGCCCTGGTCCTCGTCTTCCTGCGCGACCACCGTCACCTGCGCCGATACACGTACACGACGATGGCCGCCGGCCTGCTGTTCCTGCTGCTGCCCCTCATGCCGTTCATCGGCAAGGAGAACTACGGCGCCCGCATCTGGGTCGGCATCGGCCCGTTCTCGTTCCAGCCCGGCGAGATCGCCAAGATCCTGCTGGCCGTGTTCTTCGCCGGGTACCTCGTGCAGACCCGCGACGCGCTCTCCCTCGTCGGGCGCAAGGTCCTCGGCTTTCCGCTGCCGCGAGCGCGCGACCTGGGCCCGATCCTCATCGCCTGGATCGCAAGCCTCCTCGTGCTCGTCCTCGAGCGTGACCTCGGTTCGTCACTGCTGTTCTTCGGCCTGTTCGTCGCGATGTTGTACGTCGCCACAGAGCGGGTGAGCTGGATCGCGATCGGGCTGTGCCTGTTCGCCGGTGGCGCCTACCTGGCCTACCTCCTGTTCTCGCACGTGCAGCAGCGCGTCATGTTCTGGCTCGACCCGTGGTCTCCCGAGGCCCTCGCGCAGAGCGACCAGCTCGTCCGCGGCCTCATGGGCATGGGTGCCGGCGGCCTGCTCGGCACCGGCCTGGGGCAGGGCCACCCCTACCTGACGTACTTCGCCGAGAGCGACTTCATCATCCCGAGCTTCGCCGAGGAGCTGGGCCTGGTCGGCCTGTTCGCGATCCTCATGCTCTACGTGCTCCTCGTCGAGCGTGGCCTGCGCACGGCACTGGGAACCCGCGACGGATTCGGAAAACTGCTGGCCACGGGCCTGTCGTTCTCCATCGCGATGCAGGTGTTCGTCGTCGTCGGTGGCGTCACGCGCGTCATCCCGCTGACCGGTCTGACGACCCCGTTCCTCTCCCAGGGTGGGTCGTCGCTGCTGGCCAACTGGGCCATCGTCGCGATCCTGCTGCGCATCAGCGACCACGCCCGCCGCCCCGTTCCGCCGGCCGCGCCTGCCCCGCCCACCCCGCCTCGCGGAGAGGTGGCGGTGTCGGTATGAACAACCCCATCCGGCGTCTGGCCCTGGTCATCGCCCTCATGTTCTGCTCGCTGTTCATCGCCTCGACGTGGATCCAGTTCGTCCAGGCCGACGAGCTGCGCGACCGCCCGGGCAACCGCCGCACCCTGCTCGCCAGCTACAGCCGCGAGCGCGGCCAGATCCTCGTGGGCACCCAGGCCGTGGCGTTGAGCCGCCAGACCGACGACGAGTTCTCCTACCAGCGCAGCTACCCCGAAGGCCCCACCTACAGCCACGTCACCGGGTACTACTCCTTCATCTACGGCGCAGGTGGCGGGCTGGAAAGCGCCTCCGACAAGCTCCTCACCGGTGACGACCCCGCCCTGTTCTTCCGCCGCCTCGGAGACATGCTCACCGGCCGGCGCACCAGCGGCATCAACCTCGAGCTGACCATCGACCCCCGCGCACAGAAGGCGGCCGAAGAGGGCCTCGGCAATCAGCGTGGAGCCGTGGTCGCGCTCGACCCCCGCACCGGCGCGATCCTCGCCATGGTCAGCCACCCCGACTACGACCCCGACCGCCTCGCCGGCCACGACGCCGCGCGGGTCCAGGCCGCCTGGGAGGAGCTCAACTCCGCCCCCGGTCGTCCGCTCGTCAACCGCACCATCGGTGGAGACCTCTACCCGCCCGGCTCGGTGTTCAAGGTCGTCACCGCCGCAGCCGCGCTGGAGTCCAAGCGCTTCGAGGAGTCCTCGCAGCTGCCCGGCCCGGCCCAACTGCGTCTCCCGCAGACCACGACCGACCTGCCCAACTCCGGCGGCGGCTCGTGCGACGGCGGCACCGTCACGTTGACCCGCGCTCTGGCGATGTCGTGCAACACGGCGTTCGGCTGGCTCGGGATGGAGCTCGGCGCCCAGGCGATGCAGGAGCAGGCCGCCGCCTTCGGGTTCGGCACGGAGCTCGCCGTACCCATGAACGTCACCCCCGCTCAGGTGCCCGAGCAGATGAACACCCCGCAGGAGGCGCTCACCGCCATCGGGCAGTACGACGTGCGCGTCACTCCGATGCAGGTCGCGATGATCGCGGCCGGCGTGGCCAACGACGGCGTGGTCATGCAACCCTATCTGGTGCGTCAGACTCGAGGGTCGGACCTGACCGTGCTCGACCAGACCGCCCCCAAGGAGCTGTCGCGGGCGGTGTCGAAGGGCACGGCGCAGGCGTTGAACCGGATGATGCGCCAGGTCGTGACCGACGGCACCGGCAAACGCGCCCGCATCGAAGGTGTCGAGGTGGCCGGTAAGTCGGGCACCGCGGAGCACGGCGAAGGCCGCAACCCGCACGCCTGGTTCATGTCGTTCGCGCCTGCGGACGACCCGAAGATCGCCGTTGCCGTCGTCGTCGAAGACGGTGGCAATGCCGGTAGTGAAGCGGCCGGAGGACGGATTTCCGCGCCGATCGCCCGAGACGTGATGAGAGCAGTGATCGCCCCATGAAGTTTCAGACCGGAGCTGTCTTCGGCAATCGGTACACCCTGGGCGAGCGCATCGCCGTGGGTGGGATGGGCGAGGTCTGGGAAGCCACGGACCAGGTCCTCGGACGGATCGTCGCCATCAAGCTGCTCAGCCCTGCCCTGGCCGACCAGGCCGGTTTCGCGCAGCGTTTTCGGGAGGAGGCGCGCAACACTGCCGCCCTCTCCCACCCCAACATCGCTGCGGTCTACGACTACGGCGAGGACGAAGGCGCCAGCTGGCTCGTGATGGAGCTCGTCCGCGGCGAACCGCTGTCGGCGATCATCGCCGAGCACGGCACTCTCTCGGCCGAGCGCACGATCTCGATCACCGCGCAGGCCGCGCATGCCCTCCAGGCGGCGCACGAGCGCGGCGTGATCCACCGCGACGTCAAACCGGCGAACATCATGGTCAAGCCCAGCGGCGAGGTGAAACTCACCGACTTCGGCATCTCCCGGGCCACCGATGCCGTGCCGATCACGCGCACCGGTGAGGTCATGGGCACGGCCCAGTACATCTCGCCTGAGCAGGCCACGGGCCAGCCCGTCTCCCCGGCCAGCGACATCTACGCCCTGGGTTGTGTGGCCTACGAGATGCTCACCGGACGCCGCCCCTTCGACGAGGGGTCGCCGGTCGCCACGGCAATGGCGCACGTCACCACGCCCGCGCCTCCGCTGCCCGACACGGTTCCCCCGTCGCTGGCCGCCGTCATCATGTCGTGCCTGGCCAAGGCCCCGAGCGACCGACCACGCAGCGCCCGGGCCCTCGCCGACAACCTGCGCGGCGCCCCCACCAGCGGTTTTCCCGTGACGGCGCCCATCGCCACCACCGAGCGACTCTCCCCGCGCACCCAGGTGGCCCCGGTGGGAGCCTCCGCCTCCCCGCCGCCGCGTCGGGAGGTCGCTCGCGAGCCCGAGTCCAACCACTCGGCCCTGGCGTGGCTGCTGCCGCTGCTGTTGGTGTTGCTCGTCGGCGGATTCCTGCTC
>DAMDJY010000185.1:0-219 GCA_032100225.1 Mobilicoccus sp.
GCCATCGCCAGCTTCGTGCGGACCGACCCCGTCCGCGCCCGCGAGCTGCTGCTGCGATGGAAGGCGCTGCTCGGTGACGCGCTGGTCGTCGAGGTCACCTGCCACGACGCCCCACCCGGGCGGATCCGCAGCGCCGTGCAGGCGCGGCGACTGTGGGGCCTGGCCCGTGACCTCGGCGTTCCGTGCGTCCTCACCGGCGCCGTGCGGCACGCCACACCC
>DAMDJY010000185.1:373-5867 GCA_032100225.1 Mobilicoccus sp.
GCCCGCGAGGCCCGGATGCTCCTCGACGTCACCTGCGCCCTGGCCTGCGAATGCGTGCAGGACCCCCGCCGCGACATCGGCCTGGGCTCGGTCCACCTACCCGAGCCCGAGGTGCTCGGGCTGCGCCCCGGGCAGGACCCGCAGCAGGTGCTCACCGACCGCTGCCGCGCCGCGATCACCCGCGGTTATCCGCACGCCCGCGACGCCGAGCTGACCCGCATCCAGGACCGTCTCGACGACGAACTCAGGGTCGTCGCCTCCCTCGGGTATGCCACCTATTTCCTCACCGTCGCCGTCGTGTGCGACCTCATCCGCGACGCGGGCGTGCGGGTCGCGGCCCGCGGCTCGGGCGCCGGGAGCCTGGTCAACCACCTGCTCGGCATCAGCGGCATCGACCCCCTGCGCCACGACCTGCTCATGGAACGGTTCTGCACCCCGCTGCGGGCGCAACTGCCCGACATCGACATCGACGTCGAATCCGCACGCCGCACCGAGATGTACGAGCTGATCCTCGACCGGTTCGGCGGCGAACGCGTCACGTGCGTCTCGATGATGGAGACCTACCGGGTGCGGCACGCGATCCGCGATGTCGGGTCGGCGCTCGGCCTTCCTGCCATCGAGGTCGACGTCATCGCCAAGGCCTTTCCGCACATTCGCGCCCGCGACGCCCGCACCGCCATCGCCGAGCTGCCCGAACTCGCCGGAATGGGTCTGACCGCGCCCCGCATGGAGGTGCTTTTCGACCTCGTCGAACGCCTCGACGGCATGCCCCGCCACATCGCCCTGCATCCCTGCGGGGTCGTGCTCTCCGGCCTCGGCCTGCTGCGCCGCACCCCCGTCGAGGCGAGCTGGATG
The DNA here is from genome assembly GCA_032100225.1 of Mobilicoccus sp. GTDB lineage: Bacteria > Actinomycetota > Actinomycetes > Actinomycetales > Dermatophilaceae > Mobilicoccus. The sequence continues at coordinate 1,229 of DAMDJY010000185.1, forward strand.
GGGTTTCCGATGAGCCAGTTCGACAAGGACGACGTCGAGGCCCTCGGCCTGCTCAAACTCGATGTCCTCGGCATCCGCATGCAGTCGGCCATGGCCTACGCCGTCGACGAGATCGCCCGCGTCGAACAGACGCGCGTCGACCTCGACGACCGCACCTGCGTGCCCTTGGACGACCCGGCCACCTTCGAGCTCGTGCAGTCCACCGCCACCCTCGGGTGCTTTCAGATCGAGAGCCCCGGCCAGCGCGAACTCATCGGCAAGTTCGCCCCCTCGACCTTCGAGGACCTCATCATCGACATCTCCCTGTTCCGGCCCGGCCCGGTCAAGTCCGACATGATCACTCCCTTCCTCGAGGCTCGCCAGGGCTGGAAGGAGCCGCGCTACCTGCACTCCAGCCTCAAGCCGGCGCTCGCCGAGACATGGGGCGTCGTCGTCTTTCACGAGCAGGTGCTGCGCATCGTCTCGGTCACCACCGGCGTGAGCCTCGCCGAGGCCGACGAAGTGCGGCGCGCTCTCGGCACCACGGCCGGGCAGGAGCGGGTGCGGGTGTGGTGGTACGAACGGGCCGAAGAACGTGGCTACGCACCGGCCGACCGCGACCGCATCTGGGAGGTGCTGGCAGCGTTCGCCTCGTTCGGATTCTGCAAGGCCCACGCCGCGGCCTTCGCCCTACCGACCTACCAGAGCGCCTGGCTCAAGACCCACCACACGGCTGCGTTCCTCGCCGGCGTCCTCACTCACGACCCCGGCATGTACCCCAAACGGCTCATCCTCGACGACGCCCGCACCCACGGCATCCCGGTCCTCGGCCTCGACGTCAACGCCTCCTGTGACACCTACCGCATCGAATGGGTCGAGACCGGCGAGCCCCCACCTGAGGACGTGAGCGAGAACCCAGCCGAGGATGTAGATAAGGTCGAGGACGGCTCCGTGGGCGCTGACGGTGAACCTGAGGGTGAGGCTCATCGGCACGACCGCACCCTGGGGATTCGGGTGAGCCTGGCCGATGTCAAAGGCATCAGCGCTGACGAGACGGCGCGCATCGTTGCAGGTCAGCCCTATGCAGGTATCGAGGATCTGGCCACCCGGGCCAGGCCGAGTCGGCCTGTGCTCGAACGCCTCGTGCTCGCGGGCGCCTTCGACGCGCTGTACGGAATCGATGTGGGCTCCCGAGGGGGGCTAGGGCGGCGCGGCGCGATCACCCGACGCGACCTGCTGCTCCACGTCACCGAACTCGACCGGTGGAACCGCGCGGCCGACAAAGGCCGTGGGGGCAGACGGACTCGGAGTGCGACGCGTGTGCCCGCTCCCGTACCGGCCGCCGGTGACGTGCGCGCCCAGGCGGCGGCGCAGTCGCAGAAAGGAGCGCAGGTCGACCTTGCCGACCACCGCTCGGTGCAACTCGCCCTCGACATGGGGCCCGTCCTCACCCCGGCGACAGGGCTGCCCGAGCTCGACGCGAACGAGCGGGTGCGGGCCGAGCTCGACGTGCTCGGTCTGGACGTCAGCGCCCACGTGCTCGAACCGTACGAGGGGATGCTGGCCGACCTCGGCATCGTGCGGGCCCGTGACCTGCGCGAGGTGCGCAGCCGCAGCGACATCCTCGTGGCCGGGGTGAAGGTCGCCACCCAGACCCCGCCGGTGCGCTCGGGGCGCCGCGTCGTGTTCGTCACGCTCGACGACGCGACCGGCCCGATCGACGCGACCTTCTTCGAAGACGTCCAAGCCCCGTACGCGATGACCGTGTTCCACCACTGGCTGCTGCTCGTGCGGGGAGTCACGCGCCGCACCGGTCCGCGGGGTGTCTCGGTGCGGGCCACCGCGGCCTACGACCTCACCGCGGTCTGGGACGCGTGGACGGTCGGCGGGGTCGAGGCGGCCCGGGCCGAGATGACCCCACCGACGGTCGTCCCCACCGGGGGAGAGGTCACCGCGCGCGTGCTGCGCCACCCCTCGGGGTTCACACAGTCGCCGTACGCCGACATCATGCCCGCGGGAGTCTCCGTGCGGCAGAGTCACGCCCTGGCAGGTGTGGGGGCGCAGCCTCCGCGCAGGTTGTGGCACGCCAGCCCCGGCAGCGCGGGGCGGTGAGCCCCGTACGCCCTAGAGTGGGCCACGAACAGGACCGATGCAGGAGAGGATCCTCATGCACGAGGAGCAGCGCAGTCGTCGGGGTGTCGAGTCGTCGATTCGCACCGCCGCCGTGTGGGAGGTCGTGGCCGCCTCGGTACGACGCCAGCAGGACGCGTTGGGGCGCCCCCTGCGGGTCCTCGACCTCGGGGGAGGCAGCGGCGGTTTCGCCGTCCCCCTCGCCGAACACGGTCATGATGTCGTCGTCGTCGACCCCAGCCCCGATGCCCTCGCCTCCCTCGACCGCCGTTCGGGCGAGACCGGGGTGCGCGACCGGGTCCGCGGGTTTCAGGGCGACGCGAGCACGTTGTCCGCAGCCGTTTCCGAGCCCGTCGACCTCATCTGCTGCCACGGCGTCCTCGAATACGTCGACGACGCCGGTGCCGCGATCGCCGCGTTGCGTGACGTCCTCGCTCCCGACGGCGTCGTCAGCCTGCTCGTGGCGCAGCGCCTCGCGGCTGTGCTCTCCCGCGCCCTCGCCGGTCAGTTCGACGCCGCCCGCACGGTGCTCGTCTCACCCGACGGCCGCTGGGGCCCTACCGACCCGATGCCGCGCCGCTTCGACGTCGAGCAGATCCACGAGCGCCTCGTCGCCGGTGGCCTGCGCCCCGTCACCATGCAGGGCGTGCGCGTGTTCAGCGACCTCGTGCCCTCGGCCTACCTCGACACCGACGCCGACCGCGCGAGCCTGCTCGCCCTCGAGAAAGCCGTCTCCGAGCGTGAGGCGGCAGCCTTCCTCGGCCGCCTCGCCGCAGGGCTGCACGTCCTCGCCGTCCGCGCCGACTGAGGTCGTCGCACTGCCCGAGGTCGTCGCACTGCCCGAGGTCGACACGCTCCTGGAGGTCGTCGTGCTGACAGGAGGATCATCGTGAGCCGCCGACGCTTTGCGCGCCCCGAGCAGGGGGACGACCTCGACGACACCGGCTGCACGATCCTGCACGTCGACATGGACGCGTTCTATGCCTCGGCCACGTTGCTGTCGCATCCGCATCTCGTCGGCACCCCGGTCATCATCGGCGGCGGTCACCGCGGGGTCGTCCTCTCGGCCACCTACGAGGCCCGCGAGTTCGGCGTCACCTCGGCGATGCCCATGGCCCGAGCGCGCCGGTTGTGCCCCCACGCCACGGTGCTCAGCCCCGATCACGAGCTGTATGCCCGCATCTCCGCCGCGGTGATGGAGACGTTCAAGCAGGTCACGCCCTATGTGGAGCCGCTCTCGCTCGACGAGGCGTTCCTCGACGTGGCCGGCGCGATTCGGCGTTTGGGCTCCCCGGCGACCATCGCCGCCGCGATCCGCGACACCATCGCCGACGAACAGGGCATCACGTGCTCGGTGGGGGTGGCTCCCACCAAGTTCGTCGCCAAGCTCGCCTCGGGGCTGGCCAAGCCCGACGGGATGGTCGTCGTGCCCGTCGACCAGGTGGTCTCGTTCGTCCAGCAGCTCCCGGTCGGGGCGCTGTGGGGAGTCGGCGACCGCACCGAAGAACAGCTCCTGCGCCTCGGGCTCGTCACCGTCGCCGACATCGCCCACACCCCCGTCGCCACGTTGCGCAAGGCGCTGGGGGAGCACGGCGCCGCGCTGCACGATCTGGCCTGGGGGCGGGATCCCCGCCGGGTCTCCCCGGCGCGTGTCGAGAAGAGCGTGGGCGCCGACGAGACCTTCGCCGCCGACATCGACGACCCGGCCGAGATCCACCGCCGACTGCTGCGGCTTGCACACAAGACGGCAGCGCGTGCCCGGGACGGCGGGATGATGGGCCGCACCGTCACGATCCGGGTGAGGTTCTCCGATTTCACCACCATCACCCGCTCCCGCACGCTGCGCGAGGCCACCGACGTGGGTCGCGACGTGTACCTCGTCGCCAAAGAGCTGTTCGACGCCTTGGGTCTTCAGCGGGCCAGAATTCGCCTGGTCGGAATGCGTCTGGAGGGTCTGATCGACGCCCGACATGCGCCCATCCAAGGCTTGCTGGACGAGCCGGAGCACGGGTGGCGCGACGCCGACCGGGCCATGGACCGGGCGCGGGCCCGCTTCGGGTCGGGCGCCGTGCGTCCCGCCTCTCTCGTGGCGCCCGAGAGCGCACCGGACCCCTGATCCGTCGCTATCCCGATCTACCGAGGACCCCTTCAGGGTCGTATGGTTGATCTCATCGGTGCGTCGTCTCATCGATGCATCGCTGGGGGCCGCGGGAACCTCCGCACCAGTACGTACGTTGTTCCGGCGTCCCATGCCCCGCCCGTCCTGGCGGGGATGGTTGTTCAAGGAGGTCACGGTGCCGCTGTCCGAGCATGAGCAGAAGCTGCTCGAGCAAATGGAGCGTGCGCTCTATGCCGAGGATCCCAAGTTTGCGTCCCAGATGAAGGGTCGCAAGGCCGGGGGCCCTCCGCGTCGGCGCCTGCTCATTGGTCTGGGCGTCGCCGTCCTGGGGCTGGCCTGCATCGTCGCCGCAGTGAGCCTCAGCCTCATCTGGTTGGGCGCCGTCGGTTTCGTCATCATGGTCGCCGGTGT
>DAMDJY010000186.1:0-5854 GCA_032100225.1 Mobilicoccus sp.
CGCGGTGCACCACGCGTTCACCTCGCCCAAGCCCGAGTTCCTCGACACCTTCGACACCGAGCCCGGCGAGGCCCTCGCCTACGCCTACGACATGGTGTGCAACGGCAACGAACTCGGTGGCGGCTCCATCCGTATCCACCGCCGCGACGTGCAGGAGCGCGTGTTCGCGGTCATGGGTCTCACGCAGGAAGAAGCGCAGGAGAAGTTCGGCTTCCTCCTCGACGCGTTCAAGTTCGGCGCCCCGCCGCACGGCGGCATCGCCTTCGGCTGGGACCGCATCGTCATGCTGCTCGGCGGCTACGAGTCGATCCGCGACGTCATCGCGTTCCCCAAGTCCGGTGGCGGCTACGACCCGCTGACCGACGCGCCGGCACCCATCACGATCCAGCAGCGCCGCGAGGCCGGGGTCGACTCCAAGCCGAAGAAGGCCGACAAGGGCGAGGCCGAGGGCGACGGGGCTAAGGGCAAGGGCACGCAGGACACCTCTGCCGTGGCTCCCAAGCAGAGCTGACCACACGCACGACTGCACCTGAACCGGGAGATTCGCGAGACGCGGGCCTCCCGGTTCGGCGTTGTGCGGCCTCGGATACCGTTCGGGGCCGAACACCGCTCGATCAACCCTTACGTGTACCAGGAGACTTCATGGCCGACGTCCACACCCTGCTCCTCGACGCCGACGGTGTGTTGCAGTGGCCGACGCCGGGATGGCTCGAGAAGTGGCGCCCGTTCGCCCGTGGTGATCTCGAGGGGTTCATGGCCGAGATGTTCGCCGTCGAGCTGCCTGCGCTGCGCGGTGAGGAGCCGCTGCAGGAGAGCGTCGAGCGGTTCCTGCGCGAGACGGGCCGTGACCCCGGTGCGGTCGACGAGATCTGCTCGCCGTGGCGGATGATCGACCTGTTCGAGCCCGCCTTCGACCTGATCACGCAGATCCGGGCCGCCGGGGTCGAGGTGTACCTCGCCTCCAACCAGCAACAGTTCAGGCGCGACGTCATGCTCGACCTTGGGTACGCCGACCACTTCGACGGACTGTTCTTCAGTTGCGACCTCGGCGTCGCCAAGCCCGACCCCGACTACTTCCGCGCGATCCTGCGTGAGCTCGACCGTGGGCCCGAGGGCGTCGTGTTCATCGACGACCGCCACGACAACGTCGCTGCTGCCGCCTCGGTGGGGATCTCGGCCCACCATCACGACGTGCACGACTCCCACGCCGAGGACGAGTTCGGCATCGCCAACCTCACGTCGGTGCTGCGGAGCGCCGGCGTTCCCGGGGTCTGAGGGGCGCCCCGGTTGGCGTTCGGCCGCGATCTCGGGTTGGCTGTCGGCATGCGCTTCGACAAGATCCTCCGGACCGGACAGCAAATCCTCAACAGTGAGCAGGGCCGCGCCGCGACGCGCAAGGTCGCGAACACGGCGTTCGGCGCCGCACGCAAGGCCGCCCCCAAGCAGGCCGCCAACATCGACCGCGCCCAGCGCGCCGCCGACGGCTACCTCGGTCGTCAGGACGGCACCGGCACCGGCGGCAACCCGACGATCAACCCCAACGACCCCAACCGCTTCTGAGTTCTCCTCACCGAGAACGCAACCGAGAACGCAGCGATCTGTAGGGGAACGATCCCCTCGGGTGGCTGCGTTCCCGCATTCGTCCTCGGCTGCATTCTCGATCGCGGTCAGCGGGGGAGTGCGGTGGTGAGTTTCGGGAGGGCGTTCGTCACCGCTGCGGGGATCTCGCCGAAGGGGCTGATGGCGACGGGGGAGCTCTTGGCGGTCGCTCGTTTCCACGTCGCGACGGCATGACCTCGGTGGATGACGGTGCCCTTGAACATGCCGTTTTTGCCGGGCACGACGAGGCGTTCCTCGGCCGGAGTCAGCACAGCGCTGCGGTCGCCGTAGCCGAGCACGATCTCGTCGAAACCGGGCAGGAGCAGCGGGGCTGCGGTGCGGCGGCGCAGGTCCGAGTACCGGTCGGGGAGGTCGGGCGCCATCCAGTGCTCACGTCCCTGTGCAGAGCTGCCGCTGCCGTCGACCTGAGCCACGACGAGGTCGTCGGCCAGCTCGGCGAGGCGTGCGCGCGCCTCGATCTTGCCGATCTTGGACCACCAACAGAAGTCGTCGACCGGGACGGGCCCGCGGGCGACGATGTAGCGGCGCAGGAGCTCGCGCACGGCGTCGTCCCGGTCGAGGCGTCGCGAGGCGGTGATCCACCCGTCGGTGAGCACGAAGCGTTGCTCCTTGGCGCCGTCGCCGATCGTCGGGCCGACGCAGATGACGCCGGCCACCGCGAGGTGGAACAGGTGGTGATAACCGCGCCCGCCGTCGGTGTCGATCCCTGCCGAGCGCCACGTCTCGAGGAGGTCGGCGCGGGTCAGCCCGCAACCGGTCAGCGCGGCGCGCGCGAGGGCCTCGGCGTGAACGAGCACGTCGTCGGTCAATCCCAGTTCTGCGCGTCGTCGGGTGGTGGCGCGTTGCGTCTTCTCCCTGTTCAGGCCGCTGATCCAGTCGAGATCCTGGGCCGGGACGACGAAGAGCGTGCCGCGCAGCGGCCAGGACCGCACGATGAGGCCCGCGTCGTAGGCGGCGAGGACATCGGCGGACGAGCGTGACGCTGTGCGCAGCGCGAGCGAGACGATCGAGCCGGGATGATCCTGTCCCTGCGTGCACGTCAGGTGCGTGGCAGCGTCGGCGGCGGTGCCGAAGGGCTCGATCAGCCCCTGGGAGATCAGGCGCATCCGGGCGACGTCGGCGAGGTCGAGGCGCAGGGTCATGGGGTCAGCCAAGCACGTCGGCGCCGCTGTACTGTGCCGACGTTCACCGTGGTGGCGCGCAAACCCGAGTAGGGGATCGGGCCCAGAGCGCGGCGACGCACCAGGCTCGATGCTCGTCTCGAACATCCAGTCTGCAGCCGGTTCGTGGTTGGTGATGACGAACGGCGCGGGAACGAGGGGAGTCGAGCCGGGCAGGGGTGGACATCGTGGCGGAGGCCAGGCCGCGGCGTCTCGGACGATCAGTCGGCCCCTGCGAGCGAACCTCAGCTCGGGTCGCTGGCACCGAGGATCCGCGAGTCGAGGGTGGCTTCCGGTCCGACGGCGCGCAACGCCTCGAGGAGGGCATCGCGCACGTGCTCGGCGCGCGCCTGCGCATCGCCCGGTTCGACGTCGAGCACGTCGCAGATGAACACGGCATCGACCGTCTCGTCCGTGAGGCGGGTGCGGTAGCACTGACGCCAGTTCCAGCGGCGGCACGTCACGCCGGCGTCGTCGCGCCACACGACCTCGCCCGGCTCGGGGTGCTCGATCGCCTCGGCGCCGGAGGCCAGCGTGCCGAACTCCTCGTCGCCGCCGGCTCGGATCAACTGCAGCGGGCCAGAGTACGCCGCGAGATTCTCGCCGCCGAGCGGCACCTGCAGGCGGATGGAGACGGCGTTGTACGCGTCGGCCAAACGGTTGATGCGGGGGAGCTCCGGCACGCGCCGCAAGAGGGCCTCTGCGCTGTTGCGGGTGCGCTGCGGCTTGGCGCCGAACGCGCGAAACGCCTCCCGCCACGCGGCGACGTGCGGCAGATCCTCGACCTTGCCGTCGCCGATGGCCTCGGCAGCCTCATGCTCCGCGGCGACGAGCATCGCCTCGCTCACGTCGTCCGACGGTCCCGGCTGCAACCCCGTAGCGGTGACGAGCACGCAGCAGTAGTCGGGTCGTAGCTGCGCGACCTCGGGGGAGATGCGGGCACCGGCAAGCCACTCAGCAGTCGTCATGAACTGCAGCCTAGCCAGACACTGCCCTCGGCGGGAGCACCGCCGACCGGGCGGATCGACCGGCTCGCCCACGCCTTGTCGGTGACGTATCCGAGTCGGTGATAGACCGACCGGGCGGCGTCGTTGTCGCTGTACATCCCCAGCGTGCAGACGCCTTCGGCCTCGACCATGCGGTCGGTCAGCGCCGCGCTGATCGTCGTGCCCAGGCCGCGCCGACGGTGCCGCGACGCCACGAGGATGCCGCCGAGATGCGCGGTCCCCGCGGGCAGACGTTGTACTGCTCCGCACGCGATGAGGGTGCCGTCGTCATCTCGGGCGCCGAGCCACAGCTCGTTGTGCCCCGTCCCGGGGAAACCTTCGAATCGTGGGTTCTCTGCGGCGAGTTCGGTGATCTCGGCCGCATCTCGGGTGTCGTCGAGTTCGACGAGACGCCCGCTCTGCAGACGATGGTGCGGGCCTGAGTGCCGCGTCGTCCACATCCAGTCCCAGTCGCCGCCGCCCGTGACGGTGAACCGCGCATAGATCTCGGCGCGATCCGGCCACGGCACCGACACCCCGGCTACGCCGAACGACGCCATGATCCCCGAGTCCACGAGTGCATCCAGCAGCGCGCCGACATCCGGGCCCCACGAGAACAGACTCGGGGGGCGAGCCGCAGAGGTGCGCAGGAACGAGACCGCCTGCCCGTAGGCCCACCCGGTCACCTCGGCCGCCGGGTCGAGTCGGGCGAACGCGTCGTCCGGGCCGGTGACCGCCATCAGGTCGGTACGGGAATGTAACTCGCTCAGATCCACCCCGCCATGATGCCCCTCGTCACCGCGAACCATCTGCAGAACGCGGCCTCAGCGGCGGGCGTGCGCAGTGGAGCGCGCCACGGTCGCATCTGCGGAGGCGGTCGCTGTGGTCGCTGTGGTCGTCGCGAGGTGGTCGGGGTGGTCCTCGGCCGCGTCGGACCCGGGAGCCGGATCGGCAGTCTGGAGCCACCAGGCGCTCGCGCAGGCCTGGCCGAGGACGAGCCACCAGATCGGCGTCGTCACCACGGTCGCCGATGCCGTGCCGAGCAGCACGAACACTGCCAACGAGGAGAACACCTCGGCGCGGGCCCCAGCCACCTCGCGGCCGGGTCGACGTCGGGGACGGAGAGCCGCGACGAGGACGGCAAGCAGAACGACGGCGAGCAACGAGGTCACGACGACTCCGTACTGCAGCAACACCTCCATGAACGAGTTGTGCAGCCAGGTGCGGGTCGCCACCCCCGGTGCAGGATCACGGGCGAGCAGCACCTCGAAGGAGGCCGCGCCGGTGCCCAGACCGTCGGAGGCCTCGAAGTACCGCAGCGCGGCCCGAACGAGGTCGACCCGCAAGGCGTCGGAGCGGGCGGTGCCGGGCTCACCCGTGGCACGGATGGCCTGAACGATCGGGTTACGCGCAGCCAGGGCAGGGACCAGCACCGATGCCGCGACCACGACGGCTCCGACGCCTCCGGCGACCCACATCACGCGCCGGTTCAGGTGACGTCCGGGGCGTCGGAGACCGAAGACGGCGTGGATCGCAAGAACGGCCAGCAGCGCGAGCAGACCCGACCGGCTCTGCGTGAGGACCACCCCGACACTGCCGAGGGCGACCAGGACGAGCGCGACTCTGCGGCTCGCCACGGCGCGGGTCGACGAGGGGCTGACCGAGGAGCGCCGGCTCGTGGTGAACACGGCCAGGGTCCCGGAGATCATGGCGGCGAGCGCGATGGCGAAGTCGTTGGGATTGCGGAATGCACCCGAGACGATCGTGCGGTGGTTCTTGGCCCAGGCCAGCTCGGGGTCGATCCACAGGTGGGCGTCCGTGATGAGTTCGAACGTCGCGACGACCACGGACAAGGCCAGCGCCAGCATCCAGCCGAGTCGCATCGCGTCCAGGCCGCGCTGCCGCGCTCGCGACAGGGCGAGCGCTGCGAGCGCTACGGCCAACCCAGCGAGGAGGCCCTGGACCTCGGCCCGGCCACTCCCCGCGTCGGGAGCACGCAACAACGCCACCGGAGTCCACACAGCGGTCCCGCCGGCAAGGGCCAGCAGAGCGAGAGGGACGGGGCGCCGCCACGGTGTATGCCGCGCG
>DAMDJY010000187.1:0-5752 GCA_032100225.1 Mobilicoccus sp.
CGACGGCTACGCGGCAGTCGGCCCGATGGTGCGCGAATACCTCATGGGTGAGGCTATGCACGCCCTCGGGATCCCCACCACCCGGGCGCTGGCCGTCGTGGCCACGGGCCGCACGATCATGCGGGAGCGCCCCCTGCCCGGAGCCGTCCTCGCGCGCGTCGCGAGCAGTCACCTGCGCGTCGGCACCTTCGCCTACACCGCCAACCTCGGTCGTCCGGATGTGTTGCGTTCGCTGGCCGACTACACGATCGAGCGTCATCACCCCGCACTGCGCGAGGCCGATTCGCCGTACCTCGCCCTGTTCGACGCGGTCACGCGGGCTCAGGCCGAGCTCGTGGCGCAGTGGATGGGGGTCGGATTCGTGCACGGCGTCATGAACACCGACAACACGACGATCAGCGGCGAGACCATCGACTACGGCCCCTGCGCCTTTCTCGACGCACACGATCCGCGCGCCGTGTTCAGTTCCATCGACCACAGCGGCCGGTACGCCTACGGCAACCAGCCCGGCATCATCCAGTGGAACCTCGCGCGCCTGGGTGAGGCGTTGCTGCCCCTCATCGCCGACGTCCCCGCCGGGGATGCCGCACCGGTCCACCGGGCGAGCATCGACGCGGCGGTCGAGGCTGCGACCGGGGTACTCGATGCCTATGCGGGTCACTACGAGCAGGCCGTCATGCGGGTGATGTCGGCCAAGTTCGGACTCGGTGATGGTGTGGGTGACCAGGAGAGCCGGGAGGTCGTGACGTCGGGATTGGCGCTGCTGGCAAAGGAGTCACCCGATCACACCGGCTTCTTCCGCGGCCTGATCGACGGGACAGCGCGCGGTCTGGTCGACGATCCGGCCGAGTTCGATCAGTGGGCGGAGCGGCGGTCCGCGCTGGTGGGGGACGAGTCGAGCGAGCAGGCTCGGAGCGCGCAACAGATGGCGTCGGTCAACCCCGTCTATATCCCGCGCAACCACGTCGTCGAAGAGGCGCTGACCGCGGCGACCGGTGGCGACCTCGCGCCCGTCGAGCGGTTGGTCGCCGCGCTGCGTCGTCCCTTCGAGGAACAGCCGGGCATGGAGCACCTGGCCCGCCCCGCACCGAGTGACGCCGCCCCGCACGTCACCTATTGCGGCACGTGAAACTGAGCTCGCGGGTCGTTTCGCCCGGATGACACGACTTGCCGACGTAGCCTGGGTCCTGCTCGACTCCCCGGTCTCGTCTGGTGGTCATCACAGTTCTCATCGATGAGACCTATCCGAACGATGCACCGATGCCGGAGACACAAAAATGGACCTCGTGAAATGGACCGGCACCGTCGCCGGTGCGCTGTGGAGCAACTGGTTGATCTACCTCGTCCTCGCGAGCGGGATCTTCTTCACGGTCATGCTCAAGGCGCCGCAGATCCTGCGGGCACCCGAGATGCTCTCGCAGCTGGTGCGCGGTGGGGACTCCTCCCGAGGCGTGTCCTCGTTCCAGTCGTTCGCGATGGCCCTGGGCGGCCGTGTCGGCGTCGGCAACATCATGGGTGTCGCCACGGCGATCCACTTCGGTGGTCCCGGCGCGCTGTTCTGGATGTGGGTGACCGCGCTGCTCGGTGCAGGGATCGCCGTCGTCGAATCGTCGTTGGCGCAGGTGTACAAGCAGGAGGTCAACGGCGAGTATCGCGGTGGCCCGGCCTATTACATGACCCGCGGCATCACGTCGCGCGGACTGGGCAAGTTCCTCGGCTACTTCTACGCGATGGCAGCCATCCTGGCGTTCACGGTCACCGGCCCGACGATCCAGTCGAACAGCATCGCCGAATCCGTCAAGGGTGCCTGGGGCATCGACCCGCGCATCACCGGCGTCATCGTCGCGATCCTCTTCTGCCTCGTGATCTTCGGTGGCATGAAGCGCATCGGCAAGGTCTGCGGGTTCCTCGTCCCGATCATGGCCGCGGGATACATCCTGCTCGGCCTGGTGATTCTCGTGATGGACGCGAGTCGCGTTCCCGAAATGTTCCGCCTCATCTTCTCCAGCGCCTTCGGTGGCGAGGCCGTCTTCGGCGGCATGCTCGGCACGATCATCCTGTGGGGCGTCAAGCGTGCCGTGTACTCCTCGGAGGCCGGCACCGGTTCGGGCGCTCAGGCCTCCGCTGCCGCCGAAGTCAGCCACCCGATCAAGCAGGGTTTGGCGCAGGGCTTCTCGGTCTACATCGACACGCTGTTCGTCTGCACGATCACCGGCCTGATGATCCTCGTCACCGGCACCTACAACGTCGTCGGCCCTGACGACACCGAGATCATCAGCAACCTGCCCGGTGCGGAGTCGGCTGTCTACACCCAGTCGGCGATCGACTCGGTCTTCCCCGGATTCGGCGCCGCGTTCATCGCCGTCGCGATGTTCTTGTTCGCGTTCACCACGCTGCTGTCGTTCGGTTTCTATGCCGACACCAACATCGCGTTCCTCTTCAAGAGTGGTCGTAAGGAGCGCATCGCCAACATCGTGGTGCAGCTCGTGCTGGCGGCTTCGATCCTCGTCGGCGCCTTCAACAAGAGCGACTTCGCGTGGAACATGGCCGACATCGGCGTGGGTCTGTACTCCTGGATCAACCTCATCGCCCTCTTCTTCCTCGCCAAGACCGCGCACGTGGTCATGCGTGACTACGCCGAGCAGAAGAAGGCCGGGCTCGACCCCGTCTTCGACCCGCGCAAACTCGGGATCGCCAACGCCGACACCTGGTACGAGATCAACGATCGCTACGCCAGCGAGCGCGGTGAGCTCACCGAGGGCTCGACCGGATCGACCGGAGATTCGGGCTCGACGGCGGCTCCGCGTTCGTAACGCACACAGCGTCCATCAGGGTCATAGCCCGTCTGGATCATCGGCATCAGAGGCGCCGGTAACTCGCGCCTCGGTAGATGTCGGCGATCTGGACGGGCTTTCCCGTGCGCGGCGAGTGCAGCATCTGCCCCTCGCCGACGTAGATGCCGACGTGGTAGGCCGGTGACCCGAAGAACACGAGGTCTCCGGGCATCGGGTTGTTGGTCGCCTTGGTCGCCCGCTGCTGCTGGGCGGCCGTGCGCGGCAACGAGACTCCGGCCTTGCCGTACGAGAACTTGGTGAACCCCGAGCAGTCGAAGCCTGCAGGAGTGGTGCCACCCCAGCGGTACTGGGTGCCGAGCTGAGTCTTGCCGATGGCGACGACCTTGGAGCGGGCCCCGAGGCCGGGGAGCTGCAGGGAGGCGGCGACGCGGTCGGCGTTGCGGGCCTTCTGCTGCCAGGTCAGGCGGGGCGCCTGGGCGGCGTAGAGGTCGGCGGTGCGGAAGGCGGCCGTTCGTTGAGCGGTGACCGTCGTGGCCGACGTGCGGGCGGCGGCGACATCGCGGGGCGCGGCCTGGGCAGCGCCACCTGAGAGAGCGGACGTCGTGAGCAGAACGGCGCAGGACAAGATCGTGACAGAGCGGTTCATGGGGTACATCCGGATGCGTCTGGCGAGGTGACACCTGTCGGGCTCGCAGAATCCGGTCTGCTGCGCATGACGCGCTTCGCCCCGAGCCGCGCGATGCGGCGTCAGTGGTGGTCCCCGTTCTCGCCCTGCCGTCAATCCCTCCATGGTCCGGCCGCCCTGTGGGTTTCGGGCGGCGCGGTGATCCTGACGCGGCCGATCCCGGGCGAGATTCGACGTGGGCGACCGCGTGTGTTCACCCCACTCGTCGGCGTTGCAGCACGGATGTGTAGCGGAAGTGTCACGACCTGGTCTCGGTGCGGGATCGGCGCCCGTGGCGAACGGAGACGAGGGTGCAGCGGCGCAGCGGTGGCGCCCGTCTCCGACAACCGGACTCACCGCTCGCGCCCCTGGAGCCGGTGCGTGGCCGGACTCAGTGGGTCGTATGCATCACCCGGGCGGCGGCGTGGGAGACGGCGTCGTCAGTGAGCGGGTGCCGCGGCGCGAGTCGAAGATCAGGGCCGTCTCGGCGTGGAGGACTCCGGGGCGGCTGGTGAGGTGATCGAGCACGAAATCGCGCAGGTCGGGGGCACTGGGGCAGGCCACGTGCACGTAGAAGTCGGTGGCGCCGGAGACGTGGTGCAGGCTGAACACGCCGGGCAGCTCGGCGACCTCGTCGGCGAAGCGCTCGATGTCGTCACGCACGTGGCCGCCGAAGCGGACCGCGACCATCGCCTCGACCCCGCGCCCGACGCTGGCCGGGTCGATGTCGGCGTGGATTCCCCGCACGACGCCGCGCTCTCGCAGCGAGCGCACGCGGGCCAGGCAGGTCGACTCGGCGATACCGGCCGAGCGCGCGAGCTGGGCGTTGGTCATCCGCCCGTCGGCCTCGAGGGCGGCGACGATGATCCGGTCGGTCTCGTCCAGCGGTGCGGCGTCGGACTGTGTCGACATGGGGACTCCTTCTGCAATCAGATGACCCGATAGTAGTTTCTTCGATTCCGTTGACGCGCTCACGCAGGATCCACAGACTGCAAGTGACCGTTCCACCCGCCACTGACGTCGGAGCAACGATGACCCACCGATTCGACACCACGGCCGTGCATGCAGCGCGTGAAGACCTCACTGCGCTCGGAGTTCACGTGCCGCCCATCGACCTGTCCAGCACCGCACCCGTTCCGGACATCGAGACCGGCGGTGCCTCCTACGAGCACCTCGCCGGCGGCGGTGTGCTCGAGGCCGGGCAGTCCACGGTGTACCAGCGCCTGTGGAACCCCACCGTCGCCCGCCTTGAGGAGGCCGTCGCTCGCCTCGAAGGGGCCGAGCAGTCGGTGGCCTACGCCGGCGGCATGGCGGCGCTCAGCGCGGTGCTGCTGGCCACCGTTCAGGCCGGAAAGCCGCACATCGTGGCCGTGCGCCCGCTGTACGGCGGCACCGTCCACGTGCTCGCGAGTGGACTGCTCGGCACAGGCGTCACCTGGGCCAAGCCCGACGAGGTCACCGGTGCGATCACGCCCGAGACCGGTCTCGTCGTGCTGGAGTCGCCGGGCCACCCGACTCTCGAACTCGTCGACATCGCCGACGTCGTCCGCCAGGCCGGGGACGTCCCCGTGCTCGTCGACAACACGTTCGCGACGCCGGTGCTGCAGCGCCCGATCGAGCTCGGCGCGCGCCTCGTGCTTCACTCGGCCACCAAGTTCTTCGGTGGACACGGCGACGTGCTCGGCGGCCTCATCGCCACCGACGCCGAGTGGGCGACCCGACTGCGCGGCATCCGGGCCCTGACCGGCGGCATCCTGCACCCCATCGCGGCCTACACCACCCACCGTGGCCTGCAGACGCTCCCCGTGCGGGTGCGCCACCAGCAGGAGAGCGCCAAACAGATCGCGGCCTGGCTGGGCGAGCAGCCCTCCGTGCACCGTGTGCTCTACCCCGGCGCTCCCGGATGCGATCCGGCCGGACTCGTCGGCCGTCAGATGTCGGGCCCGGGCTCGCTGCTCGCGTTCGACCTCGGCGACTACGCCTCGGCCGCGCGCGTGGTCGAGGCCTGTCGCCTCATCATTCACGCCGTCTCCCTCGGCGGCGTCGACACGCTCATCCAGCACCCGGCGTCGCTGACGCACCGGCCCGTCGCTCCCGAGGCACGTCCGCTGCCCGGCGTCGTGCGGCTGTCCGTGGGTCTCGAAGACCCGGCCGACCTCATCGCCGACCTCGCGCAGGCTCTCGGCGGAGGTGCGGCCGGCTCGCAGTGACGTCGGCTCAGTGAGGCCGAACTGAATCGGGTGCCTACGCTGCACCCATGACCTCGATCGCGCTCGTGGTGGGCCCGACCGCG
>DAMDJY010000188.1:0-248 GCA_032100225.1 Mobilicoccus sp.
GAAGGGGTGGTCGAGAAGTCATCAGGCCCGAACCTACCGTTCTGCCGGGGTCTCGGTCGTATCGGATGGGGAGGCCGGCGTCGCGGGGCTGCGGGCGCCCGTCGCAGCCTGCCCGAGGGCGCCCGGCGGGGTGATCGCACCCGGGGTCGGCCCCTCTGCGGGGATGCCTCCGATGACTTCTTCCTTGGTCAGCGGATAGTGCTGCGGCACCACATGACCCGGCTTGTCACCGGCCCGCTTGAGTGCGT
>DAMDJY010000188.1:258-5655 GCA_032100225.1 Mobilicoccus sp.
GGAGAGGATCTCCTTGAACACCGGTCCGGCGACCGTTCCGCCGTAGATCGGGTGGTCCTCGCCCGGCTTGTCGATGACGACGGCGATGACGTAGCGCGGCGCCTCCGCGGGTGCATAGCCGATGAACGACGAGACGTACTGCTTCGGATTCGTGCCGATAATCTCGGAAGTACCCGTCTTACCGGCGATGCGCACACCGGGGATCGCGGCCGCCTGGGCCGTACCGGCCTCGCTGACGACCGTCTCCAACATGCGGCTCATCTCGAGCGCCGACTGCTCCGGCAACACCTGCACGGGCTCGGGCAGCGCCTTGTTCTCGAACCGGCCGTCCTCGTCGCTCTCGGCCTCGACCAGAGTCGCCGGAACTCGCAGACCCTTGTTGGCGATGGTCTGGAACACGCCGGCGTCCTGCACAGCCGTCATCGCCATGCCCTGACCGAACATCAGCGTGTACCACTGGGTTTCGTTCCACTCTGCCGACGGCTGCAGCAGACCGGCGCTCTCACCGGGAAAGTTCACGGGAGTCTTCGACCCGGCACCGAACTTGCGGTAGTACGACTCCAGGGTCGCCTTGGGCAACTGCTCCGCGATGAGGATCGTGCCGATGTTGCTCGACTGCGCGACGACGCCGGCCGTCGTCAGGTCGACCGGCTCCTTGTGTCGGTGGCTGTCGTTGAACTTCTTATCGGAGCGCGGCAGGTTGTTGTCGATGTGGTGCAGCGTCGTCGGCGTCGTCCTGCCCTCGGCCAGAGCCGCACCGATCGACATGACCTTGGCCGTCGAGCCCGGCTCGAAGACGTTCTGGAAGGGCAGGCTGTAGAACTGCTGGCCGTCCTTGCTGCGGTCCTCGGGGTCGAATCCCGGGTACTGCGCGACGGCCCGCAGGCGCCCCTGCATGTCCATGACGACGACGGAGCCCGACGCCGCCTCCATCTCCTGGACCCGACGCGAGATCGCGTCGTAGGCGATGTACTGCAGGTCGTTGTCGATGGTGAGGCGCACGTTGCGGCCGGGGATCGCCGGCTCGATGGCCTGCTGTCCCTGCGGGATCACGCGGTTGTCGCGGGAGTACTCACGCACGGCTCGGCCGGGCGTACCGGTCAGCGCGCTGTCGAGCATGTACTCGAGGCCGCCACCGGCCTCCTTGGCGCTACCGTCAGGGCCGGTCCAGCCCACGAGCGGTGCGGTCGGCTCGCCGCCGGGGTAGGTGCGCACCGAGTCGATCTGCGAGCCGACACCGGGGATGCCCAGCTCGGCGATCTGGCGCCACACCGTCGGCTCGATGTGTCGAGCGACGACGGCGCCGAGGTCGTCACCGGTGAGCCGGGTCTGCATCTCCGACTCGCTCAGGCCCAACAACGGCGCCATGGCCGCTGCCGCCCCGGGGATCCCGACGGTCTCGAGCTTCTTGGTGGCCGGGTTGCGCACCTCGTATTCCTTGACGAGGTTCTGGTCGACGAGCACCGTGCGCCGCTCGACACTGGCGGCCAACGGCACGCCGAAACGGTCGAGGATCGCGCCACGCTGCGCCGGCAGCGTCGTCAGCCGCGATCGAACCTCGAGACCCTCGGCCGAGATCCGTCCGGCGTCGATCGCCTGCAGGCGCACCAGTTGCGCTGCGAACAGCGTGAACACGAAGAGCATGACGATGAACAACGTGCGCACCCGTCGCCGGGCAGCCGGGATCACCGGGGGCGTGACGACCTTCGAACCAGTGCCGCCGCGGCCCCTACCGCCACCGGAACCACGTCCGCCGCCAGAACCGCCGGAGCCGCGTCCGCCACGTCCACCGGAACCGCCCGAACCACGGCCACTGCCGCCGCCGGAGCCACGTCCACCGGAGCCGCTGTCGATATCGGAATCGCCGCTGCGACGCACGCGCCGGACGGGTCGGTCGTCGAAGCGATCGGGGGTCTGATCCGCAGCACGTCGTCCCCGAGGGTCGCGGCTGCGCGGGGAGGACGTGTCGGCGGGAGCCGGGATCCGGCGCGCCTGCAACGTCACGAGGTCAGTTCCCTCCGGCGCTGGAGGCCGAGGCTCCCTCGCTCGGCGTCACCGTCGGCGTGGGGGCGGGGGTGGCCTGGCCGGTGACGGTGCCGTCGGACACGTCGAGGTAGGCGGGCACGCTGCCGGGAACCATGCCGATCTCGGTGGCTGCCTTGGCGAGGTGCGCGGGCGACTCGAGGGTCGCGAGCTCCTCACGCAGCTGCTGCTCGTTCTCGCCGAGCACGACGGACTGGGTCTGCAGGTCGTGCAAGGCGTAGGTGCCCTGGGCGAGAGCCATGTTGATGAAGAGCAGCGCCAGCAGGCCGAGGGCCAGCAGCACGGAGCAGAACATGACGAAGGGAAGACGCTGCGGCGGCGCGGCCACACGGGTGGCGCCACGGCCGACGGAGGTGACGACGCGCAACTCCGGACGGGAGGTCGCGGCACGACGCGGCACCCGCACTGCGGTGGTCGCCGACATCTGGCTCATCGTTTCCCTCCTCCGACTCGGATCCTGCTCGCGGCCCGCAACTTCGCCGACGTCGCGCGCGGGTTCGCGACGATCTCCTCCGGAGTGGGTTCTTCGGCCCCCCGGGTGAGCAACTTCAGATACGCCTGGTGCTCGGGCAGTTCGACCGGCAATCCAGGAGGAGCAGAACTACGGCTCCCCGCCCCCAACGCTCTCTTCACCATCCTGTCCTCCAAGGAGTGGTAAGACAGCACAGCGACACGCCCTTGGAGCCCAAGAGCATCGATAGCGGCAGGTACGGCACGCTCCAGAACGCGCAACTCGGCGTTGACCTCGACGCGCAGGGCCTGGAACGTTCGCTTGGCAGGGTGACCACCCGACCGCTGCGAGGCGGCGGGTACGACCGATCGTAGGAGATCCACGAGCCGCGCGGAACGCTCCCACGGTTCTCGTTCGCGTTCACGCACGATCGCGGAGGCGATACGGCCGGCGAACCGCTCCTCGCCGTACTCGCGCAGGATGCGGGTCAGCTCGTTCTTCTCGTACGTGTTGAGGACGTCGGCGGCCGTGGGCCCCTCTGTCTGGTCCATGCGCATGTCGAGCGGCGCGTCGGCCCGGTAGGCGAATCCGCGCTCCAGCTCGTCGAGTTGGAGGGAGGAGACGCCGAGGTCGAACAGGATCGCGTCGACCCCCTTGAGGCCGGATTCGCGCAGCACCTCGGGGATCTCGTCGTAGACGGCGTGGACGCCGGTGAACCGATCCCCGAAGCGGGCCAGTCGTTCGCCCGCGAGGTCGAGGGCCTCGGTGTCGCGGTCGATGCCGATGGCGCGGGCGTTCGGGCACGCCTCGAGCACGGCCTCGACGTGGCCACCCATCCCGAGCGTCGTGTCGAGGTACACCGAGCCGGGGGCCTCCAGGGCGGGCGCGAGTAACTCGACGATGCGGTCACGCATGACCGGGGTGTGTCGCTCGGCGGTGGGCCGCTGTGGCGCCTCCATGTCGGCCCTCCTCTGCTGGGGGTTTCGGGGTGTTCGTGTTCGGGTGTCGATCGGTGGTGCTGCCGTGCGGTGGTGCGGGTGCTGGGGTGGTGCTGGTGGAACCTCCCAGAGGTTCCTGGAGAACGTCTGAACCGGCGGGCCCTGAGTTCAGGGCCCCACCCTGCTCGTCGCGCCCGAGGTCGGGGAAGTGACCTCGGGAGCCGAACTGCGAGACCCGTTCCGAGAGCGGGGAAGTGCCCTCGGTGCGGGAGACGGATCCGAGTGGGTGGAGACCTGACGCCAGGGAGGCATCGGCCCTACAGGAGTCCGGGAATCACCTCCTCGGCCTGATCTGCGAAGGCCTGTTCGGTGGATTCGAGGTAGGCGTTCCACGCGGCGGTGTCCCAGACCTCGACGCGCGAGCCGGCACCGATAACGGTGCATTCGCGGTCGAGACCGGCGTAGTCGCGCAGTGCCTGCGGGATGGTGACGCGCCCCTGCTTGTCGGGGATCTCGTCGGACGCGCCGGAGAGGAAGACGCGCATGTAGTCGCGGACAGCCTTGCTCGTGACGGGCGCCGCGCGGAGGTCCTCGGCGACGCGCACGAACTCGTCCATCGGAAACACGTAGAGGCACCGCTCCTGGCCACGGGTGACCACGAGGCCGCCGGCGAGCTTGTCGCGGAACTTGGCAGGCAGGATCAGGCGGCCCTTCTCGTCCAGGCGTGGGGTGTGCGTTCCGAGGAACATCGGCCACCCCCTCCGGTTCGGTGTCTGCCCAATCGCTCCCGCGCCCTCCACATTACTCCACTTCTCCCCCCGCGGATATGCCGCGACGCTCCACAACGCCCCCGATCCATGCATCAGTGCAGGTGAGAGGCGGTGGTGCGGAGTGGAGGACGTCGACGCCCCGTGGCGCGCCGGCGGATCGATCACCGGCCTTTGGCCGCGATTCACGGGCCTCCGAGCCCTGCGACCTGCGGAAAACTGTCTGCTCACCGCGACAGGGAGGGCAGTGGCGGTCAAAGTGGGGAGGAAAGTGGGGAGCGATGTGGAGGGTCATTGCGCCACACCGGAACCGGCGCCGAACCATCGGCGTTGAAACAGGCGCATGAGGCACGATCGATACGACATGCACGGCGACGAGATGGGGCACGACGTGGAGCAAGGGATCGCGGGCCGGGCCGAGGCGGCAGGGCTCGACGAGGTCGCCGCGTTGGCGCGTGATCTCTCCGGCGCGGTGCGCACGGTCATCGAGGGCAAGGACGAGGTCGTCGATCTGGCCGTCATCGTGCTGCTCGCCGGTGGGCACCTCCTCGTGGAGGACGTTCCCGGCGTCGGCAAGACCACCCTCGCCAAAGCCCTGGCCCGCGCGATCGGTGCCCCGATGAACCGCATCCAGTTCACGCCCGACCTCATGCCGAGCGACGTGACGGGCGTCAGCATCTTCGACCCCGAATCCCGCGAGTTCCGGTTTCGCCCCGGCGCGATCTTTGCCAACGTCGTCGTCTGCGACGAGATCAACCGAGCCACCCCCAAGGCGCAATCGGCCGTGCTCGAGTGCATGGAGGAGGCACAGGTCACGGTCGACGGCCACACCTACCCCCTCGGATCCCCCTTTTTCGTCGTCGCCACCCAGAACCCGCTGGAGATGGAGGGCACGTACCCCCTCCCCGAGGCGCAGCGCGACCGGTTCACCGCGCGCGTCTCGATGGGCTACCCGCCCACCGAGGCCGAGATGGCGATGCTCGACCACCACGGTGACGGCACGCCCCTGGCCCACCTGCCCGCCGTCAGCGACACCGCCTCCGTGGCGGCAGCCATCACCGCGATCGGCGACGTCCACGTGGCCGAGGCAGTGCGGCGCTACATCGTCGAGATCGTCCGCGCCACGCGCGCGTCATCCGACCTGCGCCTGGGCGCCTCACCCCGCGCCGGACTCCACCTGCTGCGGGTCGCCAAGGCG
>DAMDJY010000189.1:0-5604 GCA_032100225.1 Mobilicoccus sp.
ACGAGTTCACCGAGGAGCAGCGCCCGCCCGTCGCCGAGCACCGGTGAATACGAGCCGAACTGGTGACCCGCGTACGCCTGCGCGTACGTGCGCGTGCCCTCGGGCACCTGACCGGCGAGCATCGCGACACTCTCGGGGCTGCGCAGCCGGTCGACGTCGAGCCCCAACTCTCCCGCGAGGTTCTCGTTGAGCAGGAGGAGCTTCGGTTCGTCGACCTCGGCTGCCCGCCACGGCGTCGACAGCTCGGGCACGGCGTCGGCGTAGGTGTGCTCGAAACTCGGGAGTCCGCTCATACCCTCCCTTTCCACGCATCCGGCAGGAGCAAACACCGGGCGACGCGGCGCAGCGGCAGGACCTCTCGTGGGACGTATCGCGATAGGGACTATCAAGAGAGACCCACATTCTCGCGGCCAGGCCTGTGACCTGCATGTTCACATGATGAGACGTTCTCTTGGTAGTCCTTGTCGCGTTACGCCAGCGCGCGCACCCGCTCGATGGTGTCGGCCTGGTCGGCGGTCTTGTCGTCGCGGTAGCGCAGGACGCGGGCGAACCGCAGGGCGAGGCCGCCGGGGTAGCGGCTGGAGCTCTGGAGTCCGTCGAAGGCGATCTCGACGACCTGCTCGGGGCGCACGTGCACGACGTGCCCTTCCCTGTGGGTCTCGAGCTCGAGAAAGCGGGAGGTCTGCCAGTCGAGGATCTCGTCGGTCATGCCCTTGAACGTCTTGCCGAGCATGACGAACCCAGGCCCGCCCGACTCCGACCCAGACTGCGGGTCGCGAGCGCCGAGGTGGATGTTGGAGAGCTTGCCCTGGCGGCGGCCGCTGCCCCATTCGACGGCGAGGACGACGAGGTCGAGCGTGTGCCGGGGTTTGACCTTGACCCACCCGGCGCCGCGGCGCCCGGCGGCGTACGGCGCGTCGAGGCTCTTGACCACGACACCCTCGTGACCTGCGGCGACCTGCTCCGCGAAGAACGCCATGGCCTCCTCGGCGTCGGCCGTGACGAGGCGCGGCACCATCACCTCCTCCGGCAGCACTGCCGCGAGTCGGGCGAACCTCTCGGCGGCGGGCAGGTCGAGCAGGTCCTCCCCATCGAGGTGGAGCAGGTCGAAGGCGAACGTCGTCACCGGGGTCGTGGCCGCGAGCGCGACAGGGTCGGAGCGGCTGGCGGTGCGGGCTCCGGTCACCTGAAAAGGGTGCGGAGTTCCGTCGGGGCGCAACGCGATCGCCTCGGCGTCGAGCACAGCCTGGGTGGCCGTGATGCGGCGCACGACCTCCACGACCTCGGGCAGCCGCTCGGTGATGTCCTCGAGCGATCGGGTGAACAGCGACACCTCGTCGCCGATCTTGTGCGCCTGCAGCCGGATGCCGTCGAGCTTGCGTTCCACCGCCACTGCCCGTGCCTCACCGACGCCGTCCGCCTTGCCCACCTGGGCCAGGGCTGCAGCGACGTCGGGTGCGGAGCCGGCGAGCATCGGCATCAGCGGTCGTCCGACGACGAGTCCGATCTGCGCCAACGACTCTTCGCCGCCGGTCAACGCAGCCTCGACCACGGCGGTGGAGGATCCGGCGAGCATCACGGCGCGGCGCACGGCCGCCACGGGAACCCCGGCAGCCTGGGCGATCGCTGCCTGCAGCACTCCGTCCAATGCGCCCTGGCGTACCTCGCCGGTGAGCAGTCCGCGCAGCAGTGCTGCCTCGTCCGCGGTGGCCCGGGAGAACAGGTCGTGCAGGGCGTTCTTGCGCAGCCCGGCCGACCCGGCTCCCGCCATCCCCGCGAGCTCGGCCATGACGTGGTCGACGTCGACGACCTCCAACGTGGGCCCGTCGGCGGGGGCGGGGAGGTCGGTCAGGGAGCGCCACCCGACTCCGGTGCGTCGCTGCGGAAGTGAGCCGGACAAGTAGTGGGCGACGAGCCGCGCCTCCTCGGGGCTGGCGGCCTGCAGCGCCTCGGCGACGGCCTTCACCTTGGCCGTGCGGGAGGTGGTCGCGGCGACGCGGGCGGAGACGGCGACGACGTCGGCGAACCTCACGGGGTGTCCTCGAAACGCATGAGGTCAGCATGGCAGGGGCGTCTCGGGGTCGTCCCGGAGCTGCCCCTGCCTCGCCCCTGAAACGCGCCGTCGCCTCTGTCCACGGGTCACGCACTGCCCTAGCGTTGAGGCAACGAGGACATCCGGTCAGCGGATGTCCCGCCCAGCAAGGAGAAAGCACATGTCCTCGACGCCGTCCGGACCGTTCGACTCGGGTCAGCCGTCCCCGCAGGACCGGCGACCCGGCGACTGGCAGAACACCCAGCAGCCCTCTGGCACTGGGGCTCCTACTCCTACAGGAGGGTGGCAGGGCGGCCCGCAGCAGTTCGGGCAGCCGCACCAGCCCTCTCCCGCCGGCGGCTACCCGGGTGCCGTGACGCAGGATGAGCGGTCGATGGCGATGCTCGCCCACCTGTCGACGATTGCGGCGCTCATCATCTCGGCCGGGTGGTTGAGCTTCGTCGGCCCGCTCGTCGTGTGGTTCTTTTACAAGGACCGCAGCCCGTTCGTGCGTGAGACCGCTGCCGGCGCGTTCAACTTCAACATCGGTATCAACCTGTTCATGATCGTCGGCTGGCTCCTCACCCTCACCATCGTGGGCGCCATCGTCGGTATCCCGATGATCATCATCGGGGCCGTCCTGCAGGTCGTCATGCACATCATCGGCGCCATGCGCGCCAACCGCGGCGAGCTGTACCGCTACCCCATGCAGCTCCGCATCCTCAACTGACACACGCTTCATCCGAACGCCCTCGACCTTCGTGGTCGGGGGCGTTCGCCATGTCGGGGGCGGGGCTCCACGTGCCAGCAGGCGGAACGGCGCCGGCCGTCCACCCGCGCAGCGTTGAGTTCGCACACCGACCTGCCAGCCACAGCCCGCCGAAGGACACCGCATGCCGACTCTCAGCCGCCGCACCCTGCTCACCGCGGGATCTCTCGCCGCTGCCGCGGGTCTCGCCGCGCCCTCCCCCTGACGCTCGGAGTCGCCTCCTGCGCCGAGTGGGAGCACGGCTACTTCACCGCCTACCGCCGCATGGTCGACGACGGCGTCGACGTGGTGTTGCACCTCGGTGACTACATCTACGAGCTCGGAGTGCTGGGCTACCCCGGCTCCCCGGTCGTGCGCACGATGGTCGGCGCCGAGACGTACACGCTGGCCGACTACCGCCGCCGTCACGCGCTCTACAAGACCGACCCCGACCTGCAGTACGCCCACGCGCAGTGCCCGTGGACCGTGGTGTTCGACGATCACGAGGTCGACAACAACTGGGCTGCGAAGTACTCCGAACTGACCGGCGCCAGCCCGACGTTCGCCGCCCGACGCGCCGCCGCCTTCCAGGCGTACTGGGAGAACATGCCGCTGCGCCGCACCGCCTTCCCGCGCGGTGGCTCGATGTCGCTGCACCGCCGTCAGCAGTGGGGCTCGCTCGCGACGCTGCACGTGCTCGACACCCGCCAGTACCGCGACGACCAGCCGTGCGGCGGCAACATCGGCCCGTGCACTGCGGCAGCAGCCCCGTCGCGCACGATTCTCGGCGAGGCGCAGCGCGACTGGTTGCTGGGCGGATTCCGCGATCCACCGCTCGTTGGGACGTTCTCGGCAACCAGGTGCCGTTCGCGCAACTCGACCTGATGAAGGGCCCCGGCTTCGCGACCAACGTCGACGGCTGGGACGGCTACCTGGCCGACAAGACCCGCGTCATGAACGGCTGGCAGGAGGCCGGGGTGCGCAACCCGATCGTGTTCACCGGCGACATTCACGAGGCCTACGCCATGGATCTGCAGCAGTCGATCGATGGCCGCGTCCGCACGGTGGGCGCCGAGTTCATGACGACGTCGATCACCTCCGGCGGCGACGGCTCTGCGCTGAACCAGACCTCCGACCTCGAGAACCCGCATCTGCGCTACCACGACGATCGCCGCGGCTACCTGCGTGCCCGGTTCTCCCCCGAGGATCTGCGCGTCGACTTCCGCGTGCTCGACAAGGTCTCCGTACGTGGCGCCGCCGCGAGCACCGCCAGGTCGTTCACCATCGCCGACGGGCAGCGCGGCCTCCTCTGACGGCCCGGACGCCGATGCGATTCGGTCAGCCGATGACGTTGAACAGGCGAAGCAGCGCCCAGATGGTGAAGGCCGCGAAGGCGATGAGCATCAGCAGAATCAAGACGACAACGGTCCCGGCCCGCACCAGATAACCCTTCGTGGAGACGTCGACGGTGTTGCCGGCCGCGACGGTCTGCTCCAGCAGGCGCAGGTTCTTGAGGTTGGCGCGATTGGCCGCATCGGCGAGGTCGCCTACGCCGGGGATGAGGCCGAGGATCGCGTCGAACAGCAGGTTCCAGCCCATGAGGAGCAGCACCGAGATCGGCACCCGGTTGCGCACCGCGTCGACGAGGATGACCGACGAGATCGCCGTGCCCGCCGCGTCACCGATGCCGGGGACCAAGCCGATCAGCGCGTCCAGTCCGAAACCGAACCGCGTACCCGGAATCCGGATCAGGTCGTCCATGAGGCGCGCCAACAGCACGCTGGAGCCGGTCGAGGCCCGCGGCGCCGAAGGTGCGGGCCGAAGTCGGTCGTGGAACCGGCTGCTGGAGGACATACCGAGAGCCTAGGCCACATCGTGAGACGCGCCTCCCGGCGTTCGTCCACAACATGAGTTTGCTGCGCGACCAGGCGATTCCGGCGATTCAGACCAATGCTCCTCCCACCGGAGACTCCCGCACCAGGCGAGGTCGACGTCACTTCGGTGCAATGGAAGGCATGACCCTCGTCGGATTCCACGCCTCCCACGAACAGATCTCACCGCGTCAGCTCCTCCTCGACGTGCAACGCGCCGAGCAGGCCGGCTTCGACGCCGCCATGTGTTCGGACCACTTCGCGCCCTGGAGTTCGCGCCAGGGGGAGTCCGGATTCACGTGGGCCTGGCTGGGCGCAGCGCTCGCGACGACGAACCTCACGTTCGGAACTGTGAATGCCCCTGGCATGCGGTACCACCCGGCGATCATCGCGCAGGCCTCGGCGACGTTGGCGCAGCCTGATGCCCCGTATTAGCTGAACGGTCAACGTTTTGCGCAAGTGGTGGGCGTGAATAGGCGCGCGCCGTGCTCACCAGAGGCTCGGCGTCGTGGATGATGTAAGTGGCCCCGGACGGCGGTGGGGAAGCCCGCCATCCGGGGCCCCCTCATGTCCGGACCCGTATCTGCGCCCTGCTCAGGCCGAGAAGGCCTCGCGTGCCGCGTCGGCGGCCTTGGAGATGCCGGAACGCTCGGAGACGAACGCACCGACGGCACCGATGCCCGGGAAGTTGCTGACCGCTCGGGAGAGGAACCCGCCCTTGCGGCGGTTGTCGAGGTCGGCGCGAATGTCGCGGATGCGGCCGGCGACCCGCCACACGAGCATCGCGGTGCGGCCGACGACGCGCAGCGGGCTGCGCTTCTCTTCGGGAGCATCGCCCGCAGGCTCGCCCTGCGGCTTGGCCGCGTCGTCGTCGAGGTGGGCATTGACCGCTGCGGCGTCGACCTCGTGCCCGAGCACGATGCGGGCGGCGGCCGAGACGCGCTGCCCGAGGT
>DAMDJY010000190.1:0-5546 GCA_032100225.1 Mobilicoccus sp.
GCCAGCCCGTCTGCGGCGGTCCGGCCGTCGAGGCCGATGTCGGCCACCGAGATCTCGTCGCCGCGGCCGGTGCTCAGTGCGAGGGTCATGCAGCACGCGGCGGTCGGCTCGGCATACCAGGTGTGGACGTGCTCGGCGCGCTCGCCGAACGCCAGGTGCAGCCCGTAAGCCATGCCACCGGGGGCGCCGCCGACGCCGCAGGGCAGGTGGACGTGCAGCGGCTGCTCGGCGTCGGGGGCCATGTCGAGTTCGTCGAGCTGATCGACGAGGCGCAGCGCCGCGACGGCGTACCCGAGAAAGAGGTCGCGCGAGTTCTCGTCGTCGACGAAGTGCGTCCGCGGGTCACCGGCTGCCTGCGCGCGGCCGGTCTCGACCGCCAGGCCGTAGTCGCCGGGGTATTCGACGACCTCGGCGCCCAGCTCGCGCAGCATCGCCTTCTTCCAGGTGCGGGCATCCGCGGACATGTGGATCGTGGCGTGAAAGCCCATCGCGCGGGCCATGATGCCGATGGACAGGCCGAGGTTGCCGGTCGAGCCAACGGCGATCGTGTACTGCGACAGCAGCTCTTGGAGCTGCGGGCGCGTGAAGTCGCGGTAGTCGGCAGCGTCAAGGTCGCCGCTGCCCCACCCGGACTTGACGGCGATGCGTTCGGCCGTCGCGAGCACCTCGTAGATGCCGCCGCGGGCCTTGATCGAGCCGGAGACGGGCAGCACGTCGTCACGTTTGAGCCAGAGCCGCGGTGAGCCCAGTTCCGCGCCGGCACGCGCGATGTCGGTGATCGGGGAGTCGATGACACCGGTCTGCTCTCCGCCTCGGCCTCCGACGACATGCCAGGGGCCGGGAGAGATCTCGGCGAGGAACGGCGCAAACCGCCGCAGCCGAGCGTCGGCGGCACGGACGTCGTCCAGGGTGATGTCGCACGTGGTGCGGCCGGTGCGCTCGGGGTTGACCCAGGTCGTCGGGGTACCCGCGCGCAGGTCGGCGAGGATGTGCTCGAGGCTGTCGAAGCTGCTCACCGCCTCAGCCTGGCACACGTGCCGTGCGGGCCGGGGCGAGTCGATTCAGACGGCCGGGGCCCCGCGACGGACGGACTCGGCCCGGCGGATCAGATCGGCCTGCAGGGGGAGACGTGCGATGGAGACGGCCTGCCACTGCCAGGAGCGGTTGCGCCAGTCCCACGCCATCTTGACGTTGCCCGGAAAGACGCCGACGAACAGCAGGCTGGCGACTCGGCCACCGAGGCGGCGCGTCTTGGGCACCGCGATGAGTGCTGCGGTGGCGAGTTCAGCGACGCCGGAGCCGTAGGTCCAGGCGCGGGCAGAGCCAGGCAGCTGCTCGGGGATGAGGGAGTCGAAGGGCTTGGGCCGGACGAAGTGCAGCACTCCCGCGCCGGTGCAGAGGGCGGTGAGAAAGAGCGCGTTGCCGCGGGGGCGGGACGAAAAGGTCATTACCCGAGAGTAGTGCCGGACCCACCCCGGCGCAGCCTGGCCTCAGTTGGACACGGCGGTCACCGTCGAGGCGGCCAAGGAGGCGATGATGACCGCGTTCATGGAATCGATGGCCCGCTTGACCGCGACGGCGGTGTCCTTGGTGTCCATGGCGACGGCCACCTCATCGATGCGGCGCTTGAGGTCACGCTTGCTCATGCCTGCGCTCTCGTCGGCGAGGACCTTGTGGGCGACGTCGAGCCCGGAGAGGATCGACAGCAGCGTTGAGACCTTGGGCTTCGCCGAGCCGCCGGCGAGGGCGAGGCGGATCTGGTCCCGCAGGGCGCGTTCGGGCGCAGGGTCGTGCACGGGGTGCTTTTCGGGAACGAGGCCCAGCAGCTTCTTCTCCTCGACGTCGATGATCCCGATCTGGGCGAGGGACTGAACGATCCGCGGCGTCGCGGCGACCTTGACGTCGGTGACGAGACCGGAGAACTTCTTACCGTTCTTGTCGGCCAGTCGCTCCACCGCGGCGTCGAGGACGGGGTGGCCGGTCGGCGTCGCGTCGACGACGTTCACCCGCGGGTCCTTGTCGCCGCTCAGCGTGAGGCGCCCGGCCAGGGCCAGGTCGGCGATGTTGGCGGCGGCGTACCCGTAGGCCGCCGACGAGCTGACGGTGCGTCCGTCGTCCTTGGTGAGCAGGAGCAGCAGCTTCTCGGAGATGGTCAGGTCACGCACGGTCGGTCCCTTCGTGGATGGGGTGAACGCCAACGACGATAGGAGGGCGAAGGAGACGCGGACGGTGACACCTGTCATCACCTTCGGTGACGTCCTCACGACGCCGGCGACGATGTCCGGGACGTCAGATCTTGTCGTGCCAGCTCATGACCCCGTCGGCTTCCCGGCCGGCGACATCGTGAAAACCGAGGGACCAGTAGAGCATGCGGGCCTGGTTGCCTTCCTCCACCGAGAGGCTGATGCACTCGATGCGGCGTTCGCGAGCCTCTTCCTGGGTGGCTGCGATGAGCATCCGGCCGAGTCCCCGTCCCCGGGACTCGGCGGCGACCCAGACGCTCAGCTCCGGGATGGCGGTGTCGACGAAGCCGAATCCCGGCTCGTCCTCCGGCAGGAACAGACACCAGCAGACACCGATCGGTGAGCCCTCCTCCTCGGCGACGAGGCCGAAGTCCCCGCGCACCGGGTCGAAGGTCGTGTAGTGGCTCAGGCGAGGGTCGGAATCGACGTCCTCGGCCGTGAACCGGGGCCCCGACCAGTTGACGTTCTCGAGGGTGGCCCGCCGCAACAGGTCGGCATCATCAGAGGTGAGGGGACGACAGCGCATGGTCCGAGTCTGAGGCATGTCCGCCCGTCCGACCGTGAGCCTCGTCGATCACGGCCGAACGGGTCGGGCGCCGGGAGCCCGCAGACGTCGACTCCGTTGTCGGTTTCGCGGTGTCCGGGCGTCGTCACCGTCACCATGTCGGTCCGTGCGCTGGAAGGCCTCATGCGTGCAGATCTTCGGATATCACGGGTGGGCCGCAGGCCTGATCAGCCGTTCCGTGCTGGTGGCCGGAGCCCCGCGCGTGCCGCGTCGTGGACCGCGCGGGTGAGGCGCGCGGTCGTCTGCGACCCCAGTCGCCATGTCTGCCACGCCAGGTGGACGTCGACGTGACCGCGTCCGAGCCGCACCAACTCGCCGCCTTCCAGGGTTGCTCCGACCTGCGCCTCCGGCAGCAGGCCCCAGCCGAGTCCGGCGAGGATCGCGTCTCGAAACGCATGGTTGTCGGGGATGAGGTGCTCGATCTCCGCGGCCTCCACCCCGAATCGGCGCAGGTGTCGCAGTTGCAGGTCGTCCTGACGGTTGAACCGGATCGCGGGCATCGTTCGCCAGTCGATCCGCCCGCCAGCCTCGTGCCGCTCCCGTAGCGCCGGAGTGCAGACGGGCACGTAGCGCAGGGTGCCGAGCGGCTCGACCGTGCATCCCGAGACGACGACCGGGTCGGAGGTGACAGCGCCGACGGCGGCGCCCGTGCGCAGGTGGTGGGTGCCGTGATCCTCGATCTCGATGAGCAGCTCAAGGGTCACGTCGTCCCAGGTGGCGGCAGAGGCGAGCACCGGGCGGAACCAGGTCGCGAGCGAGTCCGCGTTGACGACGGCAGGTAGTCGGCGACGGTGGGTCGTGTCGGGTTCGAGCTCGGCGGTGGCATCGGCCTGCAGCTCGGCCACCTGTCGGGCCAGGCGCAGGAGGATCTCGCCGTCGGGCGTGGCACGAGTCGGTGACGACCGGACGACGAGCACCCGACCGTGCTGCTTCTCCAACGCCTTGATGCGCTGACTCACCGCCGACGAGGTGATGTGCAGCGCTCCGGCTGCGGCCTCGAACGACCCTTCGTCGACGACGGCGACCAGCGCAGCCAGGTGCTCCAGATTCATGAAGCACAGCTTAGGGATCCTAAGATTCCTTCGTTGGACTGCATGACCGTGCGGCCGTAGCGTCGTGGGCATGACGACGATGCTTCTGGGATTCATGACGGGCGCGGCGCTGATCATCGCGATCGGCGCGCAGAACGCCTACGTGCTGCGGCAGGGGTTGCGCCGCGAGCACGTCGGCGTCGTCATCGCGATCTGCTCACTGAGCGACGTCGTCCTCATCCTGGCCGGGGTGGCGGGCATCGGCTGGGTGAGCGGTCTGCACCCCGCGGCCCTCGACATCCTCCGCTACGCCGGCGCGGCCTACCTGGCGTGGTTCGGCCTGCGGAGCCTGTGGTCGGCGCGCCAGTCCAGTGGACTCACCGCGGCGGTGCCCAAGGGGGCCGGGTCGGTTGCCCTCACCGCTGTGGCCCTCACCTGGCTCAACCCGCACGTCTACCTCGACACCGTGCTCATGCTGGGGTCGGTCGCGAATCAACATGGCCCGGACGGACGTTGGCTGTTCGCCATCGGCGCGCTGGCCGCCAGCCTCGCCTGGTTCACCGGCCTCGGACTCGGGGCTCGCGCTCTGGCACCCAAACTGGCACACCCGCGCACCTGGCAGATCATCGACGTCGTCGTCGGGGTGACGATGCTCCTCATCGCCGCGATGCTCGTCTTCTCGGGCTGAACCGAGGACGAGTCTCGCTCGCCTCCAGCCCCTTCATGGCCCGCCGCAATGCGGCACCTGACAGACGAGTTCGCGCCCGGCCCCAAGAGAGGGGACGGACGCGAACGTCGTGTGTGCGGCGGATCAGCCGGCAGGCGAGGTGACAGCCGGGCTGTCGTTGCCCTCGTCGTTGCGCTCGGCGGGGCCGGCGGCACCCTGTTCGGCCTCGACGTCGGCAGACGTGCTGCGGTCGGCCGGCTGGTCGGCGTCAGCGTCCGGCGGGAAGGACGGTTCGTTCTGCTGGCTCATGGATCCTCCTGAGGTCTGGGTGGTTTCTACAGTAGGGCCCCTGCGGCGGTCGTGCAGAGGGGTGCCGATCAGGGCTGCAGCCCGGTGTGTTCGGCGAAGAAGGCGAGGATATCGGCGATCTCCTGGGCCAGGACGGCCTTGGGCTTTCCGGCGCCGTGACCGGTGGAGGTCTCGATGCGCGTGAGGACCGGCGCGTCACCACCCTGGGCGCGTTGCAGGGTGGCGGTGAACTTGTGGCTGTGCGCGGGGACGACCCGGTCGTCGTGGTCGCCGGTGACGACCAGCGTCGCGGGGTAGTGCGTGCCCTCGGTGATGTTGTGCACTGGGGAGTAGACGAAGGCGACCTCGAAGTCGTCGGCGACGTCGGGGTCGCCGTAATCGGAGATCCAGGCGGCGCCGATCGTGAACTTGTGAAAGCGCAACAGGTCGAGGACGCCCACGAGCGGTGCTGCAGCAGCGACGAGTTCGGGATGCTGGGTGACGAGGGCGCCGACCAGGAGGCCACCGTTCGATCCGCCCAACGCCGCGAGTTGGTCGCGGGTGCTGGCGCCCGATTCCACGAGATGGTGGGCGACGGCCGCGAAGTCGTCGAAGACGTTCTGCTTGTACTCCCGCTTGCCCTGCTCGTACCACTGCGTGCCGAACTCTCCACCGCCCCGCAGGTTGGCGACCGCGACGGCGCCACCGGCCTCGATCCACGCGATGTGTGCGGGGCTGAACCACGCGCCCAT
>DAMDJY010000191.1:0-5543 GCA_032100225.1 Mobilicoccus sp.
CGGCGGCCATGCAGGTGGCGACGTCCGCGCCGGTGGAGGCGACGACGCGTGCCGTGTACGTGGAGGCGTTGAAGCCGTGTTCGGCGGCGATGACGAAGTAGGCATCCAGCGCCTCGACGTGGCGCGGGTCGGCCTCGCCGCGCCAACGGACGAGGAATCGTTCCATCACCGAGCCGGCCTTGTCGACGACGCGCTGCGGCACCACCGGCAGATCGGCACCGCGAGCCGATTGGGCCACGAACGAGGCCATGAGCACGGTCGTCCGGGCGAGGTGATCCAGCGCCGTGGCGTCGTCGATGTCGTGCAGCGGCCGGAATCCCCACACCGGCGCGACGGAGGCGAGGGCGCTCACGACATCGGCGCTCATGTCGCCGGTGCGTGCGGGCAGCGGAAAGATGTCGGCGGGTGGCAGACGGCGCCCGAGGTCGTCGGCGACGAGGAGTCCCCACACGCGGTCGAACGGCACGACGCCCACGAGGTCGCGCATGTCGACGCCGCGATAGCGCAGGACTCCGCCTGCAGGGTCGGCCTCGGCGATGGAGGTGACTCGCGGCGCGTCACGCGGGGTGGGGTGGTCGGATGATCCGATCATGACCCCAATTCTGCCCCGGCTGTGATGCGCCTCACGCACGTGGGGGGCGCCCCGCCGTTCGGGAGGCGGCGGGGCCGGCCGATGAGGGCAGAAAATGTGAACGGCGAGGTCGTCGGGGAACGACCTCGCCGTAACCGAAACGACCCGGGGGAAGTCGTGACGGTGAACCGGCCAGGGGAAGCCGGTGTTGTGCTTTGGCGGTGTCAACAAACGTCGATGCAGTCGGGGGTTCCGCACCGGCGACGCCGCCAGAGGAAATGGTAGGCCCCCCTGGGCTCCTGAGCAAGGGGGAAGGTCGAGCAATTCGTGTGTGTCGCGCGGGGAGACGCCCGGCGGGGTTGCGGCGCGGGGCCGCTGTGCTCTCCGATTCGTCCGCCGGGTGGGATGCTGGGGGCGTGACGGACCTGATCGACACCACCGAGATGTACCTGCGCACGGTCTTCGAACTCGAAGAGGAGGGTGTGCAGGTCTTGCGCGCCCGCATCGTGGACCGGCTGGGGCACTCCGGCCCGACGGTGTCGCAGACCGTGGCTCGGATGGAGCGTGACGGGCTGTTGACCGTGCGCCCCGACCGCAGCATCGAACTCTCCGAGCAGGGGCGGCTGCAGGCCACGCGGGTCATGCGCAAGCACCGCCTGGCCGAGCGGCTCCTGCGCGACGTCATCGGCCTGGAGTACCCGTACGTGCACGACGAGGCCTGCCGCTGGGAGCACGTGATGAGCGAGCGGGTGGAGCGCAAGATCCTGGCTCTGCTCGACGTGGTCGAGGTCAGCCCGTATGGCAACCCCGTTCCTGGCCTCGACGAACTCGGCGTCACCGCCGCCGCTGCGACGCCTTCGCCTGCCTCCCTTGCTGAGCAGCGCGACGCGACGCAGTTCCGGTTGCAGCGCATTGGCGAACCCCTGCAGACCGACAACGAGCTGCTCGAGCACATGGCCGCGGCCGGGATCGAGCCGGGAACGGTCGTCTCGGTGTCACGCGCGGACGGCGAGGTCTCGCTGGCCGGGGCGCAGGGATCTGTCACCGTCACCGAGCACCAGACCACACACCTCTTCGGCGAGATCGCCTGACGCCGCGGTCGACCACCGCGTCGTCGCAGGGCGAACCAGCACCCAGGACGCCGGCGTGAATCGGGGCGCTGAGACGCCTGGCGTAGTCGGTTGACCACAGCGCTGCCTCCGAAGCGTCAGGACGACAGGGCCTGTGGATGACGCCCACGACGTCGCGATCGACGCGCCTAGCGTGCTCGTGTCGCGCTGAATCCCGGCGACTCCGTCACGGTTAGCCCAGTCCTGCCACCGCCGACGGACCTGCTGCACCCATGCCTCGGCAGGCGTGCTCCGCGCATCGGGCTCCCTCTGGTTGTGCGGTCTCGACCTGATCGCGACCGGCAGAGGGTGTGAGGCGAGAAAGACGGACATGGGTGACCCTCGCATCCTCGGCTCGGACGTTCGGCTCTGCACGAATTCCACGGGCCGTCGCTGGCTCCCGCTGATGGGACGCATCGCCGCGACAACAGGCGTGAGCCTTGCGTTGGTGGTCAGCACGACCAGCGCAGCACTCGCCGACCCGGCTCCACCACCACAACCCTCGTCGTCGGAGTCCGCTACCCCTTCGCAGCTGGCGCTGCAGTCGTCCCCTCCGATGGCGCCGCAGACCGCGGTCCCATCGCAGGCACCACAGTCGCAGTCCCAGCTCGGGGCAGATGTCCCCGCTACGTGGGTCAGCGCTCCGGCCACGGACGACCCGGCCTGGGAGCCGGAGTTCACCGAACCTCGTCCACTCCAGACACCGACGTCTGCCTGGATTCCCACGGCTCCCGAGACGCACCCGGTCGAACTCCCTGTCGAGGCGCCCCCTGTCGAGGCGCCCGCCCTGGACGCGCCGGTCGCGGATGCACCGGAGCCTGGATCCCCGCCTGGTGCCGACATGACCCAGCCTGCGCCGTCAGATCCGCAGGCCACGGCCCCGACCCAAGTGCCCGAGATCCCGGTCTCACCGCCAACTTCGTCGCCGGAGGTTCCGCAAGGGGAGACGCAGGATGAGGAGGCGAAGCCGGAAGCGCCGAAGGAGGACATCCCGACGCAGGAGGCTCCCAAGAACGAGGTCCCGAAGGAATCGCCCAAGACGGAGGAGCCGAAGAGGGAGGAGCCAAAGAGCCCGGCTCCCAAGAAGGAGGAACTGAAGAAGTCGGCCCCCACGAAGGACGCTCCCAAGCAGGAGCAGAGGAATCAGATGCCGAAGAAACAGGCGCCCACGAAGGAGGCTCCGAAGAAGGAGCCCGGTGGGTCGCCGGGTGAGAAAGCGTTGGGCGTGGCGGCGGACCTGACGGGCATCCCGTACGTGTGGGGAGGGACGAGCACGCGGGGGTTCGACTGTTCGGGGTATGTGCAGCATGCGTTCGGGAGGGCAGGGGTGAAGCTGCCGCGCACGGCCGCGGAGCAGCAGCGGGCGACGCGTCGGGTGAGTGACCCCCGGCCCGGTGACCTGGTGTTCTTCGGTAGCCCGGCCCATCACGTCGGGATCTACGCGGGCAATGGGCGCATGTACGACGCCCCGCGGACGGGAAAGACGACGGGGCTGCATCGGATCTGGTCGAAGTCCGTCACCTATGGGCGCCCCTGAACCTGATTGCAGGGCAGGAGTGGGCGGCGTCCAGGGCGGCCGAAAGAGGCATCGCCGCGACACTCCGGGACTCGTTTTCGCAGGTCACGAGGGTTGTCGGTGGTGACCGCTAGCCTTGCTGATGTCGGGGTAGGGGTTCTGCGGTAGAGGGAGGTGAGGGTCATGGTGCGGTTCGTGCAGACGAGCGATTGGCAACTGGGCATGACTCGGTACTTCCTCGAGGGTGAAGCCCAGGCGCGGTACACGGCGGCGCGTATCGATGCGGTGCGGGCCATCGGGGAGGTGGCGCGTGCCGAGAAGTGCGATTTCGTCGTGGTGGTCGGCGACGTGTTCGAGTCGAATCTGGTGTCCACGCGCACGGTGGCGCGGTCGCTCGAGGCGATGGGCAGCATCGGGTGCCCGGTCTACCTCCTGCCCGGCAATCACGACCCGCTCGATGCGGCATCGGTCTACACGTCTGCGGCGTTCCGGCGGGAGGTGCCGCCCAATGTGGTGGTGCTCGACCGGCCGGGAGTCCACCAGGTGGGGGCAGACGTCGAGATCCTCGCGGCGCCGTGGCTCGTCAAACCGGCGTTGAGCGATCTCGTGGCCGATGCGTTGGCCGGAGTCGAGCCGCCGCGCGCCGACGTGGTGCGAATCCTGTTGGGGCACGGGCCGGTCGACATCCTCAGCCCGGACGACGACGATCCGGCGCGGATTGCGTTGGTGGGCATGGAACAGGCGCTGGCCGAAGGGCTCGTCCATCACGTCGCGCTGGGAGATCGACACTCCCGGCTGTCGGTGGGCAGCACCGGCCGCATTCATTACTCGGGGTCGCCCGAGGTCACGGCGTTCGTCGACGAGGCTCCGGGCGATGTGCTGGTGGTCGACGTCGACGAGTCGGGGCACGTGGTGACGCCGCACCGGGTGGGGAGCTGGACGTTCACGACCCTGCGGCGGCACGTCGACGGGCCCGATGACCTGGCCGATCTCGACGCGGAGTTCGCCGACATCGACCTCAAGGACCGCACGGTCCTGCGCACGGCGTTCGTCGGCACCCTCAGCCTGGCCGACAAGGCGCGGCTCGACGACCTGCTGGAGCGGTGGGGGCAGAGCCTCGCGGCCCGCATCACGTGGGAGGGGCACGACGACGTCGCGGTCGTCGTCGATGCGCGTGAACTCGACGACCTCGGGGTCGGCGGATTCGTGGCTCGCGCTGTCGACGAGCTGGTGGCGCGCTCCGAGCAGGACGAGCCCGCCGACGAGGCGCGCGATGCGCTTGCGCTCCTGTACCGGTTGAAGGCCCCGCGATGAGAATCCATCGCCTGAGCCTGAGTCAGGTCAAGGGTGTCGCCGAGCGGGAGATCCACTTTCCCGACGGGGGCGTCGTCGTGGTCGAGGGCGAGAACGAGGCCGGCAAGACCACGATGATCGAGGCGCTGGATCTGCTATTCGACGAGAAGGACTCCTCGCGCAAGAAGCACGTGCTCGCGATGCGCCCGGTGGGTCTTGACGTGCCCACGGCTGTCGAGGTCGAGGCGACCAGCGGCCCGTACCGGTTCACCTACCGCAAGCAGTGGTTTCGTAAACCGGGCACGGTGCTCACGGTCACCGCTCCACGCCGCGAGAACCTGACGGGTTCGGCCGCACACGACCGCGCCAAGGCGATCCTCGAAGAGACCACCGACCTCGACCTGTGGCGCGCACTCCGGCTCATGCAGGCCACTCCTCTCAATGCCTCGGACCTCTCGGGGAGCACCGCCTTGGCCGACGCGCTCGAAGCGGCGGCAGGGCAGGCGACCGATTCGGCCGGCGCCGAGGGGGATTCGCTGGTTCAGGCGGCCGAGGAGGTCTACCGCGAGTTCTTCACCCCCACCGGGCGACCGACGGGGGAGTACCGCGACGCCGAGTTGCGGGTGGCCGAGGCCCGGCGGTTGCGTGACGAGGCGGCGCTCGTCGTTCGCGAGGTGGCCGACGACGTGGCTCGTCACGGCGACACGGTGGCCGAATTGGCGCGCCTGCAGACGCAACTCGCTGCCGGGGAGAACCTCCTTGAGCAGGTCCGCGGCGAGTGGGAGAGCACCCAGGAGATCGTGCGCGAGTCCGAGCGACGGGCCGTGCTCACCCGCATGGCGCGGCAGGCTTTCGACACCGCCGCCGAACGGGTCGAAGCGCGTGAGGCCGCCGTGGCCGAGGTCGTCGACCTTCGCGAGGCAGCAGCCGCCGCGGCCGAGCAGCTGGCCGAGCTGCGCAGTGTCGTCGAACCCCAGGCCGCGGCCCTTTCCGAGGCCGTGGAGAAGGTCGCGGAAGCACGTGCCGAGCAGCGTCGGGCGCCCCAGGACGCTTC
>DAMDJY010000192.1:0-5155 GCA_032100225.1 Mobilicoccus sp.
CGCCGATCACCGTGTCCCGTTCGACCACGTGCACGTCGAGCCCGGCGCGGGCGCCCACCTCGACGAGCGCGTCCAGCGATGCGGGCAACGTCGACCCGGTGTCGGTCATCGTGTCTCTCCAGAGGTCATGTCGGTCATCAGGTGTCGGTCCTCGGCGTCGCAGCGTGCCTGAGTGCTCGTGACGCGGTGGTCGCTCACATCGACGGCGGCGCCAGCGGCTGCGGCGCGTTGGGGTCGGGGGCCGAGCTGGGCACGCCGTCTCCATCGCCGTCGTCCGTCGGCATCGCCGGGATGGGGGTGGCGGCAGAGACTTCGAGCTGGCCACCACTGCTGGCGTGGCCGAACTTGTCGTCGAGGAACCGGGCATGCGCGACCAGGGCAGTCGCGTCGTCACGGCAGACGGCGTCGAAGACGCGGTCCATCGTGGCGCCCAACAGGTCGAGCTGGTCGACGAGCACCATGAGGGAGGTGTGCTCCCCGTCGACCGGGCGGGTGTCGGCGAATCGTCGTGGCAGACGCAGGTATCCGTTGACCGCCTCGGGCAGGTAGTCGGTCGCGGTTGCCATCACGGAGTACCCCTGATCGCTGCCCAGACCCACAACCTGCAGACGTGGCAGGGTGTCGCGCATCGTCGCCGTCACCCGGCGCACGCGCGCGGCCACGACCGACGGGGCAGCTCCGCCGTCGACGAGCATCTCCACCCGGTCGAGCGCGTCCTGCAGGTCGTCGGCCGTGGGAGCCCGCGGGGTCTCTGCAACGGGCTCGGGCTCCGGGCGTCCGCCCAGGCGCGAAAAGAAGTCCCCGATCGACATGCCTCTCCTCGTTCGGTCCGTGTGTCTCGGCCGCCTACATCCGACTGCGTCCCGCGATATCCGGCCCGGTTCGGTGCTCTCCGGCCGGGCCGGCCAGGGGCATCAAAGCTTGGCGTCGCCGCCCAGTTCGAAGGCGCCCGACTTGCGCCGCTCCTCGCTCGAACGCGCACGCTCGAGGTAGGACTGCGACTTGGTGACCTCGGACTCGAGAACGCCGATGGTCTGGGCCATGTTGTCGAGCGCGCGCACCTTGAACTCGTCGATCGAATCCATCGTGGCGTAGATGTTCTGGAACGCCGCCTGCAGCTGGGGCAGCCCGATGGTGGCGCTGGCCGCCTGCTCCTGGATGGCGATCGAGGTGTCGCGCAGCATGACCGAGGTGCGCTCGATGAGGTTGCTCGTCGTCACGTTGAGCGCGGTGATCTGCTCGAGCACCAGCTGCTGGTTGTTGAGCGCCTGCGCCACGATGACGGCCGTGCGCAGCGCCGAGATCGTCGTGGTGGTCGCGCGGTCGACACCCTTGATGAGCTCGATGTTGTTCTTGATGACGATGTCGATGGCCAGGTAGTTCTGGATCGACACGGCCAGCTGGGTCAGCAGGTCCTGGTGCTTCTGACGCACGTAGAACAGGACGTCTTCACGCATGGCCTTGGCGCGCTCGGGGTCCGTGGCGTCCAGCTCGGCGATCTGCGCGGTCAGCTTCGCGTCGAGACGCTCCGCGATGTAGACGTACTGGTTGAGGCGCGCCATCGCGCTCCACAACTGCTGCTTTTCGAGGTTGAGCGCCGCGTTGTCGCGCTGCAGCTCGTCCTGGCCGCTCTTGAGCGCGTGGAGGATCCCGTCGAGGTGCTTCTCGGCCGACTCGTACTTACGGAAGTAGTCGGTGAGCTTGTCGCCCATGGGGATGAACCCGAGCATCTTCTTGACGCCCTTGGCCTGGCTGGGGTCGAGGTCCTCGACGGTGCGGCGCAGGTCGAGCAGGGTCTGACCGACCTTGGACTCCTTGCTCACCCCACCGCTCTGCATGGCCTTGACCGGCGACTTGAGGAGGCGGTTGCTCGTCTCGGCCGCTGCCCGGATGTCGGCGTCGCCCATGGTGCGCACGTCGGCGGCCTGGCGTTCGAAGTCGGGGCTCTTGGGGGCCGCGCTGGTGAGACCGCTGAGGTAGGACTCGACCTTGGCGTCCAACGCCGGCATGGCCTGTGCCGAGACCTGCGGGGCCATCTTGGGCGCGCTGGTGGTCGGAACGGGCTGGGTGGGAGCCGGTGCCTCCAGCGTCAGCGGCGGCGCCGAGGCCATCCCTGCCGGGGGCTGCAGCGGGTCGGTCATGGGGGTCTCCTCGGTCGTGCGAGCTGTTCCAGAGAGTGGGTGCGCACCGATGATGCAACGGCGTCGTGCCCCTCCAACGTTCCCACACTCCGCCATCGCGGGCCTGGGGACCGCGGAGGCTGTGGGCCGAGTCCACCGAGACCCGCTGAGCCTGTGGACGGCGGTGCCTGTGGATCACGGACCCTGTGGATGGGCGCAGCGAAGCGGGCGCGGGTGTCCCTACGGTTTCGGCATGTCTTCGTCAACACGGTGGCCCGTCGACATCGAGGGACTCGCCACACGCCTGGATCGGGTCCAGCACGAGCTCGAATCCCTGGGTCGATCCTCACGTCACATGTACGCCTCCGTGGTGTGGACGGACGTGGCGCGCGACGCCCTCGATCACGAGGTTGGGGGCCTCGACCGGGACCTCACC
Organism: Mobilicoccus sp.; assembly: GCA_032100225.1. GTDB lineage: Bacteria > Actinomycetota > Actinomycetes > Actinomycetales > Dermatophilaceae > Mobilicoccus. The sequence goes on from DAMDJY010000192.1 coordinate 2,557, forward strand.
GACCTCACCGCGGACGTCGCCCGCCGCGCGCAGGAGTTACGCGGGTATGCGGCCCGCCGAACGACCGGGAGCCTGTGGTGAGCGGTCCGCGGCAGGACGCCTCGCCGTTCGGCACGGGTGACCTGTGGGAGGTGCTGCGGACGCCGATCGAGGTGCCCCAGGTGACGCTGCCGGTGCCCGCGCCCGAGGTGTCCGGCGGGTCGGCGGATCCACGTAGCGCCCACATCGTCGACGTCACGGCTGTCGTCGCCTGCTCGGCGCGGTACCGAGACACCGCGGCAGCGATCCGTACGCAGGAAAGAGCCTTGCTCGCCACGGCCGAAGAGATCGCCGTGGCCATCCGCCTGTCGACCCCGGTCGATGCCGGCGTCGAGATGGTTGCGCTTGCCGCCCGGCTCGCGGTGACCGCTCACCTGCTCGGCCGGCACGTCCACGCTCGTGAGGCGCTCGCCGACCGTGCGGATGCCGCAGTCATGTTGTACGAGGACATGGACGCCCGAGGCGCCACGGCGTTCCGCCACCTGGTCGTCGATCCCACCGGGCTGTTGGGTCCTTCGCCCATCGGCGTGCAGCGCACCGGCTGGTGCACCCAGACCCCGCCTCCTCCCGACGAGCCCGTCGCACCGACGCTTCCTGGCTCCGCGCCTCTGGCCGGGCCGGTGGATCTGCCGATGTGCCCCGGGTCGTCGCCCTGGACCGTCGATCTCGCAGACATCTACGACCCTCAGGACCTCGTGCTCGAAGCCCCGTCCACCGCGCCCGTCACCGGAGCCCCCGGTGTCGCAGGGGTTGTCAAGGCCATCGAGGCCAACTCCCACGCGGTGACACCCGAGGGCAAAAAGCAGGACGCGATCGACGTCATCAACCACCGCTACCGCGGCGACGACGGGGCCTGGCATACGAGCTACATCGTGGCCGTGGCCGGCACCTCGAGGTGGGACGTGTTCGACGTTCTCGTCGATCCCCACCGCAACCGCACGATGCGCCCCAATCTCGAAGGCGTCGATGCCCGGCCCTCCGCCGAGGCGAGATTGATCCCCCAAGCGCTCGCTGCGGCGGGCGTGCCACCCGGCGCCGAGGTTCTGCTCGCCGGGCACAGCCAGGGCGGGATGACGGCCATGTCGGCGGCAGCGCTGCCCGCGATGCGCGCCTACAACGTGCAGGTTCTCACCGCCGGGTCGCCGATCTCCCGCGGGCGCATCGTGCCCTCGGTGCGCTACCTGCACATCGCCAACCGGGGAGATGTCGTCCCGGCCGCGGACTGGGCACGCAACCGGCCACTGCCCAACCAGGTCACCGTCAAGGCGGGCCCGGTGAGATTTCCGATCGACGCGCACTCCGGCAAGGTCTACGCCATGCATGCCAAGGACATCGACGAGGCGCACGCCGAAGGGAAGCTCGATCCCCGCCTGGAGGGGAGTATCCGCGACCTGGTCGAGGCCGGGCACCTGCGTGCAGGCACCGACGACGCCTACACCGTGACGAGGTTCCCGCTGCGCCCTCGGTGAGGCCCGCGTGGCGACATGCGGCCACCTCACTGGCGCCGCACAGGAATCCGTGATGGGTTGCGAACTGCGCCGTCGGAGGCCCACTTTCCGACGCCAGACGAGATCTTTGCCAAATCCGTTGCGTGCCAAGGCATCCAATCGGCAGAACGAGGGAATTCTGTGCTCAGGGCGAGACTCGCCCTGCCGATAGGTGGCGCACACGGCCGAGAAAGCGGCCCCGAGTGAGGAAGGGACGTCCATGACACCGTTCGACGGGTTCGACCTGGCACCCCTGCTTCAGGCTGCCGCCGACGACCTGCAGACCCCCGTCACCGGGGAGGCCCGCTGGGCCTGCGCAGGCGAGATCGAACTGGCCGGACTCACCCGCAGCGACCGTGACCTCATCCACGTCGCCACCGGCGAGCGCATCGCCAAGGAGATCACCGGCGAGATCCCTGTGAGCTTCTTCGCCCTCCAGATCGCTGTGGACCGCCTCGTCGGCCCCCTGCGCGGCGGCGACTACGTGTCGATCGCCTACGTCGAGGACGTCTACACCCACTACGAGGACAGCGCCTTCGGCACGCCCGTCAACGGCGAACAGCTCGACCTCGCCCTGGCCTACCTCGCCGGTCGCGAACTGGCTCGCCTGGGCCCCGACCTGTCCTGAGCTGTCCCTTCCGCCGGCGAAGCGGACGAGATTCGCTCGAACATGGTTGTCCCTGCCCTGAACGTGGCACCTCCCCGCGGGGTCACGTCCGTGGTCCCAACGTGCCCGGGAGGCGTGCGGCGATCACTGCGCAGCGCAACCCATGCCGGCGCCTCCATGCACGCCGTTGAAGGTCGCTACAGCGTCAGCGCGTCTCGCCGTCGGTCTCGGCTGCGGCAGCACCGGGCTCGCGGGTCGTGCGGCCGGTCTCACGCTCGCCCAGCAGACGGTCGACGGGCGAGATCTGCGGTCCGCGCGGCAGGCCGTGCAGCAAGGTCGCTTCGGCGGCGGCGCGTCGGGCCTCGAAGTCCTGGATGAGCGCAGCGCGCTCGACCTCGGCCTTGGGGGCGCGCTCGGCCCACAGGTTGGTCTCGTCGACGCCTGTGCTGTGCGGAGCAGCGGGTGA
>DAMDJY010000192.1:5254-5537 GCA_032100225.1 Mobilicoccus sp.
CCCCGGCGGATCGCGTTGTCGCGGCGCCCGGGGTCGGGAGGGTCGCCGAGGTCGGGAGAGCACCCGTGGTGGGCGCAGATGCCGAGCGAGTCGGGGGCGTCTCAGCGCGGGGAACGTCCTCGGGGTGGACGTCGATGCTCGTCGCAGGCATCCGGTTGCGGTGCTTGCCGCTGGCCTCGGCCGGGTCCTCGTGGCGCCGGTCGAACGTGCGGGTGGCCATGACCACGGCGCCGATCGCGGAGGCTGCCGCGTCGCTCATGCGGCTCCACGGACTGGAACGACG
>DAMDJY010000193.1:0-5529 GCA_032100225.1 Mobilicoccus sp.
GACTACGAGGTGTTCCTGGTGTCCCGGATGGTGGAGGACCGCGACGACGGCGCCCACGCCGACACCCGCGGGCACGACCGCCCCGACACCCTCACCGACGACCGCCGCGACGTCCGCGCGGACGACCGTCGCGACACGCACACCGAGACCCGCAGCGACACCATCCCGCCGCGCAGTGGCCAGTCCACGACCGATCCCACGGCTCCCCGCTACGAGGAGACCTACCGGGTCGGGGAGGTCCCCCCGGTCGAGCGCAGGCGCGACGACGAGATCCGCTGACCGGCAGCACTCCCACGAACGGGCGTTCCACCTTCGGGTGGGCGCCCGTTCGTCGTCGGGGGGGCCGGCGTCCGGTCGGCTGCGGGGGCCAAGGACGTCGATTTGCATCGTTCAGGGCCGACCGGGTGCGACTCCGGCACACCACGCGGCTCGCGCAACGTATGCGGGTCGTGCCGCACAGTGGAGACATGGACCTCGCATGGGTGGTCGAGCAGCTACGAGCCCGAGAACCGTTGTCCCACCGGGAGCCGCGGGATGCGGACCGCGCCCACTTCGAGGCGATGACCGCACCGGGGATGATCCACGTGGGCGCCTCGGGACGGGTGTCGTCACGGGAGGAGTACGTCGCCGCCTGCACGCGGCGCTACGCCGAGGGCGACCACGGCGACGACGACACGTGGGTGGTCGAGCAGTTCGACGTGGTCGAACACGCCCCGGGGCTCTGGGCGGCGACGCACGTGGTGCACCAGGGTGAGCGGGTGACCCGCAGGTTCACCCTGTGGGAGTGGACGGGGGAGCGGTGGCGGGCCCGGTACCACCAGGGCACACCGACGAACGGGTGAGGTCCTTCCGGTAGAACACGTGGGGACGCAGCACGTGTTCTACCGGCAGACCGGGGTGCTCCATTGCGGTGGCGTACTCGAGCCCGATGCGCCGCATGACCGCGATGGAACGCTCGTTGGTCGCCGCCGTGAGGGACCAGGCCTCGGGCTCGCCGAGCTTGGTCGCCACCCGCAGCGCCTCACAGGCCGCCTCGGTGGCGAAGCCCTGACCCCAGGCTGCGCGGCACAGCCGCCACCCCACCTCGAACCGCCCCGTTCCCGGGGACCAGTCGGGCATCGGTGCGAGCCCGGTGAAGCCGATGAACTCGCCGGTGTCCCGTCGTTCGAGCGCCCACAACCCCACGCCGTCCGCCTCGATGCGGGCACTGATCCGATCTACCATCGCGTCGCTCGCCGCCCGGTCGAGCGTGGCCGGGAAGTACCGCATGACCTCGGGGTCGGCGTTGAGTGCGGCGAAGGGTGTGCGGTCATCGGTCCGCCACTGACGCAGGACCAGGCGGGGTGTCCGGATCGGTTCCACGGCGGGAACCCTAGCACCGGCCCGAGGGGGCGGGGTCCCCGTTCGTACCTGAGTGGGCCCATACCGGTGCTGGCGTCTCGCCGATCGTAGGGTAGCCCCGGTGAAGCTGCAGGTCAGGAGGTTGCCTCACCGGAGAGGGCCGTGCAGCCTCGGCGTTATGGGCCCACACAGGTACGAACCTCCGCCGTCGAACGGCGCGGGCGGGGCGAAGGGCCTGGTGAACCAGGGTTGAGCGGAATAGACTCAACTTGACCCCTGTTGTTCCTGGTGAACGCGGGCTCGCCGCTCGCCCAGACATCACGAACCACGACGCCCGAGGAGGGTGCGCATGTCCCTTCAACTCACCACCAAGGCCCAGGAGGCCTTCTCCACCGCGGTGCGTACCGCGGCGGCCGCCGGGCACCCGCACGTCGAGTCCGCGCACCTGCTCAAGGCACTCGTCGAGCAGACCGAGACGACGACCGGCCCGCTGCTCGACGCCTCGGGATCCTCCCGCCTGGCCGCCACCCGCGCCGCCGACGCCAAGCTCGCGCAGCTGCCCAGCGTGACCGGCTCCACCGTCACCTCGCCCAACCTCTCGCGCGGCGCGCAGACCGCGCTCGAGCAGGCACGGCAGGTCATGGAGGCCATGGGCGACACGTACGTCTCCACCGACCACCTGCTGCTCGCGCTCGCGCGCACCGGGGAGTTCGGCCTCGACGCAGACGCGATCGACAAGCTCATCCCGCAGATGCGCGGCGGCGGCAAGGTCACCTCCGAGAACCCCGAGGACCAGTTCAACGCGCTGGCCAAGTACGGTTCCGACCTCACGCTGGCCGCCCGCGAGGGCAAGCTCGACCCCGTCATCGGGCGTGACTCCGAGATCCGCCGCGTCATCCAGGTGCTGTCGCGCCGCACCAAGAACAACCCGGTGCTCATCGGCGAGCCGGGCGTCGGCAAGACCGCCGTCGTCGAAGGCCTCGCTCAACGCATCGTGGCGGGTGACGTGCCTGAATCGCTGCGCGACAAGAGGCTCATCGCGCTCGACCTGTCGGCCATGGTCGCCGGCGCCAAATACCGCGGCGAGTTCGAGGAGCGGCTCAAGGCCGTGCTCACCGAGATCCGTGAGGCCGAGGGCAAGGTCATCACGTTCATCGACGAACTCCACACGATGGTGGGCGCCGGTGGCAGCGGCGACGGTTCGATGGACGCGGGCAACATGCTCAAGCCGCTGCTGGCCCGCGGCGAGCTGCGCCTCGTCGGCGCCACCACCTTGGACGAGTACCGCAAGTACATCGAGAAGGACGCCGCGCTCGAACGCCGGTTCCAGCAGGTGTACGTCGGTGAGCCCAGCGTCGAGGACACCATCGCGATCCTGCGCGGACTCAAGGAGCGGTACGAGGCGCACCACAAGGTCGCCATCGCCGACTCCGCCCTCGTGGCCGCCGCCAGCCTGAGCGACCGCTACATCCAGGCGCGGCAGTTGCCCGACAAGGCCATCGACCTCGTCGACGAGGCAGCCTCCCGTCTGCGCATGGAGATCGACTCCTCACCGGTCGAGATCGACGTGCTCCGTCGCGCCGTCGACCGGCTCAAGATGGAGGAGCTCCACCTCTCGCGAGAGACCGACGACGCATCCGTCGCCCGGCTCGAGAAGTTGCGCGCCGACCTCGCCGACCGGCAGGAAGAACTCGCTGCGCTCACCGCACGGTGGGAGGCCGAGAAGGCCGGCCTCAACCGCGTCGGTGACCTCAAGGCGCGTCTCGACGAGCTGCGCGTGACGTCGGAGAAGTTGCAGCGTGAGGGGGACTTCGCCGAGGCCTCCAAGATCCTCTACGGCGAGATCCCCATGCTGGAGAAGGAGATCGAGGCGGCCAGCGCTGCTGAGACCGAGGCCGCCTCGTCGGATCCGATGGTCAAGGACCAGGTGGGCGCCGACGACATCGCCGAGGTCATCGCGAGCTGGACCGGCATCCCCGCCGGGCGTCTGCTCGAGGGCGAGACCGAGAAACTGCTCCGCATGGAGGAGTTCCTCGGCAAGCGACTCATCGGGCAGGACGACGCTGTGCGTGCGGTCAGCGATGCAGTGCGTCGCAGCCGTGCGGGCATCTCGGACCCCGACCGTCCGACCGGCAGCTTCCTCTTCCTCGGCCCCACGGGTGTCGGCAAGACGGAGCTGGCCAAATCGCTCGCCGACTTCCTCTTCGACGACGAGCGCGCCATGGTGCGCATCGACATGAGCGAGTACAGCGAGCGGCACGCGGTCGCGCGGCTCATCGGCGCGCCTCCCGGCTACGTCGGCTACGACGAGGGCGGCCAGCTCACCGAGGCCGTGCGTCGGCGCCCGTACTCCGTCGTGCTCCTCGACGAGGTCGAGAAGGCCCACCCCGAGACCTTCGACATCCTCCTGCAGGTGCTCGACGACGGTCGCCTCACCGACGGCCAGGGCCGCACGGTCGACTTCCGCAACGTCATCCTCGTGATGACCTCCAACCTCGGCAGCCAGTTCCTCATCGACGAGACCCTCACGTCCGAGGCCAAGCGGGAGGCCGTCATGGCGGCGGTGCGGGTCGCGTTCAAACCGGAGTTCCTCAACCGCCTCGACGAGACGGTGATCTTCGACCCGCTGTCGACCGACGAGCTGTCGCACATCGTCGACCTGCAGGTCGCCCTGCTCGCACGCCGGTTGTCCGACCGCCGCATCACCCTCGAGATCACCGACGGCGCTCGCGAATGGCTGGCGCTGACCGGGTACGACCCGGCCTACGGTGCCCGCCCGCTGCGCCGCCTCGTGCAGAAGGAGATCGGCGACCGCCTCGCCAAGGCACTGCTGGCCGGTGAGGTGCGCGACGGCCAGTCCGTCTCCGTCGACGTCGACCTGCTCGAGGACCACCTGGTGCTCACGGGTCAGGCCGAACCTGCGGGCACGGCTGGGCAGGCGAACGGTGCCGGCCGCGCGTCCGGTCAGGGTGACCTGAACAGTGCCGCTGCCGGGGCCGAGGACATCGTCGACGCCGAAGTCGTCGAGGACGACCAGGCCTGAGTCGTCGACGGGGCTGATCACAGCCTCGACGTGCCACGACAGAACTGCCCGCCGGGATCCGTGCCGGCGGGCAGTGTCGTGTTCGGGGTTGGACCAGTAACGGCGCTCGCCGGGGTCAGTAGGCCGTGAGGAGCTGGTCGACGGGGGCGTAGTCGTCGGTGAGGACGGGTGCGCCGGCAGTCCAGGTGCGCAGGGTGTCGCCGTCGATGACGTCCCAACCGATGTCGCGGGCGTCCATGGCCTTCTTCCAGGCGGGGATGTCGAGGGAGGAGTTCGAGGCGAGGACGACGAGGTTGCCGCCGCCGTCACCGGTGAGTGCCTCGGGGGTGGAGGCCACCGCGACGTACTCGAAACCGCCTGCGACAGTGGCGACCTCGGCGCGGGCGAAGTCCTTGGGTCCACGGTCGATGACGTTGAGAGCGTAGATCCCCTCGGAGTTGAGCGCTGCCGCGACCTGCCCGACGGTCTCGCGCGTCGTCAGGTGCCACGGGACGCTGACGCCACCGAAGGCATCGCCGATGACGAGGTCGCGGCTGCCGGGCTCGAGCGAGGCCAGGCCGAGGCGTCCGTCCTCCACACGCACCTGGAGATCGTCACCAAGCTCTGCGCCGAGCACCTCCTGGTCGAGGCGCACAACGCCGGGGTCGATCTCCGAGACGGTGCTCATGCTGCCGGGACGGGTGCTCGCGAGGTAGCGCGGCATGGTCAGGCCACCGCCGCCGATGTGGTGGGCCTGCAGGGCGCGGCCCGCGTCGAAGCGCGAATCCACGGCGGCAGCGATGGATTGGACGTAGCGAAAGTGCAGGTTCTCGTCATCGTCGAGGTCGACGTAGGAGTGGCGGAGGCCGTCGAGCATGAGGATGCGGCCCGACGGGTTCTCGGGGTCGGTCACGACGGCGGCGCAGTGGTAGGTGGTCTCGACGTCGCACCCGTCGGGGACGATCCCGGCGGCCAGGCCCGAGGCCGCGACAAGCACGGCGCACCCGGCGACCGCTCGACCGGACGGGCGGGTGCTGCGGCGCAGGCCGACCACGACGAGCAGGACCCACACGAGCGGGGCCTTGCCGAGGAAGCGCGCCCAGCGGACGCCGTTGTTGAGCACGTGGCCGTTCTCGTCGCGCTTCGGCGTGTAGCGGCGGAACGTC
>DAMDJY010000194.1:0-5455 GCA_032100225.1 Mobilicoccus sp.
CGGGTTGTTGGGCGAGCAGAGAAACACGAGTGCCGGATCGCACTGCGCCGCCTGCTCGGCCGTCGACTCCGCCGGCAGGTCGAACCGTGCCCCCGGGTCCGCGCCGGCGCCAGCAGCGCTGTGGGCCTCGCGGCCACGCAGACCGTCGACCCAGGTCGTGCCCGTCGTGCGCGTGATGATCGGGTGCATCGAGTACGAGGGAGTGAATCCCAGTGCCGTGCGCCCGGTTCCGCCGAAGGCCTGCACCAGGTGGAGCAGCACCTCGTTGCTCCCGTTGCCCGCCCACACCTGCTCGGCGTCGATAGCGACACCGGAGGTCCGCGACAGGTAATCGGCGAGCGCGCTACGAAGCTGCGTGAACTCGCGATCGGGGTACCGGTTGAGGTCGGGCGCACTCTTGGCGATCGCCTCGGTGATCGCCGCGACGACCTCGGGCGGCACCGGGTAAGAGTTCTCGTTGGTGTTCAGCGCGACCGGCACCTCGAGCTGCGGCGCCCCGTATGCGCTCCGACCACGGAGGTCCTCACGCAGGAGCCGCTCGATCTCCGCGGCCGGAGTGCTGTTCTGGCCGCTCATCGCAGAGCCTCACGGTCGACGCGCGCCAGGATGGCGTCGCCGTGGCCGGGAAGATCCTCGGCGTGGGAGAGTGCCACGATGCCGCGGCCGACGTCGGCGAGCGCCTCGTCGGTGTACTCGATGACCTGCACGGCGCGCAGGAAGGCGTAGACCGAGAGCCCGCTGCTGTACGCGGCGCTGCCGCTGGTGGGCAGGACGTGGTTGGATCCGGCGCTGTAGTCGCCGAGGCTCACCGGGGTGGCGCCGCCGACGAAGATCGCCCCGGCGTTGCGGATCGTGCGGGCCCGCTGCGGGGCGTCGACGGTCTGCAGCTCCAGGTGCTCGGCGCCGTACGCATCGACGACACGCTGACCGGAGTCGAGGTCGTCGACCAGCACGATCGCGGACTGCCGGCCCGACAGCGCGGTGACGACACGCTCGTGGTGCTTGGTGCGGGCGACGAGGGTCTCGAGTTCGGCCTCGACGCGATCGGCCAGCTCGGGGGAATCGGTAACGAGCACCGAGGCCGCGAGCGTGTCGTGCTCGGCCTGGCTGATCATGTCGGCGGCGACGTTGACCGGGTCGGCCGAGGCGTCGGCGAGGATCGCGATCTCGGTGGGACCGGCCTCGGCGTCGATGCCGATGATGCCGCGCAACGCACGCTTGGCCGAGGCGACGTAGACGTTGCCAGGGCCCGTGACCAGGTCGACGGGCTCGCACACGACCTCGCCGGACTCCTCGACGGCGCCGTAGGCGAACATCGCGACGGCCTGCGCACCACCGACGGCGTAGACCTCCTCCACACCGAGCAGCGCACACGCGCCGATCACGGTGGGGTGCGGGTAGCCGGTGAAGATTCCGGTGTTGTCGCGCTGCGGCGGGCTGGTGACGGCGAGCGAGGCGACTCCCGCCTCCTGGGCAGGGACGACGTTCATGACGACGGAGCTCGGGTACACGGCCAATCCGCCCGGCACGTAGAGGCCCACGCGCTCCATGGGGATCCAGCGCTGCGAGACGCGCCCGCCGGGGGCGACGTCGGTGGCGTGCTCGCGCGGCATCTGGTCGGCGTGCACGAGGCGAGCACGACGGATCGACTCCTCCAGCGCTGCCCGCACCTGCGGGTCGAGGGCCTCCAACGCCGCTGCGAGGACATCGGCCGGTACGCGCAGATGTGGCGGGGTGACACCGTCGAACTGCTGCCCGAATTCACGCAGGGCGCTCGCGCCGCGGTCACGCACCGCCGAGCAGATGGGGAGAACCACCTCGAGGGCGTCGGCCACGTCGAACTCCGCGCGAGGCAGGGCCTCGCGTAGTCCACGGGTGCCGAGGTCGGACAGGGCGGTGCCACGCAGGTCGAGTCGGGAGATCACGGCGTCAGTCTAGGTCGAGGGTCCGACACGCCTTTCGCCCTGTTCACCTCCTGAACCGCAGGCGCATGCGTCGGGCACCGGAGCAAGGCCCATACTCGTCTGCGTGATCACTGCCGGCTCGACTGCGCTCATCGACATCTCGGGAATCTCGGGCCTGGTGCGGCTGCTGGTGGTCGTGCTCACCATGGCCGTACTCGCCGCCGTCCTCCGGCGTGCCACCGGACTCGGGGACGGCCGTGCCGAGATCACCGCCACCCTGCGCGCCACGATCCAACTCGGCGTCGTCGGACTGATCATCGCCGCCGTGCTCGAATCCTGGTGGCTCACGGTCGCCTTCGTGATTCTCATGGTCTCGGTCGCTGCCCTGACCTCCGGTGGACGCATGGGTACCACCGGCCTTCGACGTGCGTGGCCGCTCCTACCGGTGGCGGCCGGCGCGCTGCCGCTGACGATCGCCCTGATGTTCGTCGGTCTCCTGCCCCTCGAACCCATCTCGGTGATCCCCACGGCAGGCATCCTCATCGGCAACGCCATGACCGCGACCACCCTCTCCGGTCGCCGCGCCCTGGACGCCCTCGTCGAGCGCCGCGGCGAGTACGAAGCCGGACTCTCCATCGGCCTGATGCCCCGCGACGCAGCGCTGCTCGTCACGCAACGCGCCGCCCAGCTGTCCCTCGTGCCCGGTCTGGATCAGACTCGGACCGTGGGCCTGGTCACCCTCCCGGGCGCATTCGTCGGCACCCTGCTCGGCGGGGCCTCACCATTGGAGGCCGCCGCACTGCAACTCGTCGTGCTCGCCGGAATCCTGCTGGCCCAGTCGATCGCCGCACCGCTGACGCTCGAACTCGTCGTGCGGGGAGAATTGAACCGGCCCTGACCACGCGGGGTGGCGAGTCGGAGGTCACTCCTGGCCGAGAACCTCGCGTGCGTCGACGGCGTCGAGCAGGAAGGCGAGTTCGAAGGCCGTCTCGCGCCAGGAGTCGTATCGCCCGGAGCGACCGCCGTGGCCGGCGACCATCTCGGTCTTCATGAGGATCGGGCACTGCTCCTGGTCGGAGGTGACTGTCTCGCGCAAGCGCGTCACCCACTTGAGTGGCTCGCCCACCTGCACGCGGGTGTCGTTGAGGCTGCTCGTGGCCAGCACGCTCGGGTAGGGGGCGGCCTGGATGTTCTCGTACGGCGAGTACCCCTTCATCACGGCGTAGATCTCGGGGCTGGCGAGCGGGTTACCCCACTCCTCCCACTCGGTCACCGTCAGCGGCAGGCTCGGGTCGAGGATCGTCGTCAGGGCGTCGACGAAGGGCACGGCGGCGTGCACCGCACGGAACAGCTCTGGGTCGAGGTTCATCGCTGTGCCGACGAGCAAACCACCCGCAGACCCACCGGAGAGAGCGAGCCGATCGGGGGCGACGAGACGCTGCTCGACGAGGTGCCTGCCACACGCAACGAGGTCGGTGAACGAATTGACCTTGCTCTCGAATCGGCCCTGCAACCACCAGGATCGGCCCATCTCTCCCCCGCCACGCACGTGCGCGACGGCGTAGACGACCCCGCGGTCGAGCACCGACAGGCGCGCGATCGAGAAGTACGGGTCGTTGGAGATCTCGTACGCGCCGTACCCGGTGAGCAGGCCCGGCGCGGTGCCGTCGGCCGGTGTGTCAGCGCGGCGCACGAGCGAGACCGGAACGGCGACGCCGTCCTCTGCGTCCACCCAGATGCGCTCCTCGACATACCGGCTCGGGTCGTACCCGCCACGCACCTCGCGCTGCTTGATGACCTCCACCTCCCCTGTCGCCGGGTCGAACTCGCAGACGCGGCGCGGCATAAGAAAGGACTCGGCGACGAACTGCAGGCGCGCGGTGCCCCACTCGGGGTTCTCCCCCACGGCCACCGTGCCGAGGTCTGACCCCGACGGGACGGGGAGGATGTCTGCGGCGGCGGGAGCTGCCATCGGTCCGTCGGCGAGCGCGCCGCCGGAACGCACCACGCGCACGGCGGGCAGGCCCTGGCTGCGCAGCGAGACCGCGACGAATTGCTCGAACGCGTCGAGCCCGAGCACGCGCTCCCCCTCTGCCGGCGTCCACCACGGCTGCCACGCCGACCCGCGTCCGGCGCGCACGTCGTCCGTCGAGACGACCGATACCGCGAAGTCGACGCGGTCCTCGTTGTGCACGATCAACAGGCGATCGCCGGCAGGCTCGACGTCGTACTCCAGCCCCTCGGTGCGGGGACGCACGCACACCAGGTCACCGGTGGGCTGCGCCAGGTCGAGCAGATGGACCTCGGAGGTCGAGCGCGACGCCGCCCCGATCACCATCCACGCCTCGTCGCGGGACTCCTCGATGCCCATCCAGTACGTCTCGTCGACCTCGACGTGGATGAGCACGTCGTTCTCGGCCGGGGTGCCCACCTCGTGTCGCCACACCTCGTGCGGGCGCCAGGCCTCGTCGACGCGCGTGTAGAAGAGGTAGCGGTCGTCAGCGCTCCACACCAGGCCGTACCCGATGCCGCGCAACGAGTCGTCCACCGTCTCCTGGCTCTCGATGTCACGCACGACGACGTCGAACCGCTCGTCACCGGCCAAATCGAGGGCGAACGCCACCCGCCCACCGGCGTGGTCGACCTCCAACGCGCCGAGTGCGAAGTACTCCCCGCCGCCCGCCTCACGGTCACCGTCGACGAGGACCTGCTCGTCGACCGGAGGCGTCTGCGGGTCGATCTCGGGGCGAGGCGCCACCCCGCCTGCGTCGTCACCCGAGGTCACCGGGACGCGGCACTGACGGCCGTACTGCTTGCCCTCCTCGGTGCGCGAGTAGTACCACCAGCCGCGGTAGCGCACCGGCACCGACAGGTCGGTCTCCTTGGTGCGGGCCTTGATCTCCTCGAAGATGCGCTCCGACAGCGGCGCCAACGGTGCGGTGACGGCGTCGGTGTAGACGTTCTCGGCCCGCAGCAGCGCCAGAACCTCCGGATCCTCCGAATCACGCAGCCACGCATACGGGTCGCTGATCGTGTCCCCGTGATGAGTCGCCTCGGTCGGCCGGGCGTCCACCTGCGGAGGGGCGGGCGGGCGAAGAGACGAGTCGGAGTGATCCATACTGGAACTGTACGGGCCGGGCCCTGTCGAACGACTCAGGTTCCAGGTCGGTCGGCCGACGGGGAAGCTGGTGGCCACCCCTGCCCACCTCTGCCGCACTTAGCCTCTGTGGATGTGCTGCCGGATGCCCCGAACTGACAGGAGCCGACCCCGTGTCGCAGACCGTCCTCCCTTTTCGTGCCCACTCGAGTTCTCCCCGAGTCGTCCTGCTGACCGGGGTCACCGGTTTCGTGGGGCAGGCGGTGCTCGAACGGTTCTTGCGTGAGGAGGCCCGCGTTCACGTCGTGATCCGCGGCTCGGACGACACCTCCGCCGTGGCACGACTGGACGAGCTGCTGACCCGCGCCGCCTTCGACCCGTGGCGCGCCGAGGTCGGTCCCGCCGGAGTCGCCCGCGCCCGGGCGCGCATCCACGTCATCGAGGCCGACCTGAG
>DAMDJY010000195.1:0-4897 GCA_032100225.1 Mobilicoccus sp.
TGGGTCGCCGCCGCGACGGCACCGGCAGCCCGGTCTCCGCGCATGACGCAGGCGTCGAGCTCGGCTCGGCCGTCCGTGGTCAGCGCGGCGCCGCGACCGGCGTTGAAGAACGCGCAGTCCTCGAGTTCGACGACGGCGGCGCACACCGCCTCCTCGGCGGATCCGCCGTCCTCCAGAACCCGCTGCCCCGCACGCAGTGCCAGGGTCAGACCTTCTTCGCGGTCCGCCTGTTCCTCGGCAGTCAGGGGGTGGGCTCGGGGTCCGGCTCCGCCGTGGATCGCGAGCGCGTACGGCCCCCACGCGGGCACGGTGACGATCTCGACCGGGGGCCGTGTGGCCTGCCGCGACCTCGACTCCGGTCCGGACTCGGGCGGTGGGGTGGCGTCGGTCATGCGTTCCTCCGAGCAATGGTGGGGTCCGGCGGCGAGTCCGGCGCGGATTCGATCGCGGCGAGCATCTCTCCGACGAATCGTGCGAACGCGGCAGGCTCGAACGAATCGGGGGCGTCGTAGCCAGGCAGGAAGGCCACCCGAGCCGATCCGCGTTCCTCGGCCCACCGCGCGAATCGGTTCACCTCGGCGTCGCGGACCGTGCGAGCGCCCACGGCCAGCCACACCGGCAGCGGGAGGCGGTCGTACAGGTCCAGCCCGTACGGGCCCCGCCCGATCATCTCGAGAGCCTGTTCGACGAGAGGCCGCCGCGGAACGCGCTCCCAACCGTCGGGGGTGTCGCGAATCTGGCGTTGTACGTAGGTGCGCAGCTGGTGCTCGGACACCGGCTCGTTGACCCAGTCGGCCCGAGCCAACGCGACCCGCTTCTCGACGAAGGCTTCGCGCTGCTCATCCGATCCGGAGACGAACATGTCGTTGCGCTGATCCCAGTCCGCCAGCGACGCGATGCCGAGGATGTCCTCGTACTCCCGCTGTGCGGCCTTGCCCCGCCGCGACGTGAACGGGCCGACGACGAGAAATCCCCGCGCGCCGTGCCGCCCCGCCTGGTCGCCGAGCAGGCTCAACAGCTCTTCGCTCTCCACCACGACCAGGGGGTGGGTGAGTCCGAGCGCGTCCACCACGTCACCGAGGTCGTCGACGAGCCGCGTGATGGACTCCTCGACCACCCGAGTGAGGCCATGCCCGCACAGGTCGATCGCCACCGGGTGCGCGACAGCGGCGAGCTCCGGGCCGAGCGTGGCCCACACCTGCGCGCTGGAGGCGATCTGGTGGATGAGCAGGACGTCCGGGCCGCTGCCCCCGAAGTCGATGGCGGCATACGTGCCCGACGGGACGCGGACGGCTACCTCTTTCATCCCCCGATCCTGCACCACAGGCCCGGCTTGCAGGCCGCGTTGCGACTACGCGGTGCCGTAGATCGGGGCAGTCGCCGGTACGGTATTCGTCGGGTCTGCCGCGACGACGCGACCGGATGACGCTCCCGCGCAAGCAGCAAGCACAGAGCGGCGCCGCAGACCACCACCGCATCCCGAGGGGTTTTGTCATGTCCACCTGGGCCGTTCTGCTGACCGCCGTCGGTGTCGCCGCCGACGCGTTCGCCGTCGGCATCGGGCTCGCGCTGCTCGAGGCCAACGTCGTCGAGGTCGTCACCACCGTCGGGATCGTCACCTTCGCCCTCAGCTACCTCGGTGTCCTCATCGGCCGCAGAGCCGGCGATGCTCTCGGCCGGCCTGCCGGGATCGTCGGCGGGCTGCTGCTCATCGGGCTCGGAACGTCCACGGTGCTGCAGCACCTCGGCATCATCGGCTGACGCCGGACCCGAATCCTCGATGGGGCATCCTGGGGGCATGGTCGCCCTCATGCCGTTCGTCAAGGCCCGCGAGGTGGTACGGCGCCGCCTGGGTCGCCGTCCCGCGATCTCGCAGGCACGCGTCACCACCGATCGCGCCGAGCGTTACGGCAAGCAACTCTGCTCCCACCTCGGCCGCAAGGCCGAGGGCCGCTGGAACGAGAGCGGCACTGATCGCGGCACCGGCACGATCCGGTTCGACGCCGACTCCGAGGTGCGCTTGCGCGCCGAACCCGAGTCGCTGCTGCTCACCCTCACCTGCCCGCTGCATCGCCGGGACGAGCTGCGGGACGTCGTCGGTCGCCACCTCGAACGCTTCGGCGCCCGCGAAACCCTCACCATCACCTGGACCGACCCGAGCAAGGACGCGACATGTTGAGCCTCCCGCAGGTCCCGGTCTCGGCCGGCGCCATCCTCATAGACTCCGAGCAGCGCATCCTCCTGCTCAAGCCGACCTACAAGTCGGGCTGGACGATCCCCGGCGGCGTCATGGAGGAGGACGGCGAGACCCCGTGGGAGGCCTGCCTGCGCGAGGTGCGTGAGGAAACCGGGATCGAGGTGAGCGAAGGGCGCCTGGTGTGTGTGGACTCCCGTCCCGCCAAGAAGGGCAGCAAACTCGGCCTGCGGTTCCTCTTCTACTGCGGTGAGGTGACCCCCGAGCAGATCGCGGGCATCACACTCCAGGCCTACGAGGTCAGCGAACACCGTTGGGTGACGCCCGAGGAGGCCGAGGAACTGCTGCGCCCCGCCATCCGGCGCCGGGTGCGCAAGGGCCTCAAGGTCATCCGCACGAACAAGGGCTGCGTCTACCTCGAGGACGGACGACGCGTGTCAGGCGTGTCCTGACCCCAGCGACTGCCCCGCCAGGGCGATCGGCCTGATCAGGAGACGAGCTTCAACCCGACGATGCATCCGACCAGGCCGAGGATGAGCAGGATCCGAAGCCACGAGATCGGTTCGGCCCCGCTCGCCATGCCGTAGGCCACCGTCAGCGAGGCGCCGATACCGACCCACACGGCGTAGGCGGTCCCGGTGGGCAACGTGCGCATCGCGTAGGCCAACCCGGCCATGCTGCACACCAGCGCCACCGCGAACAGGCTGGTCGGACCGACGCGCGTCAGCCCCTCCGAGCGCCCGAGTGCCGAGGCCCACACAGCCTCCAGCACTCCCGAGAGGATCAGGACGATCCAGGCCATGCGCGTCTCCAGGTGGTCGGGTCGAACAATGCCCGTGCAGCCTACGAGGCGGCTGCCCGCGAACGCATGTGCGAGACGGCGCGGCGGACGAGCACTGCGACCTCGTCGGGGACGCGTGGGAGGTCGTCGACGTCGAACCAGCGCAGGTCGTCCGACTCGTCCGAGATCTGCTCCTGGGCCCCCTCGGGCGCGACGGCGACGAACCGGACGTCGAGATGCCGGGTGGTCTCGGTGTAGCCCCTACAACGGATGGGGTGGCAGTGCAGCTCCACGGGCTCGGGATCGAGCTGGACGTCGATCCCCGACTCCTCGACCGCCTCCCTGCGCGCGGCAGCGGCGAGACTCGTGTCCCCCTCTTCGAGATGGCCGCCGAGTTGCAGCCAGGCACCCACCCGCGGGTGCAGCGTGAGCAGGGTTCGCCGCAGATCGGGCGACACCACGACGGCCGAGGCCGTGATGTGCCCGGGGGCGCACACACGAAGGTGCGCGTCGTCGCGAGCGGCGCAGAACGCGAGGTAGGTGTGCCGGAGCGCGTCCTGATCTGCGTCGGGCGCCGACCACCGCGTCAGCACGTCGACGACATCGGCGTGCAGCGGCGCGCCGGTGTGAGTGCTCAGGTGAGCTGCAGAGTGGTCAGGCAGGTGGGGCTCTCGGCGTCGGTGGCGAACGGACCTTCGACCGACTTGCCGTCGTAGGAGAAGGAGAGGGTTCCCTCGATGTCGCGCGGCAGCCAGAAACCGACGAACCCGTTCTCGAAGGTGGTCACCGGGCCGTCGTACAGCACCGTCCCGTCCTTCTTGGTGACCGTGGCCTGCATGGATGCGCCGGCGAACTCGCCGACGCACCCCGTCAGGCTGTGGTTGAAGCACTCGTGGGTGGTGCCCGCGTATGGCGCCACCGACAGGTAGAACAGGTCGTCCGGCACCGGGACCTGCTGCTCCTGACCGCTCTTCTCGTCGGTGAGCAGCAGATGGTCGAACCGGACCGAGCCGTTGACACCGGAGCCGCGATGCGAGTTCGTCTCGTCGAGGCCCTCGACGATCTCGACGACGCTCTTGCCCGCCAGCCCGTACGCCGACACCACCGGGCCGTCCACCGCAGGAGCTGCCACCGTCCGATCCGGGACGGTGTCGATCACCGTGGCACTGCCCGCCTGCGTCGCGGCCGCGCCATTGGTCTGCCCAGCGCCCTGCGACGACGGTGCCGTCTCGGTCGAGGTGCCACCACACCCCGAGAGGCCGAGTGCCACAACAAGCACGAGGGGTGCAAGGCCGGTCTTCATGCGAACTCCGTTCAGGCGGTGTTATCCCACTCGTTCCGTGGTGATGTCCCCCCAATCTAACCAGCGGTCACCACAGCCTGCAACACCGGCCCAGGTGGCCCGGATCCATGCGAACGGCCGAAGGTCAGCCGCGCCCTATCGGCTAGGCTCAACGTGTTTCGTTCTCCTCGCTCCCCGTGAGACTCAGGCCAGTACGAGGCTCGGGGGCCCACCCTCGAACATCCCGGAGGAACTGTGCATCACGAGCCCGCCAACGTCTCCCGCAGCGTCGGCGAGTCGCCAGAGATGGCGACCTTTGTCACCGGACCCCAGTTCGAGCCCACCCACGAGCGTGCTCTCACGCCTTCGGTCGGCCCCGCCCACGACCTCGACGGTTTCGTCCGTCAGTTCATGCGCGAACTCAACTACGGGCAGGGCGTGCCTCTGTCGCGCTCCACCGTCAACGACCAGTACATGGCGCTCGCGCGCACCGTGCGCAACTACCTGATGCAGGGCTGGATCCGCACGGGCAAGCGCCGCCGTGACGCCGGTGACCGCGTCGTCGGCTACCTCTCCGCCGAGTACCTCCTGGGACGCCAGCTCGACAACGCGCTCCTTGCCGGTGACCTCGAGGACATCG
>DAMDJY010000195.1:4907-5438 GCA_032100225.1 Mobilicoccus sp.
ACGGCCTGCGGCCTGGACCTCGACATCCTGCGCGCCCAAGAGGTCGAGCCCGGTCTCGGCAACGGTGGCCTCGGCCGCCTCGCCGCCTGCTTCGTCGACTCCCTCGCCACGATGGACGTCTCCTGCATCGGCTACGGCATCCGCTACGAGTACGGCATCTTCCGTCAGACCTTCATCGACGGCCGCCAGGTCGAGGTGCCGGACAGCTGGCTCTCCCTGGGCTCGCCGTGGGAGTTCCCGCAGCCCGACCGCGCCGTACAGATCGACTTCGGCGGCCACACCGAGCACTACACCGGCGACGACGGCCGCGAGCGCACCCGCTGGGTCCCGTCCTGGAACGTGGAGGCAGTGCCCTACCACCTGCTCGTCCCGGGCTACCGCAACGGCGTCGTCAACACCCTGCGCCTGTGGAGCGCCCGCGCCACCAAGGCCTTCGACCTGCAGCTGTTCAACAAGGGCGACTACGCCGAGGCCGTCCGCGCCCAGACCTTCGCCGAGAACATCACCAAGGTGCTGTACCCGGAGGACTCC
>DAMDJY010000196.1:0-1183 GCA_032100225.1 Mobilicoccus sp.
GGATGTCGGCCTCACGCACGTGCGAGGCGAGGTCCTTGGTGCCGGTGTGGCACAGCGTGACCGTGGCGTTCTCCGACTTGCGGGTCAGGAGCAGACCTAGCGGGCGGCCCACGGTGAGGCCACGACCGACGACGACCACGTGCGCGCCGGCGATCGGCACCTCGTAGCGGCGCAGCAACTCGACGACACCCACGGGCGTGCACGGCAGCGGCGCGGGGCGGTTCATCACGAGGCAGCCGAGGTTGAACGGGTGCAGGCCGTCGACGTCCTTCTCGGGGTCGATGCGGGAGAGCAGCGCGAACTCGTCGAGCCCGGTGGGCTGCTGGACGATGTAGCCGGTGCACTCGGGGTTGGCGTTGAGCTCGTCGATGACGGCCTCGGCCTCGGCCTGCGTGGCGGAGGCGGGCAGGTCCTGGCGGATACTCGTGATGCCGATCTCGGCACAGTCCTTGTGCTTGGCACCCACGTACCAGGAGGACGCCGGGTCGTCCCCGACGAGGACCGTCGCGAGACCGGGCGTGATGCCCTTCTCCTTCAACGCCTCCACTCGAGCCTTCAGCTCGGTCTTGATCTGAGCCAGTGTCGCTTTGCCATCGAGAATCGTCGCAGTCACAGGTCTCATCCTCCCACTCCGGGCGGGACGTGTCGGGGAAATCCTCACGTATCCCAGGCACCTCGCTCGTCACGGCACTCGTTCCTATCCTGGAGCGATGACCCGCAGCCGTGGATCGGCCCTTGCCGCAAGCATTCTCGGCGCCACAGTCCTCTCGGGCTGCGCCGGCATCGGCGTGACCCCGGCCGCCCCCATCACCACGCCGGGGGTCGTCTCGGCACCCAGCCCGAACGTGCCCTCGCCCAGCAGCAGCGCCCCCGGGGTGCCTGCGACGACACCGGCTGCGCCCACCGCGCCGGCGACGGGGAGTGGGAGTCCGAGCTCGAGCCCGGCACAGTCTCCCGGCGAGACGCCGTCGACGCCCCCTCTCGTCTCGACGATGACGGGCGGCAACGGCAGCGCCAAACCCCTCCTCGTGCCCACGTCGGCGCTGCCCTCAGGGTGGACCGCCACGCAGGCTCGCGACACCCGCGGCTACCGGATGAGCGTGTGCGGCGTCGACATCGAACCGAACCAACCGGTCGACGGAGCCCAGCAGAACTGGTCGGCCTCCATCGACGGGCCCCACCT
>DAMDJY010000196.1:1247-5419 GCA_032100225.1 Mobilicoccus sp.
CGCCGATGACACCGCCACCACGGTCACCGACGCGCTGAGGGAGAAGATCCCCGGCTGCACCACGTACACGGCCGAGGACGCCGACGGTGGCCGCTCGACCTTCGCCGTCGAGAAGTTGCCCCTCGCCGGCGTCCCGAGCGGCACCGTCGCCTGGCGTCAACGCGTCCGCACCCCCGTGTTCGGCCCCGCCGAGTCGGCGACCGGCGCAGCCACGGCGAGCCCGACCGTGCAGACGGTCGAGGTGGTTCAGGACATCGCCGTCAAACGCACCGGATCCGCCGTGATCCTGCTCAACACCTACGCGGTGGAGAAGAACCCCGACGACACCGCGCTGATCGCCGCGCTCAAGGCCCTCGGCTGAGACTCACCCGGCGCGACACGACAGTGTCCGGGCAAGGATGCGTCGGTCAGGCTGCGGCGGGTCGGCGAGCGCGCCGAGCCGCATAGGCGGCCCCGCCGGCGGAGGCCAGGGTCAGGGCGACACCGAGCAGGACGAGGCCGTTGATGTTGGCCGCGCCGCCGGGCGTGAGCACATCGACCACGACCGCGCCGATGAGCTGACCTGCCAGGGTGAGGAGCGCTGCGAGCAGCACTCCGAGGTGGTTGACGACCACGGCACCGACGGCGACGAACACGATGCCGAGGAGCCCGCCGACCCACGCCCACGGCGGGGCGTTCCAGGAGACGGGCGGGCGCCACGTGCCCCGGGCAATCTGAGCCAGGAGCACGCCGAGCAGCAGCCCGATCCCCCACGTGAAGTTGATCCACGTGGTGGCCATGACGTGGCCCGTTGCCCGATTGACCCGTCCGTTGATGGCCTGCTGCACCGCCAGACCCGCACCGGCTGCCACGGCCACGAGGATCACGACGAGAGGCAGACCGCCTTGGCCCTGACCTCCCCGGCCGATCATCGCGACGGCGACTCCGACGAACGTCCCCAGTGAGGCGATGACCCGACCGAGGGTGACCGGCGTCTTTCCGGCGGGGCCCAGGCCCAACCCGTCGACGAGCAGCGCGTTGACGGTCTGCCCGCCGACCAGCGCGATCGTGAACAACGCCACGCCGATCTGCGGGACGGCCCACGCTTGCGTCGCGACGAGAAAGCCGCCGCCGAGCCCGCCGAGGAACTGCCACCAGGAGAGGTGCTGGTCTCGGTAGGCCCGATACGCCCGGGCCAATCCGGCCCGCGCCTGGGGCAGCAGCAGACCGGCGGACAGCACGATCCACCCCGTGAGGAACGAGGACAGCGCGGCGTCGATCGACGAGCCGAACACCGTCGCGAGCGTGCCGTGGGCGCGGGACTGCAACGCCGTCAACGTGCCGACGCCGAACGCCGCAGCGGCCGAGATCAGCATCACCGCCGACGACGCCGCCGGCTGCCCCGACTCCGCCGCGGCAGCCGGCGTGTGAGTCGGCTCAGTGGGCAAAGTGCCGGGTTCCGGTGAAGTAGAGCGTCGCGCCGGCGGCCTTGGCTGCCTCGACGACCTCGCCGTCGCGCACGGATCCGCCGGGGGCGACGACGGCCTTGACGCCGGCGTCGAGCAGTACCTGAAGGCCGTCTGCGAAGGGGAAGAACGCGTCGGAGGAGACGACGGCCCCGCGGGCACGCTCCTCACCGGCGCGGCTGACGGCCAGGCGGCAGGAGTCGACGCGGTTGACCTGACCCATGCCGATGCCGACGGAGGCGCCGTCACGGGCGAGCAGGATCGCGTTGGACTTGGTGGCGCGCACGGCGCGCCAGGCGAAGGCGAGGTCCCGCATGGTGGCCTCGTCGGCCGGCTGGCCTGCGACGAGGGTCCACAGCGAGGGATCGTCGCCGTAGCCCTGCGTGGGCGAGGGGGCATCCTCGGTGCGGTCGAGCGCGGCGTCGATGAGGTCGCGCTCCTGCACGAGCAGACCACCGGAGATCGCGCGGGTCTCCCACGTGTCGCGCGCCGGCGCACCGCATTCGAGCAGGCGGAGGTTCTTCTTGGCCGTGAGGATCTCGAGAGCGGCAGGCTCGAAGGAGGGCGCGATGACGACCTCGGTGAAGATGTCCTTGACCTGGGTGGCCATCGCCTCGCTGACGCGGGTGTTGGTGGCGATGATGCCGCCGAACGCGCTGACGGAGTCGCAGGCGTGGGCAGCGGCGTGGACCTCGGCGATCTCCTGCCCGACCGTCCCGACCGCGATACCGCAGGGGTTGGCGTGCTTGATGATCGCGACCGTGGGCACGTCGCCGTGATCGTAGGCGGCGCGACGTAGTTGTTGTAGCTCATGGCCTTGCCGTGCAGCTGGCGCGCCTGCGCGAGACCGGCCGGACCGCCGGTGTAGAGCGCGGCGGCCTGGTGCGGGTTCTCGCCGTACCGCAGCACCGAGGCGCGCTCGTAGGCGGCGCCGTGGAACTCGGGGAACCGCTCGGACTGCTCGCCCCAGTGGCCGGAGCCGACCTGCTCGGCCATCCACGTGGCGACGGCCACGTCGTAGGCGGCGGTGTGGGCGTACGCCTTGGCAGCCAGGCCTGCTCGGGCGGCGAGGGTGAACCCGCCGGCCTGCACGGCGGCGAGCGCGTCGGCGTACTGCTCGGGCGAGGTGAGGACGGCGACGCTCGGGTGGTTCTTGGCGGCCGCACGCACCATGGAGGGCCCGCCGATGTCGATCTGCTCGACACACGCGTCGACGTCGGCGCCGGAGGCCACCGTGTCGGTGAAGGGGTACAGGTTGACGGCCACGAGCTCGAACGCCTCGACACCGAGCTCGGCGAGCTGGCGCACGTGGTCGTCCTTGCGGGTGTCGGCGAGGATGCCGGCGTGCACGCGCGGGTGAAGGGTCTTGACGCGGCCCTCGAGGCACTCGGGGAACCCGGTGAGCTCCTCGACGCGGGTGACGGGCAGGCCCAGCTTCTCGATCGCGGCGGCGGATCCGCCGGTGGAGACGAGCGCGACTCCGGCGTCGTGCAGGCCGCGGACCAGCTCCTCCAACCCCGTCTTGTCGTAGACAGAGATCAGAGCGCGGCGCACAGGGCGGCGGGTCTCGTTCGGGGTGGGCGTGGCAGGGGTGGACTCGGGCATGGTCGCTCCTCGGCAAGTTGTGCAGATCGGTGCTGCGGCACCCAGGCGGGCGATGCCGGCTCACTCACTCCCCGGTGGTGCCCCACCTGCGCCAGTCGTGTGCGGCCAACCCTACCCTCGCGCGTTCACGCCCCGAGGCGCACCTGGTGACCCTCGACGGTCCAGCCGTGCCGGGCCATGCGTCCGACGACATCGACGAGCATCGCGCGCTCCTCGGTCTTGATGCGCTCGTGCACAGAGTCCTCGGTGTCGTCGTCGAGCACGCGCACGGCCCGCTGGTCGATGATCGGGCCGGTGTCGACGCCGGCGTCGACGAGGTGCGCGGTGCATCCGGTGATGCGCACGCCGTAGGCGAGGGCATCCCGAACGCCGTGGGCACCAGGGAAGCTCGGCAGCAGCGCCGGGTGCGTGTTGACGACCCGGCCACCGAACTGCGCAAGAAAGGCCTCACCGAGGATCTTCATGAAGCCCGCCCCGACCACGATCTGCGGGTCGTACTGCGCGACCTGCACGGCCAACGCCTCGTTCCACGCGGCCCGATCGACGTGGTCGCGCACCCGCACGACGAACGTCGGGATCTCCGCACGCTCAGCACGCTCCAACCCGACGATCCCGTCGCGATCGGCGCCCACCGCGACGATGCGGACGCCGTACTCCGGGTCCTGCGCCGCGTCGATCAACGCCTGCAGGTTGGTTCCGCTACCGGAGACGAGAACGACGACAGGGGTGGGCTCCATGCGAGCAGATTACGTGTCGCGACGCTCCGGGTCATCGCGCTTCGGCTTCGGACGCCGCTTCGACTCGGCAGCCTCCGCAGCATCGCGCGCCGTGGAGCCGGTGCGGTCCCTTCCGCTGCCGCTGCCGCTTCGCGACGACGGGGCTGGACGTCGCGGAGCCTCGGAGCCGGTTGAGCGAGCACCGCGGGAAGCACCGGTACTCCCGGTGGACCGCCTGCCGGCTGCGTCGCCGGCGGAGGCCCTCTTCTTGGCCACCGCAGCGCCGTCCTTGGCAGTCCTCGGGGCGCCGTTCGTGGCGGTGGCGGCGGTGGTGGCACTGGCGCCCTTGCCGGGGCGGGCAGGGACGTCCTTGAGAGTGCTCGCGGCGTCGTCCGGGGCGGTGCTA
>DAMDJY010000197.1:0-5349 GCA_032100225.1 Mobilicoccus sp.
ATGGAGGCGGGCTCGTCGAGGGCCGTGCCGGCATCCACCAGTCCGGCGATCGCCAGGCCGTTCCACGCCGTGACGACCTTGTCGTCGCGGGCCGGTTGCGGCCGCTGGGCGCGCGCCTCCACCAGAGCAGCGCGGACGCGGCCCCACCACGCCTCATCCAGGTCGGCGCGTCGTTGCAGGGTGGAGGCTCCGTGCTCGAACGTGCCCGCCTCGGTGACCGAGAGCAGCATCGCCGCAGCCGCGCCGTCCTCCTCGCCCAGCACCTCACACAGCTGTGCCGGGGTCCACACATAGGTCGCGCCCTCGACCCCGATCCCGTCGACCTCCGTGTCGGCATCGAGCGCAGAGGCGAAGGCCCCTTCCGGAGTCCGCAGTTCGCGCAGGAGAAAGTCGGCGGTCTCTGCCGTCACCCGCCGGGCCAGTGGGGAGCCGGAGGCGCGCGCCCATTCGGCGTACAGCGAGAGCAGCAGGGCGTTGTCGTAGAGCATCTTCTCGAAGTGCGGAACCACCCACTCGGCGTCGGTCGAGTAGCGCGCGAAACCGCCGGTGAGCTGGTCGTACATCCCGCCGCGGGCCATGGCCTCGCACGTCTCCTCGACCATCTGCAGAGCGCGCGGGGTGCCGGTGCGGTCGTGATGACGCAACAACCAGGCCAGCGTCATCGACGGCGGAAACTTGGGAGCCGTGCCGAATCCGCCGCGCTCCCAGTCGAACGTCGCCGAGACCTGTTCCTCGGCCGCATCGAGCGCGGCCTCAAGGTCGGACGGAGCTCCGCCGGCGGGGAACCCCGCCCCCAGCGGGGCGAGCGAGGCGACAGTGTCGGCCTGGTTACGCAGGGCCTCGGCGATGCGCTCGGCGGAGTCCAGGACCTCCGCGCGGCGCTCACGCCAGGCGTCGGTCGCGCTGGCCGCGAGGTGCAGCATCTGCGGCTTGGGCAGGTAGGTGGCGGCGAAGAACGGCAGGCCATCGGGCGTGAGCAGGCACGTCATCGGCCAGCCGCCGCGCCCGGTGAGGGCGACCGTGGCCGACATGTAGACCGCGTCGATGTCGGGGCGTTCCTCGCGGTCGACCTTGATCGACACGAAGTCGGCGTTCAGCGCCCGAGCGACCTC
This sequence comes from Mobilicoccus sp., assembly GCA_032100225.1. Lineage (GTDB taxonomy): Bacteria > Actinomycetota > Actinomycetes > Actinomycetales > Dermatophilaceae > Mobilicoccus. The sequence continues at coordinate 1,113 of DAMDJY010000197.1, forward strand.
GTCGTCCTCGAACGACTCGTGGGCCATGACATGGCACCAGTGGCACGCCGAGTAGCCCACCGACAGCAGGATCGGCACGTCGCGGCGACGCGCCTCGGCCAGTGCCTCCGGCGACCATGGCCACCAGTCGACCGGGTTGTCGGCATGTTGGGCCAGGTACGGACTCGTCGCGCTCGCCAGTCGATTCGCCATGGACCCCACCGTAGGCGGCATCACCGACAACCATTCCGACAAGCCTGCCAACAGCCGGTCGCGCCGGACACGACGAAGCCGCCACGCCCCGGGGATCGGGACGTGGCGGCTTCGTCAGCAGAGCCGAAAGGCGTTGAGCCTCAGGCCAGGACGGCCAGGGCGGCGTCGTAGTCGGGCTCCTGCGTGATGTCGGGCACCAGCTCGGTGTGCAGCACGGTGCCGTCGGTGTCGAGCACGACGACGGAGCGGGCCAGCAGGCCCTTCATCGGGCCGTCCGTCATCTCGACGCCGTACTGGGTGCCGAAGTCGCTGCGGAAGTTGCTGGCGGTGGTCACGTTCTCGATGCCCTCGGCACCGCAGAAGCGCTTGAGCGCGAAGGGGAGGTCGGCCGAGGCGCACACGACGGTGGCGTCGGTGAGGCTCGCGGCGCGCTCGTTGAAGGTGCGCACGCTCTGCGCGCACACGCCGGTGTCGATGCTGGGGAAGATGTTGAGGACCACGCGGCGGCCCTCGAAGTCGGCGGGGGTCAGGTCGGCGAGATCGGTTCCGGTGAGGGTGAACTCGGGAGCCTTCTCGCCCTTGGCGGGGAGGTCGCCGATCGTCTGGACGGGGGAGCCCTTGAATGCAGTCGTAGCCATGTCCTCTGTCTAGCACGCCTGACCGAGCCTGCCCAGAGCTGCGCACACTCTGGCCCGCCCCGCGAGCCAGGTGTCATACTCGGCGGGTCAAACCGCTCTGCGGTCGAGCTGAGGAAGCCGGTGAGAATCCGGCACGGTCGCGCCACTGTGAGGTCCGAACAGGACCGAGTCAGACACTCACTCGCCCGTCGTTCTGGGACGCGTCATCCCGAAGGAGTTCATATGCATATCGCCGAGGGCTACCTCCCAGCCCTTCACGCCGCCGCGTGGACGGCTGCTGCCGCCCCGTTCGTCATCCACGGCGGTGTCTCCGTCGTGCGGCAGGTCCGCGAAAATCCCGAAACCCGCCTACTCCTTGGCGCGGCCGGCGCATTCACGTTCGTCCTGTCGGCCATCAAACTGCCCTCATGGAGCGGCAGTTCGAGCCATCCCACCGGCACCGGCCTCGGAGCCGTGCTGTTCCGCCCGCCGGTGATGGCCTTCTTGTGCACGGTGGTTCTGATCTTCCAGGCGTTGCTCCTCGCCCACGGTGGCATCACCACCCTCGGTCCCTGGGTCGGCTACGCGACCTACCAGGCGCTGCGGCGCGTGAACACCGACGTCGCGATGTTCTTCGCCGCTGCACTGGCCAACCTGTCCACGTACTGCATGACGTCGATCCAGCTCGCACTCGCCTACCCCGACGCCGTCTCCGGATTTGGGGGCGCCGCAGCCAAGTTCCTCGGCATCTTCGCCGTCACGCAGGTTCCGCTCGCCATCGTCGAAGGTTTCCTGACCGTCCTCGTCATGCGGTTGCTGCGCGACATCGCCGCCCCCGAGCTACGTCGCCTCGGTGTCCTCCCCGCTGCACCGTCTGTTTCGACCGTGGCCCAGGCTGATGTCACCGGCACCACCACGGAGGTCACCCGATGAAGCGCACCGGAGTCACGTTCTTGTTGCTGGCCGCCATCGTCGTGACCGTCGTGGTCTCGCTGTGGATCGGGCAAGCCGTGCAGGGGTCGGGCGAGGAGTCGTTCGGCGGCACCGACGCCCAGGTCACCGAGGTCCTCGACGAGCAAGACGTCCAGCCCTGGTTCTCGCCCATCTTCCAGCCCGAGTCCAGTGAGCTCGAATCGGGGCTCTTCGCCCTGCAGGCCGCGCTCGGCGGCATCGTCCTCGGGTACTGCATCGGTCGCTTGCAGGGGCGTCGCCGGTCCGAGGCCGAACCGGCACAGACTGCCGCAGGCCGTCGGCCAGGCTCCGGATCCACCTCCGGGACGAGCGTGTGACCAGGTGCGTAGCCGCACCCGATGCATCCCGGATGTCGACGCTGAAGGGCACGACTTCGCAGGTCAATGGGTACTCTCGGGTGCGTGACCGCTTCCGGTCCCTCCCTCGCACCGCCGCTGAGGGAGGGACCGCCGCACAGCGGTCCTCCCTCGGCTCGCGGGAGCTGTCGTGACCCGCGGCCTCGCGCTCGACGACGCCGCCTGGGCGAGTCCGTGGCGTGGACGTCGCGTCGCCGACAAGGTGGTGCTCTCCGCCGGACTCCTGACCTGTGCTGTGGCCCTTCCTGCGTGGCCCGGAGGTGTCCTCGCCGGTGTCGCTGCGGGGGCATTGATGCTCGGGCCGGGGCGGGTGCGACCAAAGCTCCTCCTGCGGTGCCTCTCGGTTCCGGCAGCCTTCATCCTCATCGGTGCGGTCACTGTGCTCGTCACCGTGTCGTGGGGCAGTCACGGTCCGCAGATCGGCCTCGCGCCCCAGATGCTGCCCACTGCCGCTGCCCTGCTCGTCCGCGGTATCTCCGGAGCGCTTGCGATGTTCCTCCTGGCCACGACCACTCCAATGGTCGACCTGTTCGCGGCGCTGCGTCGCGCCCGGCTGCCCGATCCTCTCGTCGAGGTGGCGAGCCTGATCTATCGACTGGTCTTCGTGCTGTTGGAGTCGGCCCGCACCATCCGTGAGGCACAGGTTGTGCGGCTCGGGCATGCCTCCCGCGCGGCCGCCTACCGATCGACGTCCACCCTGGTCGCGGCCGTTCTCGTGCGATCGTGGACTCGCGCCCGACGCCTGGAGGACGGTCTTGCCGGGCGCGGGTATGTCGACGCGTTGCCGACGCTCGACCCGCCGTCCTACGGCTCGACGCGGTTCGTCGCGGCCTCGGTGCTGCTGGTCGCAGGCATCGTCGCGGCCAGCGGACTCACCACCGCCCTGTCTGGAGGAGCATGAGTCACCAGTCCTTGCGCGCCCAGGGCGTGCAGTTCGCCTACGACGGACACCCGGTGCTGCGCGGCGCCGATCTCGCCATCGCCGGCGGCACGCGCATGGCGCTGCTCGGGGCCAACGGCTCGGGCAAGACGACCCTGCTCCGCTGCCTGTCCGGCGCGCTGCGGCCGACGTCCGGTGCGGTGCTGCTCGACGAATCGCCCGTGCGGTACGACCGCTCCGGTCTGCGTCATCACCGCCAGAATGTGCAGCTCGTGCTGCAGGACCCCGACGATCAGTTGTTCTCTGCGGACGTGCGTCGTGACGTGAGCTTCGGCCCGCTCAACCTCGGCCTGTCCGAGGCGGAGGCCGCCGAGCGGGTGGCCGAGGCGCTGGAGCTGCTCGGCATCACCGACCTCGCTGACCGGCCCGTTCACCAGCTTTCCTACGGTCAGCGCAAGCGCGTCGCCATCGCCGGTGCCGTCGCGATGCGGCCGTGTCTGCTGCTCCTCGACGAGCCGACCGCGGGTCTCGACCCCGCAGGCGTCCACGAGGTCTTCGCCGCGCTGCGCCGCCTGGAGGAGAACGACACGACCGTCGTCCTCGCCACGCACGACGTCGACCTCGCCCTGGCCTGGGCGCAGGACTGCGCGGTCGTGCTCGACGGGTGCGTTGTGCAGGGAGACCCCGTCGACGTGCTCGATCGCGCCGATCTCGTGGCGGCCGCGCGCCTGCGACGCCCGTGGGTGCTCGAACTCGCGGCCCGACTCGGGCTGGATCACGACGCCGACGCCGCACCGCTGCGGGATCTCGACGGGATCGAGGCCCGACTTCAGGAGCGATTGGGCCAAGGCGAGCGCGTTCAGAACCGCTGAGCGAGCGCCTTGGCCAGCATGATTCGGGTGGTGAGGCGCGCGTCGTCGCCACAGGCTGCCGCATCGACGGCGTCTCCGACCGCTCGGACCAGAGCCCAGCCGCGCGCCCGGTCCTCGTCGATGCCCGCCGCGTCGCAGATCCACCCGAGGCGCAGATGCAGGCCCCACCCGATCTCGGACCATTCGCCGAACCGGTTGTGCAGCGCCGGCCATACGCCGTAGGCAGGCTCCCCGGCCACTGGCTTGGGGTCGATGGCGGTCCAGCCGTCCGGCCCGGCGAGGACGTTCTCGTAGTGCAGATCGGCGTGGAGGAGCCGGGTGTCGACGTCGTCGGCGAGCAGGCCGGTG
>DAMDJY010000198.1:0-5315 GCA_032100225.1 Mobilicoccus sp.
CGCTCGCCGACTCCCGCGTCGTCCTCGACCAGCCGGGCGCCGAGAAGCTCATCGGTCAGGGTGACGCGCTCTTCCTGCCGATGGGTCGCAGCAAGCCCATTCGCACGCAGGGCGCGTGGGTCAAGGAGTCCGAGATCCACGACGTCGTGGAGCACGTCACGGGCCAGCTCAAGCCCAACTACCGCGACGACGTCACGCCCAAGGCCGAGAAGAAGCACGTCGACGACGACATCGGTGACGACCTCGAGTTGCTGCTCGCGGCGGCGGAGCAGGTCATCACGACGCAGTTCGGCTCGACCTCGATGCTGCAGCGCAAGCTGCGGGTCGGGTTCGCCAAGGCCGGTCGCCTCATGGACCTTCTCGAATCGCGCAACATCGTCGGCCCGTCCGAGGGGTCCAAGGCCCGCGACGTCATGGTCAAGCCCGACGACCTGGAGGCGACGCTCTCCATGCTCAAGGGCGACGACCCGCCGGAGCCGCCTGCCGTCACCGAGGTCATCACGAGCTTCAACGACGACGCCGATCCCCGCACCTACGACATGGTCGACGACGAGGAGACCGAGTCCGAGGATGCGTGGGGTCTCACCGGGCGCGATGGCCGGTGATGGTGGCGGCATGCCGGTGACCCACGCTGCGAGGGTCCGTCGGGCTGGTGTCGTGCTCATGGCCGCGGGGTGCGTGCTGTCGGTCTCCGCCTGTAACGGCATCCCTCCGGAGCCGTCGGTCGTCGCTCAGGCGGCGCACCGGCCTCCGAGTGCACCCCCGGCCCTGAGCGCTGTGGCGTTCCAGCCGACGTTCGACCAGTTTCTCGCGGGCCATCCCGGCGAGATCACGCTGGCGTGGGCGCCCGTTGCGGCCCCGGAGCAGGTGCAGGTTCTTGGAGCCACGACGGACACCGACGCCTGGTCGACCATCAAGGTGCCGATCTCCATCGCTGCGATGCAGGCGGCGCCGGAGAAGTCCCGCAAGGCTCGCCTCGCCCAGGTGAGTGCGGCCATCGAGTGGTCCGACAACACGGCGGCCGCCCGGTTGTACCGCAGCCTGGGCTCCGAGACGGAAGCCGCACAGGCCGTGGAGGCCGTGCTCCGGGCCGGCGGTGACCAACGGACGAAGGTCGGTCTCGACGCGGACGGGCGGCGCGAGGGTTTCGGCCGCACGGTGTGGCGCGTCGAGGACTCGGCCGTCTTCGCGGCGCATCTGCCGTGCTTGCCACAGGCGAGCGTCGTGTTCGACGAGATGGGCAAGATCGGCGAGGACCACCGGTGGGGACTCGGATCGCTCACGACTCCCGTGCACTTCAAGGGTGGGTGGGGTCCGAGCGACCACGGGTACCTGTTGCGTCAGCTCGGCACCATCGACCACCACGACGGACGCACGGGCGTGGCGTTCATCATCAAACCCGCCGACGGCACGCACGAGACCGCCGCAGCGACTGCTTCTGCGCTGGCCACGCTCCTCGCTGACCGCCTCGGTCCCGCAGACGGAGGCACCTGCCCCGTCGCATCGACCGAGTGAGAACCCGACTCGCGGGCGATCCCGATCACCAGGCGCGGTGACGTACCTCGTCCAGGGGCGAGGCGGGCGCCGCCTCTGACGGGGCGCTCTCCGGCGGGCCGTCGAGGTCGGTGATCGTCGACAGGTCGGGCTCACGGTCGGCGAGGTCGCGCGCGACGCCTTCGGCCTCCCGCATCACGCGGAGCACGTTGCCGTGGGCGAGCAGATCGAGTTCGGAGTCCAACCAGCCACGATCGGTGAGCTCGGCGAGCAGGCGCGGGTAGGCGCTCACGTCTTCCAGGCCCGTGGGGAGGTGCCACGTGCCGTCGAAGTCGCCGCCGATGCCGATGTGGTCGACCCCGGCCACCTCGCGGAGCCGTTCGACATGGTCGGCGACGTCGTCGATCCCGACGGGCGGGGGAGTCTCACCCAGCCCGGCCGCATAGGCCTCGATCCCGTGGTGATCGTCGACCCCGAGACCGGCGTCCTGCGCTCGAACGCGCAGATCCTTCTCCCACTCGTGTCGCTCCTGCGAGCAGAACGCGGGCACGAACGTCGCGCAACACACCCCACCGGCGTCGGCGGTGCGGCGGAGGACATCGTCCGGGACGTTGCGCGGGTGGTCGGTGAGGGAACGGGCATTGCTGTGCGTGAAGATCACCGGCGCGACGGACTCGTCGAGGGCGTCGCGCATGGTGCCGGCCGAGACGTGCGCGAGATCGACGAGCATCCCGAGACGGTTCATCTCCGCGACGACCGCGCGGCCGAAGCGCGACAGGCCACCCAGGCGTTCGGGGCGCACGGCGCAGTCGGCCCACGGGAGGTGCTCGTTGTGGGTGAGGGTCAGGTAGCCGACGCCGAGTTTGTGAAGCATCCGCAGCACGCCCAGCGAGCAGGCGATGGAATGCCCGCCCTCGGCCCCCAAGAGCGAGGCGATGCGACCGGCAGCGCGCACCTGCTCGACCTCGGCTGCGGTGCGCGCGAATTCGAACACGTCGGGTCGCGAGCGCACCAGGCGGTAGGTGGCGTCGATCTGCTCGATCGTGGAGGTGACGGCCTCGTGCGCCGGCAACGTTCCGGGCACGAACACCGACCAGAACTGGGCTCCGACCCCTCCGGTCCGCAGCCGCGGGACATCGGTACACGTGGGTGCCGCGTCGAGATCAAGACGTTCCCAGTCCCCACCGTTGAGCTCGCGGCAGGCGTACGGCAGGTCGTTGTGGGTGTCGAACACGGCATGGAGGTCGCCGACTGCGGGCCCGGTCGAGGCTGCGGAGGTCATGACGCCACCCTGGCACGGCCCCACCTGCCGGGCAATGATGTGCGTCCGCGTGCCGGGTGGTGCACGGCCGGTCGTGACCTCGGTGAGGGACGCTGCGAGGACTTGTCCAGAGACCTGGTGCGAGAGCTGTCCGGGTGACCGGCGCGGCAGGTCCGGCGGGTGGACGCTGCACGGCACGCCGCCCGTAGAGTGGGGGGTATGTCTGAGGTCGCTACACATGGGTCCGTCGCGATCGTGACGTTGGGGTGTGCACGTAACGACGTGGACTCCGAAGAGTTGGCCGGGCGCCTGCGCGCCGGGGGTTGGTCGCTCGTCGACGATGCGTCCGAGGCCGACGTCGCCGTGGTCAACACCTGCGGGTTCGTCGAGCAGGCCAAAAAGGACTCCATCGACGCACTGCTGGAGACCGCCGACCTCAAGGAACACGGCCGCACCCAGAAGGTCGTCGCCGTCGGGTGTCTGGCCGAGCGGTACGGTGAGCAGCTCGCCGCCGAACTCCCCGAGGCCGACGCGGTGCTCGGGTTCGACTCGTACACCGACATGTCGGAGCAGCTGCGTTCCATCCTCGCCGGTGAGCGTCCGCAGTCCCACGTTCCGCGTGACCGCCGCACCCTGCTTCCCATCTCCCCGACGCAGCGCCCGGCCGCGATGGCCGACTCCGATGTCGTCGTGCCGGGGGTCTGGATGCAGCAGACGCCCCGCGCCCGCCTCGGCAACGCGCCGTGGGCTCCGCTGAAGATCGCGAGCGGCTGCGACCGGCGGTGTTCGTTCTGCGCCATCCCCGCCTTCCGCGGCTCGTTCGTCTCCCGCCGACCCACCGACGTGGTGGCGGAGGCCCGCTGGCTGGCCGAGAACGGGGTGCGGGAGGTGCTGCTCGTCAGTGAGAACTCCACCTCCTACGGCAAGGACCTCGGCGACATCCGCCTGCTCGAGACCCTGCTGCCCGACCTCGCCGCCATCGACGGGCTCGACCGCGTGCGCGTCTCCTACCTGCAGCCGGCCGAGATCCGTCCCGGTCTGCTCGAGGTCCTGGCCGAGACACCGGGCGTCGTGCCCTACTTCGACCTGTCGTTCCAGCACGCCAGCCCGACCCTGCTGCGCCGCATGCGTCGCTTCGGCGGGCGGGAGGACTTCCTCGGTCTCATCGAGCGCATCCGCGCCCTGGTCCCGGAGGCGGGAATCCGCTCCAACGTCATCGTCGGATTCCCCGGCGAGACGGAGGACGACGTCGATATCCTCGCGAACTTCCTCGAGCAGGCGCGCCTGGACGTCGTCGGGGTCTTCGGCTACTCGGACGAGGACGGCACGGAGGCGGTCGGTTTCGACGCGCACCTGGACGACGACATCGTCGCCGAGCGTGTCGAGCGGCTCACGGACCTGGCCGAAGAACTCATGAACCAGCGTGCCGCCGACCGGGTGGGCACGCAGGTCGAGGTCCTCGTCGACGAGCACGAAGACGCTGACGTCGAGGGAGAATCGGCTGTTGCGGTCGGCCGCGCCGACCATCAGGGGCCGGAGGTCGACGGCGTCTGCCGCCTGACCCGTCCCGTCCAGGTCCGACGCATCGTCACGGGACGCGTGGTCGACTCCGAGGGCGTCGACCTGATCGTCGAGCCGATGGGAGACCCCCGGTGAGCACCCCCGCCGCCAAGCCGAGCAACTGGAACATCCCCAACGCGCTGACGGTGCTGCGGATCCTCATGGTGCCGGTGTTCGCGTGGCTACTCCTGCGCCACGCGGGCCTCGACATCCCCGACCGCTGGTGGGCGTTCGGCGTGTTCGCCGTCGCGATGATTACCGACCGCATCGACGGCCAGATCGCCCGCAGCCGTGGGCTCGTCACCGACTTCGGCAAGATCGCCGACCCCATCGCCGACAAGGCGCTGACCGGCGCAGCCTTCATCGGCCTGTCCCTCATCGGGGAGCTATGGTGGTGGGTCACGATCGTCGTGCTGGTTCGCGAGATCGGCATCACCCTCATGCGGTTCGTCGTCATCCGCTACGGCGTCATGCCTGCGGGTAAGGGCGGCAAGCTCAAGACGGTCCTCCAGGCCGTGGCCCTCGGGCTGCTCGTGGCGCCGCTCGGCGGGATCGTCTTCTGGATCGCCTGCGCCGTCATGGCCGCTGCGGTGATCGTCACTGTCGTCACCGGCGTGGACTACGTGCTCGCGGCCCGGCGGATGGTGGCCGAGAGCAAGGCCGATGCGCGCTGAGCGAGAAGGCAATTCTCCTGCCGAGCAGCTGCTGAAGGCTCTTCGCGAGCGCGGCGAGACTCTCGCCGTCGCGGAGTCGTTGACCGGCGGACTCGTGGCCGCCGCATTGACCGACATCCCCGGCGCGTCCGACGTCGTGCGCGGGGGAGTGGTGTCCTACGCCACCGACCTGAAGGCCGACCTCCTCGCTGTCGACGCCGACCTGTTGGCTGCGGGTGGCCCCGTGCAGGTCGAGGTCGCAGCGCAGATGGCCGTCGGCGTCGCGCGGGTCTGCGGAGCGACCTGGGGCGTGGCCACGACCGGCGTCGCGGGCCCCGGACCGGCCG
>DAMDJY010000199.1:0-4893 GCA_032100225.1 Mobilicoccus sp.
CAGCGTGAGGCCGAGGAGCGCGTCGAGGCGACGCACTCCGCCGCGCCGGTGAGCGGTCCGGCGCCCGCGACGGCTGCCGACATCAGCTCCTCTGCTCCGGTGCAGGACGCGGCGGGAGTCATCGCCCTCGCGCAAAAGGTCCACGACGAGTACGTCGAGCAGGGCCGCCAGGAGCACGACCGTCTGGTCGGCGAGGCCACCTCGCGGCGCGATGCGCTGCTCGAGGAGGGCGAGAGCAAGCACACCGAGCTCATCAAAACCGGGCAGGCGCGACACGACGAGCTGGTGGAGACCGGCCAGGCCCGTCACGACCAGTTGATCGAGACCGGCCAGGCCCGCCACGACGAGCTCGTGGAGAAGGGTCAGTCGCGTCATGACGAACTGATCAGCACCGGTGAGGCTCGTCACAAGGAACTGGTGGAGACGGCGCAGTCGCGCCACGATGAGCTCATCGGCACCGCCGAGGCTCGCCACGAGGAGCTCGTGCGCACCGGCCAGGCCGAGCACGACCGTCTGGTCACCACGGGCCAGGAGGAGCACGAGCGGCTCGTCACCACGGCGCAGGAGACCTCCGCGCAGTTGGTCGGGGAGGCCGAGGAGCGTCGCGAGCAGGTGCTGGGCGATCTGGAGCAGCGTCGCGGCATGTACGAGACCAAGATCAGCGAGCTGTCCAGCTACGAGGGCGAGTACCGCACCAAGCTCACGTCGTTCATCTCGACGCACCTGCAGGGGCTCAATGAGGGCGACTCCGTGCGTCCGGGAGACCTGCCCGAGGCGGCCGTCGAGCAGGCAGCTGCGGTCGATCGCGTCACCGAGGCCGTGGGCGACTACCGCGAGCAGCACGAGGGCGACGTCCACGAGGCGTCGATGCGCGAGCCGGAGCCCGCACACCAGGGCTGAGCATGTTCGGTTCCACCAGTCCGTGATGTCATCCGACCCGCCCTGGGCAGCACAGATTCGCCCCCGGCGGGCTCGGATGCATCTATCCTGACGCGCACGACGACACGATTCGGATGTCGTCACGGCGGTCGGATCGGACAAGACATGACGAGTGCGAGTGGTGCCATGGCGGTGCGCGAGGGCGAAGAGCCGTGGATTGCCGAGGAGATCGAGCAGATTCGCACGGAACTTCAGGCCGAGAAGGACCGCATCGCCGCCGAACTGGAGCTGTCGCAGGCCGGTCTCGAGGACCTCATGCGCAACAGCGGGGTGGGTGCCGGTGACGATTCGGCCGATGCCGGGGGCAAGGTGTTGGAGCGTGAGCAGGAGCTCACGTTGACCAAGCACTCACGGCTGTTGCTGGAGCAGTCCCAGCACGCGCTCGAACGTCTGGCCGAGGGCAGCTACGGTGAGTGCGAGCAGTGCGCCGGCCCGATCGGCAAACTGCGACTCCAGGCCTTTCCCCGGGCCACGTTGTGCGTGGCCTGCAAGCAGAAGACGGAGCGTCGCTGATTTCCGCATCATCCACCCGACCCGCTCGGCGGTATCTCGGGCTGCTCGTCCTCGCTCTCGGCCTGCTGGTGTGGGGGGCTGATCAGTTCACCAAGCAGTGGGCGCTGGCGTCGTTCACCCGTGGTGAGGTCGAGCCCTTCATCGGGCGCCTGCTGCAGTTCACGCTGGTGTTCAACCCAGGCGCGGCCTTCTCGCTGGGCACGTCGTTCACACCCGTCATCACCACGATCATGGCGGTGGTGACCGTCGCGATCCTCGTGGCGGCGACGCGGGTGCGCTCCCGCTGGTGGGCCGTCGGCCTGGGCTTTCTCCTCGGTGGGGCCACCGGCAACCTGACAGACCGGCTGTTCCGGCCCCCGGGATTCGCGCACGGTCACGTCGTCGACTTCCTCATGCTGCCGAACTTTCCCGTGTTCAACGTGGCGGATTCGTTCATCACCACGGCGGCGGTGTTCATCATGATCGCCGCGATCAAGGACATTCCGTTCACCGGAAGCGCGCCCGAGCCGACCGTGCACGACACGGTGGCGCGCGATGCGCAGCAGGTCGAGAAGGACAGCGAGGAGCAGACCTATGGCTGATGTCCGCACGATGCCGGTGCCCGACGGGCTCGCCGGCGAGAGGGTCGACGCGGCGCTCGCTCGGCTGTTCGGGTTGTCCCGCACCAAGGCCGCCGACCTGGCCACGGCCGGATCCGTGCTGCTCGACGGCCGTGAGGTGGGCAAGTCCGACCGGCTGACCGGCGGCTCCACCCTCGAGGTGAGCATGCCCGACCCCGACGCGCCCACTGGTGTCGAGGTCATCGCCGAACCCGTTCCGGGGATGCGCATCGTGCACGACGACGACGATCTCGTGGTCGTCGACAAGCCCGTCGGTGTGGCGGCGCACCCGAGCGTCGGCTGGACCGGACCGACCGTCGTCGGGGGACTGGTGGCGGCGGGGTACCGCATCGCGACGTCGGGGGCCAGCGAGCGTCAGGGCATCGTGAGTCGCCTCGATGTGGGCACGAGCGGTCTCATGGTCGTCGCCAAGAGCGAGTACGCGTACATGATGCTCAAGCGCGCCTTTCGCAACCGTGAGGTCGACAAGACCTATCACGCGCTCGTGCAGGGTCTGCCCGACCCGATGGTCGGCACCATCGACGCGCCCATCGGCCGGCATCCGGGGTTCGACTTCAAGTTCGCCGTGATGAGCTCGGGCAAACCGAGCGTGACGCACTACGAGGTCATCGAGGCCTTTCGCAGTGCCAGCCTGCTCGAGGTCAAGCTCGAGACCGGCCGGACCCATCAGATCCGCGTCCACATGGCGGCGCTGCGGCATCCGTGCGTGGGTGACCCGCTGTACGGGGCCGACCCGACTCTCGGCGCCCGGCTCGGCCTCGAACGGCAGTGGTTGCACGCGATGGCCCTGGGCTTCGAGCACCCCGGCACCGGCCGGCACGTGACCTTCCAGAGCACCTACCCCGACGATCTCGCACACGCCCTCGACGTGCTGGGCACGAGCTGAGCGTGGCGCGCGACCGCGACGCCGACGGGCATGCGCGTCAGGCACGTCCGCGTGACGAACTCGGTCGGCCGCTGCCCTACGGGGCACGCGGTGTCGAGCCGGTGTCCGAGGAGCCATTGCCGCCGGTGGAGACCATCGCGGCCGCGAGGGCGCTCCGGGAGCAGGGGCGACCGTTCTCCGCGCACGAGGTGTACGAAGCTCGCTGGAAGTCGTGCCCCGAGCCCGAACGGCCCTTGTGGCAGGGCATGGCGCAACTCTGCGTGGCGATCACGCACGGCGCCCGAGGCAACGCTGTCGGTGCGTCGCGTCTCCTCGATCGGGCTGTGGCGCGGCTGGAGGAGTACGCCCGGGGCGGCGGGCCGACCTACGGCCTCGACCTGGCCTCGGAGATCCGCATTGCGCGCGAGTTGATCGGTCGCGGAGCCGCGCGCTGAGGTGACACCCGATCGGCTGTGACCGGACGTGGCAGGGTGCTCAGGCCTCGACCGTGTCGGTGCTGCGCCTGCGCAGTTGACGCTTGGCGGCGTACATCGCGTTGTCGGCGCGGGTCAGGGCGGCCGTGATCTCCTCGGCCGTCGAGCGCTCGAACAGGGCGGCCCCGATGCTTGCCCCAAGCGCGACCTCGGGACCCAGGGCCTCGGCGACTCGGGTGCGCAACGTCGGGACGACGGCACGGAGATCGGCGTCGAGGTCCCCAGACCCATTCGCCATCTCGCCGTCGGCGGGACGCGGCGGCTCGGGTCGCACGAGAACGAACTCGTCTCCGCCGGTGCGGACCAGGCAGTCCTGCAGTCGCGCGACACTTTCGAGAACATCGGCGACGATCCGCAGCGCCTCGTCTCCGGCGTCGTGTCCGAGGGTGTCGTTGAGGTGTTTGAAGCCGTCGAGGTCGAGCGCGGCGACCTGGCCGGAAGTCTCGTCGGTGGCCGCCAGGGCGGCGGTGAACTCTTCCAGGGCCCGGCGGTTGTGCAGGCCGGTGAGGGCGTCGCGCAGGCTGCTCTCCCGGAGCCGGTCGGCCTGGGTCTCGAGATCGGCCACCTGCTCGGCCAACAGGGCGGTGCGTTCCCGCTCGCGCGCGGCGTCGGCGGCTGCTCGTTCGGTGGCGTAATGGACTTCGAGGGCCATGCCTTGGCGGGTCCGTTCACCTTGGTGGAACTCGGCTGCCTCGGCCCGCAGCGCGCGTTCGGTGGCGAGGGCCCGGCGGAGGTCACCGACCTGTTCCAGGGCCTCGCTCAAGGGTTCGAGCAGTTGGAGGCGCTGGAACGGGGATGCTCCCACCAGAGCCGTGTCGAGGATCTCGACCGCACGTTCGGCGTCACCGTGGGCCAGTGCCAGGCGGGCCGACACATCACTGACCTCGATCGTCGTCTCAACGGCGTCGTCGGGTGACATGACCATGGAGTCGAACAGGGCCTGCGCTCCCTCCACGTCACTTTCGTCGAGGCGGTGAGCCACACGCATGACGAGGATCGTGGCCGCCAATCCGGGGCGCACCGGCTGGGCCATGGTTCCGGCGCGGGCCTGGGCGTCGTCGGAGGTCTCCGGGTCGTCGGGGAGGAGTTCGGAGAGGTTCATCGTGGCGAGTGCTTCGAGGCCCGGGTCGCCGATCTCGCGGCTCAGACGAAGCGCCTCGCGCAGGTAGGCCTCGCAGCGGCCCGGGTCGTCGAGAAAGATCCCGGCGCGACCGTGTAGGGCGCTGGCCCGCTCCGTCAGGGCTCCGACGGCCTCGGCGGCAACGAGCGCCGCCTCGTTGGCCAGGAGGGCCTCGTCGCGCAGTCCGAGGTCGGCCAGGCAGGCGCTCTGGCCGAGGTAGGCGCGGACTCGCCAGATGTTCTCCTCGGGCAGGACGGCGAGGGCGTCGTTGCAGAGCTGCAGTGCGGTCGCAAGGTCATGCTCACTGCGTGCTGCCCAGCCACGGATCACCGTGCGGACGGC
>DAMDJY010000199.1:4974-5264 GCA_032100225.1 Mobilicoccus sp.
GTGGAGTTCGGGTCGTCCGCACCCACCGCCACGAGGGCAGCCCGGTCGAGGTAACGGCGGTCCCAGGCATGCTCCAGCTCCGGCGTGGTGCCGGGCGGCAGGGCTGCGCTGGTCATCAGACCAGCCTAATGGGCACGGGCCCGATCCCCGGCTGCGCGACGCCCGCAACACCCCTGTGCGCGGCTGCTCTGGGATACAACGTCGCTCGCGTCCTGGCCGCGGCTGTGCCCGACCGGGCAACGGTCGGCCCCGCGCGGCGCGGAATCGCGCGCGACCGGGCGAGACACGCC
>DAMDJY010000200.1:0-5216 GCA_032100225.1 Mobilicoccus sp.
TTCCTACGTGAGGCACCGCGAACCGTTCGCGGGCACTTCACGTGAGTCTCGTCGGGGGCTTTCTGGTCGAGGCACGCATTCCGTACGATGCGGGCAGTGCCCGTGGAGCGGATCAGGCCCGGTCTGGTCCTGCCGGTGCCGACTACGGCGTCATCCATGGCAACCCCGAGCCTGCCGATCCCGAGGAGGTTCGATGAGCAGTCCCCCCGATACTGACGCCCCCATCAGGATCATCCTGGTCGACGATCAGGCGCTCGTCCGCGCCGGTTTCCGCATGGTGCTCGACGCGACGCCCGGCATGACGGTGGTCGCCGAGGCGGGTGACGGTCTCGAAGCCGTCGCGGCCGCCGAGGCCGAGCCAGCCGATGTGGTGCTCATGGATATTCGCATGCCCAAGCTCGACGGGGTCGAGGCCACGCGCCGCATCTGCGAGATGCCGAACGCGCCACGCGTCGTCGTGCTGACGACGTTCGACCTCGACCAGTACGTGTACGCCGCGCTCAAGGCGGGTGCCGCCGCGTTCCTCCTCAAGGACGCCGGCCCCACCGAGTTGCTCTCCGCGATCCGGGCCGTCCACCGCGGTGACGCCGTCATGGCGCCCAGCACGACCCGGCGCCTGCTCGAACGCGTCGTCCCGGGTCTGCCCGACGCGAACGAACAGCCCGATGCCCGGCTCGACGTGCTCACCGACCGCGAACGTGAGGTGCTCGTCGCCGTGGGCAAGGGCCTCACCAACGGTGAGATCGCGGCGTCGCTCTTCCTCGCCGAGGCGACGGTCAAGACCCACATCGGGCGCATCCTCTCCAAACTCGGCCTCCGCGACCGCGTGCAGATGGTCGTCCTCGCCTACGAGACGGGACTCGTCCGCACCGGCTCGTGAGACACCTCGCGAGCTCACAGGGTCAGCGGTCGGCCGTGCTCCCGGTGCGCGGGTCGTTGTCGTTGTCAGGGGAGTCGTCGGACGGGGCGCGCTGAACACCAGCCGAGGACTCCGTAGCGTCGCCGTTGTCGCTCTCGGACGCGGAGATCTTCTCTGCCTGTTCGTCCTTGACCCGCTGGGCTTCTTCGTACCGCTCGGGAGTGACGCCGCCGAGGAGTTTGGACTCGGGTTCGGCCTCGGCCGCCTCGGCGTCGGAGATCTTCTTGTCGCCGGTGAGCTCCTTGGCCGAGGTGGTGAGCACCGAGGCGTCGGACTGGAGCATCGGAAATTTGTCGTGCCCGTTGAGGTAGAGCGCCACTGTGTTGGTGACGGCCATGATCGGCACGGCGAACAGCGCGCCCGCGATGCCGAACAGGTAGGAGCCTGCGGCCACACCGAGCAGGGTGGCGAGCGGGTGCAACGAGACGGCCTTGCTCATGAGGATGGGCTGCAGCAGGTTGCTCTCGATCTGCTGCACGCCGATGACGACGGCCATCATCGCGAGGGCGACGAGGGGTCCCTGCACCACCAGCGCGAGCAGCACCGCGAGGGCGCCCGAGATGACGGCCCCGACGATCGGGATCGACGCCGAGAAGAACACGATCAGACCGAGCGGAATCGCGAGGGGGAGGTCGAGCAGCCAGGCGCCGAGGGAGATGAACACGCCATCAGCGGCGGCCACGATGACCTGCGTCTTGACGTACGAACTGAGCGTCACCCAGCCGCGGCGACCCGCCTCGTGGATCGGCGTACGCACATCCTTGGGGGCGAGGCGCACGCACCACGACCACATGCGGTCGCCGTCGGAGAGAAAGAAGAAGACGGCGAACAGTGTCATGATGCTGCCGACGGCGAGGTTACCGGCTGTCACCGCGCCTTCTACGGCGCCGCTGGTCAGGGTGCCGATGTTGTTCTCGAGCCAGGCCTGGGCCTGGGCCACGGCGTGATCGAGCTGAGCGCCGGCGAGGGGCCCGGTGCTCAGCCAGCCCTGAACCTGGGACAGGCCCTCCATGGCTTGACCGCTGAGATCCTGGAAGCCGCTGAGGACCTGATTGCCGGCCACGTAGAGCAGCCCGCCCACACTGCCGAGCCCGATGATCAGGGTTGTGAGGGCCGCCAGTGCGCGGGGGAAACGCAGCTTGTGGTTGAAGAACACAGCCAGCGGCATCGCGAGTGACGTGAGCAGCAGCGCCACGGCCACCGGGATGACGACCGAGCTGGTGAGAGCGATGACACGCCCCAGCCCGTACAGCGCGGCGGCGATGACGATGACGCGCCACGAGAGACCCGCCGCGACGCGCAGGCCGAAGGGGATGGCCTCGTCGGCGCGTCGGGAGTCACGAAAACTGATCGGAGGCGGGCCCATGGCAACCGTCGGCTCGTCGGCTCGCCGCAACCTTTCGCGGACGTCGTCGAGGCTCGGAGCAGGAACTCTCACTTTGCGTTTCATCGCTGACGAGTGTCCCACGACCTCTGCGACCGCGCGCGTCGCGTCGTTCTCAGGACCCTCCACATCGGTGTCAGCCACAGGCAGGAAGGGCTGCGAACGTGTACCCGGCCTTGGTGAGCTGGTCGAGGATCGTGGGCAGCGCGGCGACGGTCTGGCTGCGGTCGCCTCCACCGTCGTGCATCAGGATCTCCATGGGTGCGGCGGCTCCGCCGTCCGGCGGGCGCAGTGCCGCCTTGATGATGGCCGGGGTGCCGGGGCGCCTCCAGTCGTCGGTGTCGACGGTCCACTTGACGACGGCCTTGCCCTGTTCCTTCGCGACGCTGGTGATCGCTGGGCTGATCTCCCCGCCCGGGGGTCGCAGGCAGGTCACAGGCCCCGCCAGTAGAGCGTCGGTGCGCGTGATCTCGCTCCGCACCGCCTGTGCAGGGAGGGTCGAGAGCGCCGGGTGGGTGTAGCTGTGGTTGCCGACCGCGTGACCCGCCGCTCGCACGGCCCGCACCGTCGCTGGGTGCAGCGCCGCCTCCTCACCGATCATGAAGAACGTCGCGGTGGCGCCGTGGGCGTGCAGGATGTCGAGGATCTGATCGGTGTACGGCGGACGGGGCCCGTCGTCGAACGTGAGGTAGGCGATCTTCTCGCGTGACGGCCGTGACGTCGCTGCAGGCGGCACCGGAGCCGACGCGGTGGCAGGCGGTGTTGCCGCAGGAGTCGAACCGGGGTTCGGAACAGCTGCAGGCGCCGCGGCGCCGGCCGTCGCCGAGGCCGGTGACAGTGTCGCGGTGACCGTCCAGGCCTGGGGCGCAGGAATCGGTGCGGGCGCGGTCGAGGTGACCACGGGGGCGGCGGCCTGGGCCGGGCCTCCGTTCGCGTGTTGCCAGATCGGGCCGGCGAGCCACAGGGCTGCGGCGAGTACGCCGATCCCGCTCATGGCAGCGGAGCTGTCCGGCCGCATCCCACACTCCCCACCGGTCGACGTGGCTGAGCGTCCGACCCTCGCGGATCCGTTGTCTTGTCAACGGAGTTCGC
The DNA here is from genome assembly GCA_032100225.1 of Mobilicoccus sp. Taxonomy (GTDB): domain Bacteria; phylum Actinomycetota; class Actinomycetes; order Actinomycetales; family Dermatophilaceae; genus Mobilicoccus. Next base: position 3,396 of record DAMDJY010000200.1, read on the forward strand.
CGGCAGACGCTCCGCTGATCACCTCATCGGCAGGCGGGGAGCGTTTCGAAGCGATACCCGGCGCGCGTCAGGGAGTCGAGGACGCCGGGCAGTGCTGCAAGGGTCTGGCTGCGGTCGCCTCCGCCGTCGTGGAACAGGATGATCGGCGCGCCGCCGCGCACGGGCGGGGTGGTGGCCGCGGTGGTGATCTTCGCAGGGCCGGGTCGGGACCAGTCGCGAGTGTCGACGTTCCACAGCATGACGTTCATGCCCTGCTTGGCTGCCAGGGCGGCGACTCGGGGGCTCGTCGCACCGCCCGGCGGGCGCATGCACGTCGCGCGGCGCCCGAGAACAGCGTTCGTCGTCGAGAACTGGGAGGCGATCTTCGCGGCGGGTAGGGGCGGCAGCGATGGGTGGTCCCTCGTGTGGTTGCCGATGGCGTGCCCCTCGGCGCGCACCTGACGCACGATGCTCGGACGCGCCGCGGCCTGTCGTCCGATCATGAAGAACGTCGCCTTGGCGCGGTGCTGACGCAGGATCGACAGCACCTGGGGCGTGTACGTGGCGGTCGGGCCGTCGTCGAACGTCAGGTAGGCGACCTTCGTCGCGGGTGATTTGTGCGGTTTCTTGGCTTGCGGAGCGGCCTGCGCCGTGGGCCCCGCCCCCACGAACGCCGAGGTGGTGAGTGCCGCGACGGTGGCGACGGATGCGATGAGACGGGTCGTCGACGACGACATGGTCAGGCCCCCTGAAAACGGATGCGGTCGAATGTCCAGTTCCGTCCTCACACGTCTGCGCCGGCGGGGGGTCGTGCTGACGACCCACAGGGGATGAGGGGGCGTCATCTCTAGACCTGTGGACGAGCACCTACGACCACGGTCTGATGGTGAGGGGGGTCTCTGGACGGATTCGGGTGTACGACCTGCGTTTCTACGGTGCTGAGGAAGGACATCACCGCAGCACGACGCAGTCGAAAGCGAGCGCCATGAACCGGCCAGACAATCAGACGGGATCGCTGTCGATGCGACCCGGCACCGCACCCACCGGGGAGTTCGCGGCCGATGCAGAATCCGTGCCGCCAGCCTGCCGCGTGCGTGAGTTGACGCGAGAATACGGAGCGGCCGGATCGGGCGTGCGGGCGCTGGACGGGGTGGATCTCGACCTGGGGCGGGGGCAGTTCACGGCGATCATGGGCCCGTCGGGCTCGGGAAAGTCGACGCTGATGCACCTGCTCGCAGGCCTGGACTCGCCGACGTCGGGACAGGTGTGGCTGGGCGACACCGAGTTGACCCGCCTGCGCGATGCCGAGCTGACGAAGATCCGCCGCACCCGGGTGGGGTTCGTCTTCCAGTCGTTCAACCTGCTGCCCACGCTGAGCGCGGCCGACAACATCCTCCTGCCGCTCCAGCTCGCGGGCGTCCGGCCCGACACGGACTGGTACGAGCGGATCGTCTCCGTCCTCGGTCTCGGGGACCGCCTGACCCACCGCCCGAGTGAACTCTCCGGCGGTCAGCAGTAGCGCGTCGCGGTGGCGCGAGCGCTGGTCGCGCGGCCCGACGTCGTGTTCGCCGACGAGCCCACCGGCGCCCTCGACTCGACCACCGGTGCCGACCTCCTGGGGTTTCTCACGCGGTGTGCGCGGGAGTACGGCCAGACGATCGTCATGGTGACGCACGACCCCACGGCAGCGGCCTACGCCGACCGGGTCGTGCTGCTGCGCGACGGCCGCGTGGCCGGTGACCTGCACGAACCCACCCGCGACGGCGTGATCGACGCGCTGCGCGAGCTGGGGGTTTGACGTGGGAGTCCTCCTGCGCGTGGGCCTGCGCGGCCAGGCTCGTC
>DAMDJY010000201.1:0-5208 GCA_032100225.1 Mobilicoccus sp.
GTCTCGCCGGGCGCCGGGTGCCGCGCGACGCGGGCGAACAGGTCGACGTTGATCGACCCCACCACCACGACGCGCGGCGACTCCACGGCTGCCGGCTCGGTCACTTGAGGTACTCGGCCACGTTGGCCTTGGTCACGGCCTTGACCGGCACCGGGATGTCCTTGTCGACGGTCTCGCCACCGACGACCTTGAGGGCCGTCTCGACGGCGACCTTGCCGAGCTCGCCCGGCTGCTGAGCGATGGTGCCGACCATCGTTCCGCTCTGCACGGCCTTCAGCGCGTCCTCGGTTCCGTCGAATCCGAAGACCTTGACGTCCTGGCCGGCCTTGCTGCCCAAAGCCTGCACGGCACCGAGGGCCATCTCGTCGTTCTCGGCGAAGATGCCCTTGGCGCCGGCGTTGGCCTGGAGCAGGTTGGTCGACACGTTCAATCCCTGGGTGCGGTCGAAGTTGGCCGGCTGCGAGGCGAGGATCTTGAGACCGGCCGCGGAGATGCCGTCGTTGAAGCCCTTGCCGCGGTCACGGCTCGCGGACGTTCCGGGCACACCCTGGAGCACGATCACGTCGCCGGATCCACCCAGCGCCTTACCGAGTTCCTGAGCAGCCAACTTGCCGCCCTCGACGTTGTCGCTGCTCACCAGGGTCGCGACCTCTGCACCGTTGACCGCGCGGTCGACGGCGACCACGGGGATCTTGGCGTTGATGGCGGGCTTGACGGCCGAGCCTGCAGCGTCGGAGTCCACCGGGTTGATGATGACGATCGAGCTCTGCTTGGTGACGGCGTCGGCCACCTGGTTGGCCTGCGTGGCGGCGTCGTTCTGCGCGTCGACCACGTTGAGCGTTGCGCCGGCAGCGTCGGCAGCGGCCTGAGCACCGTCCCGCAGGTCGACGAAGAACGGGTTGTTGAGGGTGGAGACGGCGAGCGTGATCGTCTTGCCGCTTCCCGCTGCAGCACTGCCACCGGAGGCGGCAGGCGCGTCGGCGGGGGCGCGGTTGCACCCGGCCATGCCGAGGGAGAGCAGTGAGATCGATGCGACTGCCGCGAGGCTGCGGGCGGTTCCGTTGAACATGATTCCTCCTGATGGGGCCGAGACATCCCGGCCAGGTGTCGAGCGTGGTGACGAGGGTCAGCGGCGGGAGCGAAGGACGTCGATCCCGACGGCCGCTGCGATGACGAGGCCGATGACGACCTGCTGCCAGAAGGCGGTGACGTTGAGCAGGTTGAGTCCGTTGCGGATGACCGCGAGGATGAGCGCGCCGATCAGGGTGCCGGTGGCCTTGCCGTACCCGCCGGCCAGGCTGGCGCCGCCGATGACGACGGCCGCGATGGCGTCGAGTTCGTACCCGGAGGCGGCCTGCGGTTGAGCCGAGGCGAGGCGTCCGGCGAGCACCATTCCCGCAACACCGGAGAACAGACCGGCGATGGCGTACACGGAGGCAAGCGTCCGCTTGACCGGCAGACCCGCCAGGCGCGCCGCCTCCTCGTTGCCGCCGATGGCGTAGAGGGAACGTCCGAAGACCGTCCGGTTGAGCACGAACGCCGTCACGGCCCAGGCCGCGATCAGCACGAGGATCGGCACGGGAACCGGGCCGACGCTTCCGCCGAGCGCCGAGACGGCATCCGGCATGTCGATGGGGCGGCCACCGGAGATGACCAGCGCCAGACCACGAGCGATCGACAGCATGGCGAGCGTCGCGATGAAGGCGGGCAGCTTGCCGTAGGCGATGGCCGCGCCGGACACGAGACCGGCGACCAGGCCCGCGAGGGGCGCGATGAGCAGAGCCATCGGTCCGGGGAGGCCTGCGGTGGCAACCATCCAACCGGCGCAGATCGACGATAGGGCCGCGACCGAACCGACGGACAGGTCGATGCCTGCCGTGATGATCACGAACGTCATGCCGAAGGCGAGAACCGCGACGACGGCCGCCTGCACCCCGACGTTCAGCAGGTTGGGGACGGTCAGAAACGCTGGAGTGGCGATCCACATGACGAGGCACACGAGAGCGAGGCCCACGAGGGCGCCGTTGTCGGCCAGCCACGCGGTGACTGACCTCTTCGGGCGACGTTCCTCCTGCGGTGCGTCGATCTGCTTGGTGGTTGATTCAGCGGACACGAGACGACTCGACCTCCTTGACGGCCAGCGACATGACCGCGTCTTGGGTGGCCTCTTCGGCCGACAGTTCTCCGACGATGCGACCGTGGGCCATGACGAGCACCCTGTCGCTCATGCTGATGACCTCAGGGAGGTCGCTCGAGGCCAGCAGCACTGCGCCGCCGTTCTCGGTGATGGTGTTGACCAGTTCGTAGATCTCGACCTTGGCGCCGACGTCGACGCCTCGCGTCGGCTCGTCGAGCAGGAGGACGTCCGATCCGGCCATGAACCAGCGACCGAACACGACTTTCTGTTGGTTGCCGCCGGACAGGCCGCCGACCCGCTGATCGAGGGATGCCATGCGGATCCGGAGCGTCTTCGCGACCTCGTCGGCGCGACGCCGCTGACCACGCAGATCGGCCATCCCGCCCTTGCCCGATGAGCGCAGGGTGGCGTACCCGAGGTTCTCCTGGACGGACGCGCCGAGCACCAGACCGGACGTCTTGCGGTCCTCGGGAACGAGCCCGACGCCGGCACCTACTGCCGCGGCGACGTTCCTTTTGGGAAGGGTTTTGCCGCGAAGCGCGATCGTCCCCGACTCGTAGGAGTCGGCGCCGGCGATCGCACGAAGGACCTCGGTGCGCCCGGCCCCCATGAGTCCGGCAAGCCCGACAACCTCACCGGCTCGCACTGTGATGGAGATGTCCTCGAACATTCCGGCCTGGGTGAGGCCGTCGATCTCGAGGACGGTCTCGCCCACCTCCGGACGACGGCGGGGGTAGAGGTCATCGATTTCCCGACCCACCATCAGCCGGACCAACTCGGGCTCCCCGACTCCCGCCGAGACGGTCTCGACCGCCGACCCGTCCCGCAGGACGGTGATGCGGTCACCGATCTCCTCGATCTCGTCGAGGTGGTGGCTGATGAAGACCATGGCCACCCCGTCACGACGCAGTTCGCGCATGACGTCGAAGAGCAGATTGGTCTCACTGCGGGTGAGGGCCGCGGTCGGCTCGTCGAGGATGAGCAGGCGAGCGTTCAGCGCGAGCGCCTTGGCGATCTCCACCAACTGCTGCCGCGCGACGCCGAGTGTGGCGACCGGGCGGTCGACGTCGACATCGAGCCCCACGCGTGCGATCGCCTCGCGGGCGTAGGCACGGACCGCCTTGCGATCGACGAGCCCCATCTTGCTCGGCGTTCGGCCCAGCGTGAGGTTCTCGGCGACCGAGAGGCCGGGCACGAGGTTCAGCTCCTGGTGAATGGTGGCGATACCGAGCGCCTCGGACGCCTTCGTATCCGGGATGCGCACGTCGTTGCCGTCCACCACGATCCGTCCGGCGTCGGGCTGGTGCACCCCGGCGATCATCTTGATCAGGGTCGACTTGCCCGCGCCGTTCTCACCGAGGAGGACGTGCACCTCGCCCGGTCGAACTTCCAGACTCACGTCGCGCACGGCCTTGACCCCGCCGAACGACTTGCTCACCCCCTCGAGCGTGAGTAGGGCTTGGTCCATCAGTGGCCTCCCGTGGTCGTGGCCGGTTCCCCGAGCGATCGACGGACGACGAGGGTGGTGGGCACCCTGTCGATGTCGACGTCGCGGTCGGCAATGCGGTCGAGTAGTGCGGTGACGGCCAGACGGCCGAGAGCATCGGTGTCCTGGGCGACGACCGTGATGGGGGACTCGAGGAGTTCGAACCCCCGGTTGTCGTCGACGGCAGCCACACCGATGTCGTCGCCCGGGCGAAGCCCCAGCTCGCGGAGGACGCTGAGCACGCCGAAGGTCATGAGTGCGTCCGCGGCGATGATCACGTCCGGGCGAGGCGTGTCGGCCAGGATCCGGCGAGCCGCGGCGATGCCACTCTCGCGGCGGAAATCTCCCTCGACGACGTCCTCCGGTCGCAGCACGAGACCGTGGTGCTCGGCGCCGGATCGCACAGCATCGAGGCGCTCGCGTCCGGTCGAGGTCGACTGCGGACCGGAGACGACGGAGAGCCGCCGGTGTCCCAGCGCGGCCACGTGATCGATCAAAGCCCGCACGCCTCCAGCAGAGTCGGACGAAACCACGGGCACACCCAGGCCGGCATCACGATCGATCGCCACGGTCGGGAACCTGCGGGCGACACGGCGAAGAACTGGCCCGTCCGGCCCCTGCGGCACGACGAGGATGCCGTCGACCTGGTGACGTTCCAGCGCGGTCAGGTAGCGGTCCTGGGCGGCGCCATCCTCGTCGGCATTGCCGATCATCACGGTGAGACCCGCAGCTGCGGCGGCCTTGTCGACGGCGTAGGCGACGTCGGTGAAGAACGGGTTGCGCACGTCGGGGATGAGAAGGCCGATGGTGTCCGACCGGCTCGTGCGCAGCGTGCGAGCGGCCGTATTGCCGATGTAGCCGAGTTCGTCGGCGACAGCGAGGACTCGGTCACGCGTGGCAGCCGAGGCGGACGCGGAGGGGTCGAGTGCGCGGGACACGGTGGCAGCCGACACTCCGGCCTTCTCTGCCACGTCGCGCAAGGTCACGCTCACTTCACACCTCCTCGTGTGCAATCGATTGCATGGAATCGATTGCAGGCATCCTCTCCCCTACCGGCGGGTGAGTCAAGGGCTTCTGACGACGAAGTGCTCGAATCCCCACCGCGCCGCGGACCCACAGCGCGCGATTCGTGACATCTCCCCCGAATCGGGCGGCGCGCCAAGTGGATTGATCAACTTCGGTCAAATGCCTTGAACGAACGTCCGGTTGCATTACCGTGAACGCAATCGGTCGCGGACGCCCGGTCATCGCCGCACGCTCGCCCGTACGCCCCATCGGGGGGCCCGAGTGGGGTGAGGGTGAACATGGCCAAACGGCGACAACCTGTCGGTGTCGCAGCCGTGATCGCGGCCGTGACCCTCATGCTCGGCGTCCACACCGTGGGGTCCGCTGTGACAGCCGATCCGCCGCCGAAGCAGGCCCTCGCCGCTCGCGCCCGGCCCGGCTCCGACACGGTCATCCGCGTCATCGACGGCGAGAGTTTCGATGTCCGCCGCGGCAAGGAGACCGTGCGCATCCGCCTCCTCAACGTCGACGCCCCCGAGATCGCCGCCGACGGGCGCGTCGAGGTGCGCGACTCCTCCGG
>DAMDJY010000202.1:0-1099 GCA_032100225.1 Mobilicoccus sp.
TCGCCCCGGTCGCCGCCGTCGCCGGGCAGGAATACGCCCTCGAACGCATCGTCGAGGACCTCGCGGCCGCCGCCTACACGCGCACCGACCTCGTCGAGCGCCGCGGTGAGTTCGCCGTCCGAGGCGGCGTTCTCGACGTCTTCCCCCCGACCGAACAACACCCGTTGCGCCTGGAGTTCTTCGGTGACGAGATCGAGGAGATCCGCACCTTCGCCGTCGCCGACCAACGCAGCCTCGAGGTCGTCGAGGGTGGGCTCTGGGCGCCTCCGTGCCGCGAGATGCTGCTCACCGACTCGGTCCGCGAGAAGGCCCGTGACCTGGCCGGACGCCTTCCGGGCGTGGCAGACCTGCTCGGCAAGGTCGCCGAGGGCATCGCCGTGGAGGGAATGGAGTCCTTCATGCCGGCCCTCGTCGACGGCATGGAGACCCTGCTGGAGTCGCTGCCCGCATCGTCTCGGGTAGTGCTGCTCGACCCCGAACGCATCCGCTCCCGCGCCCACGACCTCGTCGCCACCAGCGAGGAGTTTCTCGAGGCGAGCTGGTCCAACGCCGCCGCCGGTAACCACGTGCCCGTCGACCTCCGCGGCGTCCTCGACCAGTCCAGCTACCTGTCGCTGGCCGAGATCCGCGCCCAGGCCCTCACCCATGAGCTGCCCTGGTGGACGTTCTCCAGCTTTGCGGCCGCGCCGCTCGCCGGCAGCGGCGGCGACGGCAGCGGCGGCGACGGCAGCGATAACGTGCCGGTCGACGTGGCCGCCGTCGACGTCGACGACGCCATCCTCACGCTGCGCATCGAGAGCACCGACATCGACGGCTACCGCGGCGACAGTGAGGCCGCCGTCGCCGACCTCAAGAAGTGGGTCGAGGCCGGGCAGCAGATCGTCGTCGTCACCGAAGGCAAGGGGTTCGGCCGACGCCTCGCCGAGCACCTCCTCGACGCCGAGGTGCCCCACCGCCTGCGCCGCGACAGCGTCAAGCCCGAGGCGGGCGTCGTCCAGATCATCGCCGGCAGCCTCTCCCGCGGCGCCACGGCTCCCGGAGCCGGGTTGGTGCTGCTGACCGAGGCCGACCTCGTCGGCAACACCGGTGCAGGAGCAGG
>DAMDJY010000202.1:1109-5193 GCA_032100225.1 Mobilicoccus sp.
CGACCCGCGACATGCGCCGCATGCCCTCCAAGCGGCGCAACCAGGTCGATCCGCTCTCGCTCAAGCCCGGCGACCACGTCGTGCACGAGCAGCACGGCGTCGGGCGCTTCGTCGAGATGGTCGCGCGAACCGTGCAGGGCGCCACGCGTGAATACGTCGTCCTCGAATACGCCGCCACCAAGCGCGGGCAACCGGGCGACCGCCTCTACGTGCCCACCGACCAGCTCGACCAGATCACCCGCTACGTCGGCGGCGAGGCCCCCACGCTCAACAAGCTCGGCGGCTCCGACTGGAGCAAGACCAAGTCGCGCGCACGCAAGCACGTCCGCGAGATCGCGGGCGAACTCATCCGCCTGTACAGCGCCCGCATGGCCACCAGCGGTCACGCCTTCGCACCCGACACGCCCTGGCAGCGCGAGCTCGAAGACGCCTTCGCCTACGTCGAGACCCCCGACCAGCTCTCCAGCATCGACGAGGTCAAGGAGGACATGGAGAAGAGCATCCCCATGGACCGCCTGATCTGCGGCGACGTCGGCTACGGAAAGACCGAGATCGCGGTACGCGCGGCGTTCAAGGCCATCCAGGACGGCAAACAGGTCGCCGTGCTCGTGCCCACCACGCTGCTCGTGCAGCAGCACTTCCAGACGTTCTCCGAGCGGTACGCCCAGTTCCCCGTCACGGTCAAAGCCCTCTCGCGCTTTCAGAGCGGCAAGGAGTCCGAGGCCGTGCTCGAAGGGCTCAAGGACGGCCAGGTCGACCTCGTCATCGGCACCCACGCCCTGCTCACCTCCAAGGTCCGGTTCAACGACCTCGGTCTCGTCATCATCGACGAGGAGCAGCGGTTCGGCGTCGAGCACAAGGAGCAGCTCAAGGCGCTGCGCACCAATGTCGACGTCCTCGCCATGTCGGCCACGCCCATCCCGCGCACCCTCGAGATGGCGGTCACCGGCATCCGCGAGATGAGCACGCTCGCCACCCCGCCGGAGGAACGCCACCCCGTGCTCACCTTCGTCGGTGCCTACGACGAGAAGCAGATCGCGGCCGCCATCCGCCGCGAACTCCTGCGCGAAGGCCAGTTGTTCTTCGTGCACAACCGCGTCAGCGACATCGAGAAGGTCGCTGCTCGTCTGCGCGATCTCGTGCCCGAAGCACGGGTCGCCACGGCGCACGGTCAGATGGGGGAGCACCGCCTCGAACAGGTCGTCGTCGACTTCTGGGAGAAAAAGTTCGACGTGCTCGTGTGCACCACGATCATCGAGACGGGCCTCGACATCAGCAATGCCAACACCCTCATCCTCGACCGGGCCGACACGTTCGGACTCTCGCAGTTGCACCAGCTCCGCGGTCGCGTCGGTCGTGGCCGCGAGCGGGCGTACGCCTACTTTCTCTACCCGGGCGAGAAGCCGTTGAGCGACACCGCCCACGACCGTCTGGCCACCATCGCCAGCCACACCGACCTCGGCTCGGGCATGCAGGTCGCCATGAAGGACCTCGAGATCCGCGGCGCCGGAAACCTGCTCGGCGGCGAGCAGTCGGGTCACATCGAGGGCGTCGGTTTCGACCTCTACGTGCGGCTGGTGGGGGAGGCCGTGGCCGACTTCCGCGACGGCGGTGGCGAGAGCCGCCCCACCGAGATCAAGATCGAGCTCCCCGTCGACGCCCACCTGCCCCACGACTACGTGCCGGGGGAGCGCCTGCGGTTGGAGGCGTACAAGAAGCTGGCCGCGGTCGAAGATCTCGAACAGCTCGCGGCCATCGAGGCCGAACTGCGCGACCGCTACGGCGATTTTCCACAGCCGGTCGACAACCTCATCGAGGTGGCCCGACTGCGTACCGTCGCGCGGCAGGCGGGTGTCGGCGACATCGGGGTGCAGGGCAACCATGTGCGGTTCGGCCCGCTCGAACTCTCGGAGAGCCAGACCCTGCGTCTGCAGCGTCTCTACAAGGGGTCGCTGGTCAAACCGGCGACCCGCACCGTGCTCGTCCCGCGCCCCAAGACCCGCCCTGTCGGCGGAACACCGTTGCGCGACAAAGAGGTCCTCACCTGGGCGGCGCACGTACTCACCGGCGTCGTTCTCAGCGGTCCGGGGGCGCCGGTGGCCCCTGCAGCCGGGTGACAGGTGACAATAGGTACAACCGGGGCCACCGCGAGGCGGGCGGCCAGATTCGTCGAAAGGACACACTCGTGAAGTCCCACCGCAGCCGCCGTCTCGCGGCCGTCGCCGCCATCGCGCTCACGTCGACCCTCGCGGGATGTGCGGAGCTCGGGTCCGACCCGAGCGCTGCCGCCGTCGTCGACGGTCGGGCGATCTCGGAGACCGACGTCCAGACCGTGGTCGAGGAGCTGACCCAGCTCCAGTTGCCGCAGCAGATCGGCGCCGACCGGGTCACCCAGTACCTCGCCATCGGCCCCACCGTCCGGGAGACGTTCACCGAGGCGGGGCTGCCCGTCGGGGAGTCCCAGGTGCGTCAGGGCCTGGCCGACCCCAACGCGACGCTGTCGGAGCCGACGCTCGACGTGCTCACCACGCTCAAGACGGTCGACATGCTGCAGGAGGCCAAGTCCGTACTGCAGGCCCCCGGCGCCCCGCCCGCGCAGATGCAGGCTGCTCAGCGCGCCGCCGTAGCCGAGCAGATGGTCAACAAGCGCGTCAGCGAGCAGATGAAGAACGGCCAGCTCGTGTTCAACCCCAAGTACCTCCGCGCTCCGGAGAACTGGATCCAGCAGGCCGCGCCCGAGATGGCCGGCCAGGCACCGCAGGGCTGATCCGCTCGTGACCCCAGCGCACCCCGGGCGGCGGGGCGAGGCCGTACTCGACCTCGTCGACGTCATGGATCGCCTCCGCTCGCCCGGTGGCTGCCCCTGGGACGCCGAACAGACGCACGCCTCCCTTGCGCCCTACGCGGTCGAGGAGGCCTACGAACTGGCCGAGGCCATCGAGAACGGTGACCTGGGCGACGTCGTCGACGAACTCGGCGATGTCCTGCTGCAGGTCGTGTTCCACGCTCGCGTGGGCCAGGACGGTGACGAGCCCTTCGACATCGACGACGTCGCGCGCGCCATCATCGGCAAGCTGCAGCGCCGCCACCCCCACGTGTTCGCCGACGTCGCCGTCACCGGCGCCGCTGATGTCGAGGCCAACTGGGACGCCATCAAGGCGGCCGAGAAACCCGACCGCACCGGCCCTCTGGACGGGATTCCCGCCGGGGTGCCCCCGCTGGAACGCGCCACCAAAGTCGTCTCCCGACTCGACCGCGCCGGGCTGCTCCCGCCCGAGCCCGCGACAGACGCCCGTGCGGTCGACGGCACCGACGGGACCAACGGCACCGGGACCAACGACACCGGGATCGGCACCGGGACCAACGGCACCGGGATCGGCGCCGGCATCGGGGACCGGTTGCTGGCGCTGGTCGTCGAGGCGAGAGCAGCGGGTGTCGACCCCGCGGCCGAACTCCGTGGCGCGGTGGGACGGCTCGAGCAGCATGTCCAGCGGGTGACGTGAGCCCCAACGCTCGGTAGGCCGTCCCGTCCGGGTGAGGACAGACGGCGTGACCGACTAGGCTGGGTGATGCACCCGGACGACCACTAGCAAGGAGAGATTCGTGGCAAGTATCGAGCACATCGAGGCCCGAGAGATCCTGGATTCACGGGGCAACCCGACCGTCGAGGTCGAGGTTCTCCTCGAGGACGGCACCGTCTCGCGCGCCGCCGTTCCGAGCGGCGCCTCCACCGGCCAGTTCGAGGCCGTCGAGAAGCGTGACGGCGACAAGGGCCGTTACCTCGGCAAGGGTGTCGAGCAGGCCGTCGACGCGGTCCTGGACGACATCACCCCCCGCCTGATCGGCTTCGACGCCGCCGACCAGCGCCTCATCGACAACGAGATGATCAGCCTCGACGGCACCGACAACAAGGCCAACTTCGGCGCCAACGCCATCCTTGGCGTCTCCCTCGCCGTCGCCCGCGCCGCTGCGGACTCGGCCGGTCTGCCGCTGTTCCGTTACGTCGGTGGCCCCAACGCGCACGTTCTTCCCGTGCCGATGATGAACATCCTCAACGGTGGCTCCCACGCCGACACCAACGTCG
>DAMDJY010000203.1:0-5158 GCA_032100225.1 Mobilicoccus sp.
ACGCAGCACTGGAGGTCGCCGTGCCCTCTGCCCCTCGTGGCGTGCCGAGCCTCCCGGACGACATGTCCGGCGGGTCCGTCGCGCGTCAGGCCGTCGGTGTCGGGCTCGGGTTCATGGCCGCGGGCATGACGGCCGCAGCCGGAGTCGCCGCCGACCGCCTCAGCCGGGGCCGCCGCACTGCCGTCGCGCTGGACTCCTCGGTGGCCGACACGCGGTTTCACATGACGCCCGATGTCGAGATGGTGGTGACCACCACCGACGGCGTCGAGCTGCACGTCGAGATCGACGAACCCCGCGGTGAGCGCACCGATGATGAGGCCGACCTCGGTCCGCGTCCGACCATCGTGTTCTCGCACGGCTACTGCCTCAGCCTGCTGTGCTGGTTCTTCCAACGGCGTGTGCTGCGCGACGCCGGGTACCGAGTCGTGTTGTGGGACCAGCGTGGTCATGGTCGTTCGGGCATGGGCGACAAGGAGTCGGTCTCCATCGATCAACTCGGCGACGACCTCTACCGGGTCATCCAGGAGACCGTTCCGGAGGGGCCGATCATCCTTGTGGGCCACTCGATGGGTGGCATGTCGACGATGTCGCTCGGCCTGGAGTACGAGCAGTTCGTGCGTGAGCGGGTCGTCGGGGTGGCGTTCGTTGCCACCAGCCCGGGCGACCTCTCCACGGTCTCCTACGGGCTCGGCCGTATCGGCGGCGGCATCGTGCGCCGCCTCACGCCCCTGACGTCTACGGCGCTCGGCGCCCGTCAGAACCTCGTCGAAGCCGGCATCCGGCAGGGCCGCGACCTGGTCGACTTCCTCGTCGACTTCGGTTCGTTCGGCTCACCCGTGCCCATGTCGGTGGCCAAGCTCACCACCGACATGATCTTCGGCACCCGCATGGAGGTCATCGCCGCCTTCTTCCCCCTGTTCGACGAGCACGACAAACGCGACGCGCTGGCCTCCTTCGACGGCATCGAGGCGCTGGTGTTCAGCGGGACGGCCGATCGCCTGACTCCGGTCAGTCACAGCGAGGAGATCGTGCGCTGCCTCCCGGGCGCCGAGCAGGTCGTCGTCCGCGACGCGGGGCACGTCATCATGCTCGAACACCCCGACCTGCTCAACGAGCACCTGCGCGACCTGGTCGCCCGCTCCCGCCGGTCCGCTGCGGGGGTCGGCTCTCCCCCGGCCGCGTCGATCACGCGCACCCCCAAGGTGCCGCGCGTGGTCAGCGACGTGAGCTCACGCCGAGCGGTCGATCGCGCACGAGGGCGTGACGCGTGAGCAACGGCGGCCTCGACAAGGACAAGGACATGGGCGCAGACGTCACCCTGCTGGAGACCGTTCTGCCGACGGCCGACGCGACGCGCGAGGTCGGTCGGAATCTCGGTGCGCAGGTGCGCGCCGGTGACGTGATCGTGCTGGTCGGCGAGCTCGGCGCGGGCAAGACGACCCTGACCCAGGGCCTCGCCGAGGGCATGAAGGTGCGTGGCCCCATCACGTCGCCCACCTTCGTCATCTCCCGCGTGCACCCCTCGCTGGTCGAAGGGCCTGCGCTGGTTCACGTCGATGCCTACCGGCTGAGCAGCGCCGCCGAACTCGACGACATCGACCTCGACCTCACCGTGCCCACCTCGGTCACCGTCGTGGAGTGGGGCGCCGGCATCGCCGAACAGCTCAGCGACTCATGGCTCGTCGTCGAACTCCGCCGCCGCACCGGCGACGACGGGGCAGACGATGCCCTCGACGCCGACGACCCGCGGGAGATCCGTGTCATCGGTCACGGCCCCCGGTGGAGCACGCACGCAGACTGAGGGCGTCAAGGGCTGTCGGTCGGCTGTCCTACCCTGGAACGGTGCTGCTGCTCGCTCTGGACACCTCGACCTCTGCCGCCTCCGTCGCCCTGTGGGGCGATGCGGGATGCCTGGCCACCTCGCATGTCGTCGATGCCCAGGCACACGGTGAGATCCTCGCGCCGGGAGTCGAGGCGGTCTTCGCACAGGCGGGTCGCCGTCCGGCAGAGCTCACGGACATCGTCGTCGGTGTGGGCCCCGGCCCGTTCACCGGCCTGCGGGTCGGCATCGTCACCGCGACCACGCTGGCCTACGCGCTCAGGTTGACGGCTCGGGGTGTCTGCAGCCTCGACGCGCTTGCGCACCGCGCCTGGACCTCGGGCACGCGCGGGCGCATCCTCGTCGCCACCGACGCCCGCCGCAAAGAGGTCTACTGGGGCACTTACGCGCTTGACCGCACTGGGATCACCGCGGAGGATGAGGCGAGGGTCGACCGGGCCGTCGACCTCCCCGACGATGTGCGCGGCCTCCCGACCGTCGGACGCGGCGGAATCCTCTACTCCGCCGAGCTGACCAACCGCCTGCTCATCTGCGAGGACGTGCTCGACGTCGAGGCCGCCGACCTGGCCGACCTCGCCGTGCGCCGGCTCGCCGCCGGTGACGATCTGCTCCCCACCGAGCCCCTCTACCTGCGCCGCCCCGACGCCGTGCCGTCGGCCAACGTCAAGTCGGTGCTCGCTCGATGAGTGACGCTCCCGCAATCGTACCCGGAGTGGCGCTGCGCGAGATGACGTGGCAGGACATCGTCCGTCTCGCGGAGCTCGAGACCGAACTGTTCGCCGACGACGCCTGGAGTGCCCAGTCCTGGTGGGCCGAACTCGCCGGCCGTCCGCGGCGTGAATACGTCGTCGCCACACGTGAATCGGGGCCTGACTCCCGTGCAGCCGACTCTGAATGCACCGCCGCGTCACCGAACGACGCCGACATCCTCGGCTACGCCGGGGTCGACCACGGGGGAGAGGTGGCCGACGTCATGACCATCGCCGTCGCCCCCGCCGGTCGTCGCCAGGGCCTCGGCACCGTGTTGCTCGACACGCTCGTCGCGATGGCGCGGGCGCGTGGCGAATCCCATCTGCTGCTTGAGGTTCGCGCCGACAACGAGGCCGCCCTCGCCCTCTACGAACGCGCCGGGTTCACGACCATCTCCGTGCGGCGCCGCTACTACCAGCCGGGTGACGTCGATGCCCACGTCATGCGGCTCACCCTGGAAGGACACGACGCGTGAGCCAGACCATCAGCACCGCAGCCCAGCCCCTCGTGCTCGGGATCGAATCCTCGTGTGATGAGACGGGAGTCGCGATCGTGCGCGGGCAGGAGTTGCTGTCCAACGCCGTCGCGAGCAGTGTCGAGGAGCACGCCAGGTTCGGCGGCGTCATCCCCGAGATCGCCTCGCGGGCGCACCTGCAGGCGATGGTCCCGATGATCGACAAGGCCTGCACCGATGCCGGTGTCGAGCTGCGTGACGTCGATGCGATCGCTGTGACCAGCGGACCCGGGCTGGCCGGCGCGCTGCTCGTCGGGGCGGCTGCTGCCAAGTCCCTCGCGTTCGCCCTCGACAAGCCGCTGTACGGCATCAACCACCTCGTCGCCCACGTCGGCGTCGACGTGCTCGAACACGGCACGCTGCCCATGCCGATGGTCGCGCTCCTCGTCTCGGGTGGTCACACGAATCTGCTTCTCGTGAAGGACATCTGCACCGACGTCACCTCGCTCGGGTCGACGATCGACGACGCTGCCGGTGAGGCCTACGACAAGGTCGCGCGCCTGCTCGACCTGCCTTATCCCGGTGGCCCGCACATCGACCGCATCGCCGCCGAGGGCAACCCCAAGGCCATCGCGTTCCCGCGTGGACTCACCTCGGGCAAAGACATGCAGAAGCACCGCTACGACTTCTCGTTCTCCGGTCTCAAGACTGCCGTCGCCCGCTGGGTCGAGACCCGTCGCGCTGCCGGTGAGGACATTCCCGTCGCCGACGTGGCCGCGAGTTTTCAGGAGGCCGTCGCCGACGTGCTCACCCGCAAGGCCGTGCTCGCATGCAAAGAGAACGGCGCCACGCACCTGCTCATCGGCGGCGGTGTCGCCGCCAACGGCCGGCTGCGGGCACTCGCCGAAGAGCGTTGCGCGGCAGCGGGTATCACCGTCCGCGTGCCCAGGCCGGGTCTGTGCACCGACAACGGCGCGATGGTCGCGGCACTGGGCGCGCAGCTCGTCATGGCAGGCGAGAAGCCCTCGTCCCTGACGCTTCCGACCGACTCCTCTATGCCCGTGGAACTCGTCCACGTCGCCTCCTGATGCTGGAGACCCTCCCGCTCCCGGCCCAGGCCGCGCTGGGTCTCATCGCCGGTGGCCTGCTCCTGTTGTGGGGCGCCGACACGTTCATGGATCACATCGCCGACCTCGCACGCCATGTCGGCTTGCCCGTCCTCGCCATGGGGCTGCTGCTCGCGGGCGCCGAGCCCGAGGAGATGGCCACGGCCGTCATCGCCTCGGCCGAGGGACATCCTGTGCTTGCCGCCACCGATGCTCTGGGCGCCAACGTCACGATGACGACCCTCGGGCTCGGTCTCGCTCTGTTCCTCTCCCCGGTCGTCGTCACCCCGGCTCTGCGGCGGTACGCCCTCGGGGCTGTCGCGGTCGGATTCGCGGCCCTGGCCGCCGTGTTCGACGGGCACGTCGGACGCGTCGAGGGCGCGCTGCTCATCGCCCTGTTCGTCGCCTTCGTCGCTGCCGTCTGGATCGGTGAACGCCGCCCACCCGCCATCGGTGAACTCGCCGAGGACGATGACGATGACGATGACGATGACGACGGTGACGACGACAGCGACGATGACGGGTCGAATCACGGGTCGTCGGCGGCACGCACCGCACTCTGGGTCGCTGCCGGATTCGTCGCCATGGTCGCCGGGGGAGCGCTCGCCGTCGACGGGGCGGCTGCGCTCGCGCAGATCGGTGGTCTGGGTCAGGAGGCCAGTGGGCTGTCGGCCCTCGCGTTCGCGACATCGGTCGAGGTCCTCGCCCTCGTGGTCGCGGCCCGGCGTCGTGACCTGACGTCGGTCGCGATCGGCGGAGTCGTCGGAGCGGTCCTCTACAACGCGACCCTGACCCTGGGGGTCAGTGCGCTCGTCGCCCCGATGGATCTGCCGGACCTGCGTTGGGTCGCACTCCTGGCAGCCGTCTTGCCCTTGTTGTTGCTGGTCACGCGGCGTGGACGCGTGGTGCGTGCGGTCGGCGCCGTGCTGGTCGCGGTCTACATCGGATACCTCGTGGTGGTTCTCGGTGGAGGTGGCGCGGGATGATGACCCTCATGCACACACACGT
>DAMDJY010000204.1:0-5101 GCA_032100225.1 Mobilicoccus sp.
GTCGTGCTCGTCGGCCTCGGGATCCTCGTCGGCTCCGGCATCGAGGCCAGGTCCGACGACCCACGCCTGCACCCGACCGACGCCGTGAACGGCCTCCGGAACGGCCGCACGCACGAGCGCCGTCGGCGTCGGCGGACCGACGTAGCGGACCATCCCTGCGCCGCTGCAGACGGCGGCGGTCACCGTGAGCACCGGTGCGCCCGTGTAGTGCTCGCCACCGGCGACGACGCCGACGACGCCGCGCGTGTACTTGTCGTCCTCCGGGCCGGGCAACGGCCACAGTGCCGCGATGTCGTCGTGATCGAGCCGCTCGACGACGGGCTCCGTCGTCATCTCCAGACCGATGTCGACCACCGTCAGCACGCCGCAGCGATCCGCGGTTCCCATCAGATGGACGGGCTTGGCCACCCCGAACGTCACGGTCTCGTCGGCCCACACCCCCTCGGAGTCCAGCACCACACCGGCCGGGTCGGCGCCGCTCGGCAGATCGACCGCCACGACGTACGCCTCGTCCTCGACCGCGTCGATCAACGCCCGGCACCACAGCGCGGACGACCCGCTCCACCCCGGAGATCCGCCGATGCCCGTGATGCCGTCGAGCAGCACGTCGGCCCCGGCCACCAGCGCCAACGCCTGGATCATCTCGTCCGACTCGAGCTCGGTGTCCGCGAGGTCGACGATCTGCACGCCCGCCTCCCGCGCAGCAGCCAGACCCGCCTTGTGGGCCCCACGGTTGGACACCAGCACGGCACTCGCCGTCACCCCAGCGTCATCGCCCTCGTCCTTGCCCGTCGAGCCGGCCAGTTGCGCCAACGCGAACAGGGCATCCCCACCGTTGCCACCCGACCCCACCAGAGCCACCACCTGCGGCTCGTCGACATCCTCGATGCGCGCCGCCACCACCATGGCCAGGCCCTTCGCCGCCCGCGCCATCAACTCGCCCTCGGGCAGCCCCGCCATCGCGCGCTTCTCCGCGGCACGAACGTCCTTGACACTCCACGCTGCGATCACGCGTCTGCTCCTGCTCTCGCTCGTCCGATCAGGCCTGCGCGAGAACGATCGCCGTCGCGATCCCACCATCGTGGGAGATCGACACGAAGAACTCCTTCGCGCCACGGCCCGCCGCGCACGCAGCGACAGTACCGCTCACCACCAGCCGCGGCGCACCGTGCTCCCCCCGCTGCACCTCGGCATCCGTCCACACCAACCCACCCGGCGATCCGAGCGCCTTGGCCAGCGCCTCCTTGACCGCGAACCGCCCCGCCAACGACTCCACCGGCAGCCCCCGCTCCGCCTCCGTGAACAACCTCTCCCGCAACGACGGCGTCCGCTCCAACACCGTCTCGAACCGCGGCACATCCACCACGTCGATCCCGATCCCCACGATCACAGCGCTCTCCCCTCCCATCCGGATACACGTGAGGCCCCGCTGTTCGGCAGGGCCCCACGATGATTCATGTCAGCAACTCGCTCAGGACATCACGCGCAATTTCTGTTCGTGACTCCTCGCCCCTCCGGGCCTCACTCGCTTCGCTCGCTCGTGTCCTCAGGACTCGTCGTCACTCAACCGTGACGCTCTTAGCCAAGTTCCGCGGCTGGTCAACGTCCAGCCCCTTCGCCGCAGCGAGTTCGGCCGCGAAGACCTGCAACGGGATGATCGTCAGCAGCGGGGCAAGCAGCGTGCTCGTGGCCGGGACGCTGATGACCTCGTCGGCGAACGGAGCAACGGCCTCGTCGCCCTCCTCCGCGATGACCAGGGTGCGGGCGCCGCGAGCGCGGATCTCCTGAATGTTGGAGACGACCTTGTCGTGCAGGCTGTACGGCGTGCTCGGGCTGGGCACCACGATGAACACCGGCTGACCGGGCTCGATGAGCGCGATCGGGCCGTGCTTGAGCTCACCGGCAGCAAAGCCCTCGGCGTGGATGTACGCGATCTCCTTGAGCTTGAGCGCACCCTCGAGCGCGATCGGGTAGCCCACGTGGCGGCCGAGGAACAGGACCGAGCGGGTGTCGGCCATGAACCGGGCGATCTCGCGCACGCGGTCCATCGAGCCGAGCAGCGTCTCGACCTTGGCCGGGATGTCGTGCAGCTCCTTCATCACCTGCTGGGCGTTCTCGGCATGCGAGCCGCCGCGCAACTGCGCCAGGTACAGGCCGAGCACGTAGCAGGCGGTGATCTGGGCCGTGAACGCCTTGGTGGAGGCCACCGCGATCTCCGGGCCGGCGTGCGTGTACAGCGCCGCGTCGGACTCGCGCGGGATCGTCGCGCCGTAGGTGTTGCAGATGGAGATCGTCAGGGCGCCGAGCTCCTTGGCGTGCTTGACGGCCATGAGCGTGTCCATCGTCTCGCCGGACTGGCTGATGGAGACGACCAGCGTCTTCTCGTCGACGACCGGGTCGCAGTACCGGAACTCGTGGGCGAGCTCGACGGCACACGGGATACGGGTCCAGTGCTCGATGCCGTACTTGGCGGTGAGGCCCGAGTAGAACGCCGTGCCGCACGCCACGATGATGATCCTGTCGACCGCGGCAAGGCGCTCGGGGTCGATGCGCATCTCGTCGAGCACCAGCTCGCCGGCCTCGTTGGTTCGCCCCAGCAGGGTGTCGCCGATGGCCTTGGGCTGCTCGAGGATCTCCTTGACCATGAACGAGCTGTGCCCGCCCTTCTCGGCCTGCGCGGCATCCCACGTGACCTCGAAGCGCTTGCCCTCGGCGGGGATGCCGTCGAAGCCCATGACCTCGACGGAGTCCTTGGTGATCGTGACGATCTGGTCCTGGTCGACCTCCATGGCCGACTTGGTGTGACCGATGAACGCCGCGACGTCGGAGCCGAGGAAGTTCTCGCCCTCGCCCAGGCCGATGACCAGCGGGGAGTTACGGCGGGCGGCCACGACGGTGCCGGGGCTGTCGGCGTGCACCGCGAGCAGCGTGAACGCGCCCTCGAGGCGGTTGACGACGCTGCGCATCGCCTCACGCAGGTCTCCGCACTCAGCGAAAGCGATCGCGAGCATCTGCGCCGCGACCTCGGTGTCGGTCTCGGAGCGGAACTGCACGCCATGGGCGAGCAGCTCGGTCTTGAGCACGTGGAAGTTCTCGACGATGCCGTTGTGGATCAGGGCGATCTTGTCGTCCTCGCCACCCAGGTGCGGGTGCGCGTTCTGATCCGTGGGGCCACCGTGGGTCGCCCAGCGGGTGTGACCGATGCCGGTGGTCGAATCCGCGAGCGGGTGCGCCTCGATCTCGGCGCGCAGGTTGGCGAGCTTGCCGGCCTTCTTGCTCCACCCGATTTTGCCCTCGTCGACGAGAGCCACACCGGCGGAGTCGTATCCGCGATACTCGAGGCGCGCGAGCCCCTCCATCAACACGTCCAGGGCTCGTCCGTCGCGCTTCGGTCCCACGTATCCCACGATTCCGCACATGGCGCCAAGGCTACTCGACCCCACCCCCGCCTCCCGCCTCCCGCCTCGAAAACGGCGAGGCCTCCCCGTTGTGGCCCGCGCGCGCGGCAGGTGGTCCAGAATGGGCGCCGTGCCCTCAGCGTCGCGGATACCACCCTCGCCCTACGCCCACCTCGGTCGCGAGGACTGGGCGAGGCTGCGCCGCACGCACCCGCTCAGCCTCACCGACCATGACGTCGAGCGCCTCCGCGGCGTCGGCGAGCGCATCGACCTGGTCGAGGTCGAGGAGATCTACCTGCCGCTGTCGCGTCTGCTGAGCTTCTACGTCGAGAGCAGCGACCACCTGCACCGACTCACGTCCGGGTTCCTCGGCGAACGCCCGGCACGCACGCCGTTCGTCATCGGCGTCGCCGGGTCGGTCGCCGTCGGCAAGTCGACCACGGCCCGCATCCTGCGCGAACTCCTTGCCCGCTGGCCGCACACCCCCCGCGTCGACCTCGTCACCACCGACGGCTTTCTCTACCCCAACGCCGAGCTCGAGCGTCGAGGAATCCTGCACCGCAAGGGCTTTCCGGAGTCCTACGACCAGCGGGCCCTCCTGCGCTTCGTCACCGAGGTCAAGGGAGGCGCCGAGACGGTCAGCGCCCCCGTCTACAGCCACCTCACCTACGACATCGTCCCCGGCGAGGAGATCGTCGTGCATCGCCCCGACGTGCTGATCGTCGAAGGGCTGAACGTGCTCCAACCGCCCCGCATGCGGGCCGACGGACGCCTGGGACTCTCGGTCAGCGACTTCTTCGACTTCTCCGTCTACGTCGACGCCCGCGTCGATCACATCCACGCCTGGTACGTCGAACGATTCCTGCGGCTACGCCAGACCGCGTTCACCCGGCCGGAGTCCTACTTTCACCGCTACGCCACGATCAGCGACGCCGAGGCCCGCGAGACCGCCGACCGCATCTGGCGCACGATCAACGAGCCCAACCTGCGCGACAACGTCGAGACCACACGCGCCCGCGCCACCCTCGTCCTCACCAAGGGCGCCGACCACAAGGTCACCAACGTCCTCCTGCGCAAACTCTGAGCCGGACCCGGCAAACGTCGACGCCCGGAGAGCAGGAATCCTGCCTCCGGGCGTCGTGTGTGTCGATGCGGGCGCTGCTGACTCACCCGTTCTGGCTCTGTCGCAGCTGCGCGTGGGAGCTGCGGCTCAGACGGTCGCGATCAGTACCAGTTGTGAGCCCGGGAGTGCGCCCAGGCCGAGCAGGGGCTGCCGTAGCGGTCAGCGATGTAGCCGAGGCCCCAGGTGATCTGTGTGGCGGGGTTGGTGCGCCAGTCCGCGCCAACCGAGGCCATCTTGCTGCCGGGCAGCGACTGCGGGATGCCATAGGCGCTGGAGGACGGGTTCTTGGCCGTGGGAAGCCAGTTGGACTCCTTGTTCCACAGCTTGTCGAGGCAGCCGAACTGCTCCGAACCCCAGCCGCGCTTGGCCACCATCGACCGGGCGATGCTGCGCGGGTCGCCCGTCGCCCGCGCACCGGAGCGCGACGAACGATCCAGCGACTCTGTACGCGCGGCGTCGGCCTTCTTCTTGGCCGCAGCCTTCTTCGCCGCAGCCTTCTTTTCGGCGGCCTTCTTCGCCGCAGCCTTCTTGGCAGCGGCGATCTTGGCGGCCTTGGCCTCTTCTGCCTTGGCCTTCTCGA
>DAMDJY010000205.1:0-5100 GCA_032100225.1 Mobilicoccus sp.
GGGGGGTCTTCGCGTTGTGCCTGGGTTGTCGTGGGTTCTGAGTGTCAGGGGCGTCGACCGTCGCGGCGGTCGAGCCCGAGGAGTCGGCCCAGGTCACCGACGACTTCGGTCACGTCGTGCAGCGTCTCTTCGGCCTCGTAGACCTCCGGGTCGGACGGTGCGGGGCGTCGACGCTGGGTCACGACCTCGGCGGCAGTTCGCTCGGGGCCGGGCATGCCGGTCGGCATGACCACACCCTCGCGGGCCGCCTCCGGGACTCCTGCGGGCGGTGCAGTGCGGGGCGCCGGACTCTGCGGCGGGGCAGGTCGCGGGGGGGGGGGGAGCAGCTGGGTCACACGGCCGCGGCGGACCCGAAAGGCCCGGTCCCACGGGTTGGCAGGAGGTGCGTCCTCGTCGCCGGCGTTCAGGCTCACGAGCGGCATGGCGCTCACGACGACGGCTGCGGCGGTCGAGAGGGTCAGCAACAAGTCGGTGCGGGACGTCGCCATGACCGCGCCCAGACACACCAGGCCCAGCCCCAGTCCGCACAGGGCCAGGGCGAGGGAGTTTCCCCACCCGTCGCCGCTGCGACGCCGAGACGACACGGCGTCGATGCCGTGCGCGACGACCACGAGTGCGGCGGCGATGAGGCAGAACATCACGGCGTCGGCATGGCCCGACATGCATCCCCCTGGCTCGGTTCGTCGTGGACCCGGACGGGCCCGTGTCTTCTCATCGTCACCAGGGGGCATGGACTGACTCTTCACCGTGCATCCCCTTGCCTGCTCCGACGTGGGGAGACCGAGGTCGCTCCGGGTTCGTCAGAGCAGGCACCCCGGTAGGGATGACCTCGAGCGGACTCGGAGCCGCGTTGCGTCCCTGACGGGCGTTGTGCGGCAAGGGGTGCCGGACGGGTCATCTACCCTGGGAGGTATGGCCGACCCGCGTTCACTCCACGGAATGACGTTCGCGATCAACGCGGGCGACCACGACGACGTGCAGGAGTTCTACACCTACGTCTTCGGTCGCGGCCCCGACACCAAGCCGATGGACAACTTTCTCGAGTGGCGGGTCTGCGAGGGCACGTGGCTGCAGTTGTCCACGGGGCACGAGCGCCCCGGCGGGAACAACGCGCGCGTCCGGTTCGAGGTCGAGAGCATGGATGTGGCCGTGGCCCGGCTCGACGAGGCGGGCGTTCCGTACGGCGAGGTCGTCACGGTTCCCGACGTCGTCCAGTTCGTGAACTTCTCCGACAATTGGGGCAACGCCCTGGGTTACTACCACCTGTTCGCGCCGCGACCGTTGGTCACCGAGGACGAACGACTCCTGCAGCAGCTCGATCAGCGGGTCCGCGTCGAGCGTCGTCGGGTCTACGAGCAGGGTGGCGATCCCGGTGAGGTCGACGTCGATGCCATCCGCGCCGAACTGGGGATCCCGGTCGAGGGCAGGAACGGTCCGACGACCGGTGCCACGCGCGTCGTCTCCCCGGATGCCGGCGGAGACGACGTCACGTCCTGACTCGACGTCACGTCCTGACCTGCGGTGCTCTCAGCGCCGCCACCAGCTGCGTTTGCGCACGTGGGGGCCGTGGTCCTGCTCGTCCCACGGGTCGAACTGCTCTGAGCCCAGCGAGCTGTAGAGCGTTCGGGCGTAGTCGGGGTCGCGCTTGCCCAGGTGGTGCCGGCGCCGCTCGTCGACGGGGTTGGAGGTGCCGATCGACCCCATCGTGAATCCGTCGAGTTCGTCCTCGGCAAGGTCGTCCGGATCGACGACGTCGTCGTGATACCCGCTCGGGTTGCCCTGCCTGCGTGAGCCGCGTCTGGCCTTCTTGCCCTGCTTGCCGTGCTTACGCCCCAGATGAGCCAGGTCGGAGCGCAACGAGAACCGCTCGGTGGGGTCGTCGTCGTCCCACGGGTCGCGTGCCTCGTGGGCGGGGCGGGTGTCGTCGAGATCGGAGCGGACCTCTTCGACGTCCTCGGCCAGTTCGTCGGGGTCACCGGTCTTGAAGATCGTCGCGACGATCTTGAGGTAGGTCTCGTTGGGGTCGGGGATGAAGTGCAGATCCGAGAGGGCCTGGTCCTGGCCGGCGCTCTCCAGCACGAACGTGCCGTAGCCGAACAACCGCCCCATGACCGAGCGGCGAAAGGTCATGTCGGTGACCTTGGACATCGGCAGCATGTCGACCTTGCGGATGATGAATCCGTAGACCAGCAACAGGCGTTGATCCGTGGCGATGAACCACTCCATGTTCCATTCCCACACCCGGATCATGGAGCGCACGAACACGACCAGCCAGGCCACGAGCAAGAACTCGATGATGGAGACCGGGGCGCCCGCGGCGAACGCGATGGCGATCAGCAGGAGCGACAGCGTTGCCGTTCCGAGCGGTTCGGCGATGCAGAACCAGTGCCGGTGGGTGGCCACGACGATGCGCTCACCGTCGGTGAGGTACTTACCGAGCCTGCTTCTGCTGTCGTCGGTCATGGCGCACCTGAGCCGTCCTCGGTCAGCGGGATCCGAGGAGCCGGTCGAAGAACACCGCGATGGCGTTGAAGCCGTTGAGGATGATCTCCCAGACGGTCAGGACCAGGTCCGCGGCGCGGTTCGGCGAGGTGAAGATCGCCCACAGCACGAAGATCCAGAAGATCCACGTGAAAATCTTCTTGATCGAGGGGGGCATCGATCTCTCCGTTTCGGCGTCCGTGCTGGTGGGCTGCTGGTGACGTGCTCGTGAATGAGGTCGCAAAGGTGGGGCGCGCAAAAGCTCCCCTGGTATCGAACCACATCGGCCCCTGCTCGCCCGTCACCTGCGCTGCGGCGCGCCGGGTGGGGCTGGGTCAGACGACACCGTACAGGCGGTCGCCTGCGTCGCCGAGTCCCGGGACGATGTAGCCGTTCTCGTCGAGCTTCTCGTCGATCGCGCCCACGACGAGCGTCACCGGGATGTCGAGCGTGTCGGCTGCCTCGCGGACGGCGTCGATGCCCTCGGGGGCGGCGATGAGGCACACGGCCGTGATGTCGTCGGCGCCGAGGTCGCGCAGGAACTCGAACGCCATGACCAGGGTGTGGCCGGTGGCGAGCATCGGGTCGATGACGAACACCTGCCGCCCGTTGAGGGTGTCGGGCAGGCGGTTGGCGTAGGCGCTGACCTCGAGGGTCTCCTCGTCGCGGACCATGCCGAGAAAGCCGACCTCCGCGGTCGGCAGCAGGCGCGTCATGCCCTCGAGCATCCCGAGACCGGCGCGCAGGATCGGGATGATCACCGGCTTGGGCTGGGAGAGACGGATGCCGGTGGTCTCGGCCACGGGCGTACGGATGGTGAACGGGTCGACCCTTACCTCACGCGTCGCCTCGTAGGCGAGCAGCGTCACGAGCTCCTCGGCGAGGCGGCGGAACGTCGGGGAGTCCGTCCGTTCGTCGCGCAGGTAGGTGAGCTTGTGGTTGATGAGCGGGTGGTCGGCCACGTGGACTCGCATGGGGGAAACTTAGCCGGTGAGCGACAGCGTCGAGGCCGGTACTCGCCGACGGGGTGCATCCCCGCGCGGCAGAGCCGACGGCACGGCGCGGTTCGAGCCGTGGATCGACGAGGCCTTGGGGCTGGCGGATCAGTGCCTGCCCGCGGGTGACGTGCCCGTGGGGGCGGTGGTCCTCGACGCGTCGGGCGCCGTCATCGGGCGAGGCCGCAACGTGCGCGAGGAGCTCCTCGACCCCCTCGGTCACGCCGAGGTGCGGGCACTGTCCCAGGCCGCGCAGACGCGAGAGGGGTGGCGTCTCGACGGCTGCACCCTCGTCGTCACCCTCGAGCCCTGCCCGATGTGCGCCGGCGCCGCGATGCAGGCCCGCATCGACCGCATCGTCTTCGGTGCCTGGGACGAGAAGGCCGGTGCCTGCGGTTCGGTGTGGGACCTCGTCCGCGACCCGCGCGCGCTGCACCGCATCGAGATCGTCGGGGGTGTTGCAGCCGACCGCTGCGCGGCGATTCTCACCGACTTCTTCGACACTCGCCGCTGACCTCGGCAGGCCTCGTGTGGGAGCGGATTTCGTGAGGCCGTTCACCCTCTAGTAAGGTTTCTCGCGGTGGCGTGTCCGAGCGGCCAAAGGAGCACGCCTCGAAAGCGTGTGTGGGGGAGACTCCACCGTGGGTTCAAATCCCACCGCCACCGCTGCGGCCAGATGGCTGTCAAGGAGGCCGGTTCTCATCACGAGAGCCGGCCTCCTTCGTGTGTCTCGACCGTTCGTCGCGCCGGAAGGACTGCTCGCCGCGGAGTTCGTCATGTGTGGTGGTCAGGAGACGGATGTTGGCTCTACAGTAGGGCACCGTCGCCCAGGGTGACTTGCTGCACCACAACTGCAAGGACATCATCGTCGCGGCGGTCTCGTTCATGGCCAACAACGCGTTCGGCTACATGCTCGTCGGCGGGTTCGTCCTCGGCTACGCAAGCAAGAACGGCCTGCCCCGCCAGGAGGTTCTCGTCTGGGCGCTCGCCTCGGCTGCACTGTGGGCCGTCACCACGATGCTCGGCGCCATGCTCTCGGACCGTATCGGCCGCACCCTCACGTACAAGATCGGTTACGTGCTGATGCTGCTGGGCATGTTCCCCACGTTCATGCTGGTCAAGGCCGGCGTGGATCAGCAGAGCGTCCTGCTCGTGGGCCTCGCCCTGCTGTGGATCGCCATCCCCGAGGGCCTCACCTACGGCCCGCAGTCGGCGATGTTCGCCGAGATGTTCCCGGCCCGCATCCGCCTGTCTGCAGTGTCGCTGGCCTACGCCATCGGCGCCGTGTTCGGTGGCGCGTTCGCCCCAATGATCGCGCAGTACATCACCACCACCATGGGTGGCGTCGTCAACGTCGCGTGGTACCTCAGCGGGATCACGGTGCTGTCGCTCATCTCGATCTTCTTCATCAAGGACCGCACGCACGAGCCGCTCCGCACGATGTCGGGTCACTGACCCGGCCCCCTGCTGCGGCAGGTCTGACTCATCACGGCGCCCGTCCCGGAACACCCCCGGGGCGGGTGCCGTCGTCAGATCGGGCTGATGGCGCGAACGGGGCCGCGCTCACGCTTGGGGCATTGCGACGTGTAGTGGCCCATCTGGAGGCAGTGCCCGCAGCGGGGCG
>DAMDJY010000206.1:0-2852 GCA_032100225.1 Mobilicoccus sp.
ACGTCTGCCCCGGTTCGAGGTCGGCCTCGCGCAGGTCCATCTTGGGGTCGAGGTCGCCGAAGCTCTCCGCGACAGGCTCGATCCGCTCCCAGTGCACGCGGGCGGGGGCGTAGAGGGCGCGGGCCTCATCGTCCTTGCCCGCCGTGTACAGGGCCACGAACTGCGCGGTCTTGGCCTTGAGCTGCTCGGTCTGGTCCTTGACGTACGAGGCGTACTGCGTGTCGGCCTGATCGACGAGCTCCTGGTCGGCGCCCTGCGCGCTCATGTCGGTGCCGGAGTCCGTCACTGTGAACGGCGCCCGGATGCCCTCGCCGACCATACCCGGCTTGCACGCCGTGAAGTACTTTCCGGGGACCGCGCGGACCACGAGGTCACGGGTCAGACCGGGGCCGATGTTCTCCACCTCGCCGACGATGCGCAGACCGTCCTCGCCGAGCAGGTAGAACTCATTGACCTTGGACCCGCCGTTGGTGACGGAGAACGCCAGGTTGCCCGAGCCCGCCTGCTGCGCCGAAACCGTGCACTCGGTGTCCGTGGCCGCGACCGTCAGCGGACCGGCCGAGGCGCTCCCGCCCTGCGAGGCCGTCGGGTTGTTGTCCGTGCAGGCCGCCAGACCGGCGGAGAGCGCGAGCACGCCGATGGAGGCGGTGACACGACGGGCACGAGAGCAGTTCACGAGCGGATTCCTTCTGCCGTGGCCGCGGACTCCGCAGCCGAGGTGGACGAGGCCGGGGTCGTTCCCACGGCCGAACTGGACGAGACGGAGGTGGCGCCGACCGACGCCGTCGAGCCGGTGGCGACCGCTGCCTGTGACGGAGATGCGGTGGCCTCTGCCGCCGACGGGCGGGGCGCGCGGCGACGCACGCCGCGGACGAACAGGGTGAGCACGACGACGACGTAGGTCAGCCACACGCCGACCTCGAGCACGGTCATCACCGGGGAGAGGTTGAAGAAGCCCTTGACCAGGGCCGCGAACAGGCCGTTGGGGTCGACGACGCCGCTGACGTCGAACGCGGTGTCGTTCAGCCCCGGGAGGATGCGGGCCTCCTGGAGGTCGTGCACGCCGTAGGCGAGGACCCCGGCGGCGACAAAGATCAGCAGACCGCCGGTCCACGTGAAGAACGTGCCGAGGTTGAGCTTGAGTGCGCCCCGGTGGATCAGCGCCGCGATCGCCACGGCGGTGAGGATGCCGAGCAGGGCCCCGACCAGCGGAGCCGTGGTGGAGGCGTGGTCCCGCGCCGCGGCCTTGGTCGCCGCCCAGAGGAACAGCGCCGTCTCCAGCCCCTCACGCCCCACGGCGAGCATCGCCATGAACACGAGCGCCCCACGCCCGGCCTCCGCCGCCCGATCCACCGACCCGCGCAGATCACTGCTCAGCGTCCGCGCCGAGCGCGCCATCCAGAAGATCATCCACGTGACGAACCCGACGGCCACGATCGACAACCCGCCGCCGATGGCCTCCTGCGCCTCGAAGGTCAACCCCTTCGGGCCGAACGTCAGCAGCGCCCCGAACGCCAGCGAGATCCCTACCGCCGCAGCCACACCCGTCCAGATCGACGGGATGAGGGCACGCCGATCCGACTTGACGAGGTAGGCCACGAGGATGACGACGACGAGCGACGCCTCCAGGCCCTCACGCAGGCCGATGAGGTAGTTCGCGAACACGCCTACTCGTTTCGCCGTTGGGACATGTACTTAGCGCAGCCTAACCTTACGAGAGAAGCAGGATTCACGAACCACGAGCAGACCGGGCTCACATCACACCCTCACCGGGGGTCGCTACACTGCACGCGCCCCGGAGCTCAGCAGCAACGACACCCGGGCACCTGCGAACCGACACCGACCGATCCCGAACCGACACCGAGGAGGCCCGATGCCGACTCGTCGACTCACGACCGGGCATCTGGGGGAGATGGTGCGGTTCGGCATGGTGGGCGGATCGGGTGTCCTCGTCAACATGGCCGTGTACGTGCTGCTGCACAAGGTCCTGCCGATCGACCCCGAGGGCGTGCTGCTCCCGCTGCCCCCTACAGACTTCAACATCCGATGGGTGCACGCGCTGGTCACGGCGGCGTTCGTCGTCGCCAACATCTCGAACTTCGAACTCAACCGCCGGTGGACCTTTCGCGCCGGTGAGCGCGCCGGTCGCACGCGGCTTCCCCACTTCTTCGCCGTCGGGCTCGCCGGGCTCCTGGTGCAACTCCTCATCGTGACGCTGCTGATCCACCCGTACTCCCCCATCGAGCTGCCCACCAGCGTGTTCGACGGATCGACCGGATTCCGCACCCGCACCTACTGGGCGCAACTCATCTCGATCGCCCTGGTCACGCCCCTGTCGTTCCTGTTCAACAAGCTGTGGACCTTCGGCGCCTCCCGCGCGCGCAGCGGCCCGCTCGACCCCACCGGATAAGCTGCGGCGCATGACTCCCCGGCTGCGCGGCAACCTGCTTCTCCTGCTCACGGCCGCCATCTGGGGACTGGCGTTCGTCAGCCAGCGGATGGGCGCCGACCACATGGGGGCGTTCGCGTTCAACGGAGCCCGATTCGCCCTCGGCGCAGTGTCACTGCTGCCGGTGATCGTCGTGTTCGACCAGCTCCGCGCCCGTCAAGTTCGTCAGGGTGGGGCGCCGACGGCATCGGGATGGGAGCGGACCCGCGCCGCCGCAATCCCCGGTCTCATCGCTGGCACCATCCTGTTCACCGCGTCGTGGCTACAGCAATACGCGCTCACGTGGACCACAGCGGGCAAGGCCGGGTTCATCACCGGGCTGTACATCGTCGTCGTGCCCATCCTCGGGCTGTTCCTGCGGCACCGGACCGCCCCCACCACGTGGCTCGGGGCGCTGCTCGCC
>DAMDJY010000206.1:2862-5089 GCA_032100225.1 Mobilicoccus sp.
GTCCTCTCGGTGCGCGACGGATTCACCCTCGCCCCCGGAGACGGATTCGTGCTGCTCGGCACCCTGTTCTGGGCGACGCACATCCTCGTCGTCGACCGATTCACCAGCCTCGACGCGTTGCGGTTCTCGGCGATCCAGTTCACGACCACCGCCGTCCTGAGCACGGCGTTCGCGCTCGCCCTCGAATCTGCGCCTTTCGCCGGGCTGCCCGACGCCGTCGTCCCGATCATCTACGGCGGACTCTTCAGCGTCGGCGTCGCCTACACCCTCCAGGTGTTCGGGCAGCGCGACGCGACTCCGGCTGCCGCAGCGATCATCCTGTCGCTCGAGGCCGTGTTCGCCGCCGTCGGCGGAATCGTGCTGCTGGGCGAGCCCTTCACATGGCGCGAGGCCACCGGCTTCGCGCTCATGCTGGTCGGCATCCTCGTCAGCCAGTGGCCACCTCCGGGCCAGGCGGCCGCAGCGTCAGACCCCGACGGCACGCACGTCCCGCACGTCTCCGGCCCGGCGGGGGCAGTGCCCGAGGCGAGCACCGACCTCAACCTCGGTAGCTGAATACCTCGCCCGTCGCATCGCGCACCACCGCGGAGGGCTGGGTGGGCACGGTCGCGTCGAGTTCGACGGTGATCAACTCCCCACCCGTGCGCGAGCGCGACGTGTAGACGAGGCGCTCGTTGGTCACCTCGTCCGTCTCGGTGACGGCGTCGACCAGCCACGCGTTGCGTCGCCGGACTCCGATGAGCTGCTGGTAGAGGGCGTGCATCCACCCGCCGAGCTCCAACTGCGCAGCGGATTCGGGGAACACCGGTCGCACCTGGTCGTCTCCGCCCCAGCCCTCGATCTTCTCGCCGTGAAAACCGTGTTCGTCGCCGTAATACACGGACGGGATGCCCGCGACCGTGAACAGCACCGTCGCCGCGAGCACGCTGCCGCCGTCGCCGACCTTGGTGGCGATGCGGGTGGTGTCGTGGTTGCCGACGAACGTCTGCGGCACGAACCGGGCCGTGAACTCCTCGTGCCGCTTGAGCGACCAGGCCAGCTCGTGAAAGTTGACGTCGGCGATGCTGCTCCAGATCGCCTTCCACAGCTCGTACTGCGTGACCGAATCAAGGCCGCCGCGCTCGACGATGTCGGCGTAGTCACCGTGAATGACCTCGCCGAGGAACCACGACTGACCGAACTCGGCACGCACGCGCGGCAGCACCCGGGCCCAGAACTCGGGCGGCACGGCGTAGGCCGCATCCAGGCGCCAGCCGTCGATACCGCGACGCAGCCAGTGCGTCATCACGTCGACGACGAGCTGCTCGACCGCCGGCGAGTCGTGGTCGAGGGCGACCAGACCGCCGTGGCCCTCGAAGTCCTGATACTCCGGCTCGACGCCGGGCTGCCATGCCTCGGCACCACTGGGCCAGGTGAGCCGGAACCAGTCGGCCTCGGGGGCACTCGGCCCCTGCTCGAGCACGCGCTGGAACGCCGGGTGCTCCCGACCGACGTGGTTGAACACGCCGTCGAAGACGACCCGCAGACCGGCCTGCTTGGCCGCGGCGAGGAACGCGTCGAGATCTGCGTCGTCGCCGAGGCGCGGGTCGAGCCGGAAGTAATCCGTCGTGTCGTAGCCGTGCGTCGTCGAATCGAACACCGGACCGAGCAGCAGGCCCGAGCAGCCGAGCTCGACCGCATACGGGATCCAGGCCTGCAGGTGCGGCAACCGATGGGTCACCTCGCGGGACTCGACATCCCGAATCGGGGCCCCGGTGAATCCCAACGGATAGACGTGCCACCAGATGGCGTGATCTGCCCAGTCGACGCGCGTGTTCATCGCCCCAGCATTGCAGGCCAGACCCCTACCGAGCACATTCGCGGCACACGCCCTGGCCTGCTCCCCCGCAGTGAAGGCCGCAAGTGTGACGATGCTGACATGATCCCCGGCGAGGTCTTCGACGAGCTGTACGGCGTGACGCCGCCGGAGTTCGTCGCGACCCGCACCCGCCTCGCCAACACCGCCCGCGATGCCGGTGACCGCGCGACCGCCACCGCGATCGGCAACCTCCGCAAACCCACCGTCGCGGCCTGGGCCGTCAACCAGCTCGTGCGCGAACGGCCCGTCGAGGTCGAACGCCTCCTCGACGTCGGACACCGCATGCGCGCTGCCCAGGCCGAACTCGACGCCGCGGTGATGCGTGACCTGCGGCGTGAGCGTGACGCCGTGCTCGACTCGTTCACCCGG
>DAMDJY010000207.1:0-5012 GCA_032100225.1 Mobilicoccus sp.
GCCCCGACAAGGGCGCGATGCGGGGGTGTCGCCGTGTGGCCCGCACAATGGGGGCGTGGATGGACTCCTACTCAACGTCGGCCTCGTGCTGCTCTTCATCCTCGTCGGGGGCGTGTTCTCGGCTTCGGAGATCGCACTGGTGTCCCTGCGGGACAGTCAGATCTCGGCGATGGCCGAGCGTGGTGGCCCCGGTCTGGCGGTGCAGCGGCTGACGCAGGACAGCAACAGGTTTCTCTCCGCCGTCCAGGTGGGTGTGACGCTCGCCGGGTTCTTCTCGGCCTCGTTCGGTGCGGCCACGATCGCGCCCTACCTGACGCCGTGGCTGGTGCAGGCCGGCATCCCCGCGGCTGCGGCCACGACGGCGGCGTTCGTCCTGACGACGCTCGCGATCTCCTACCTGTCCCTCGTGCTGGGTGAGCTCGTGCCCAAGCGCCTGGCGATGCAGAGCGCCGAGGGGTTCGCCCTGATCGTCGCCCGGCCGCTCAACATGGTCGGCACCGCGCTGCGGCCGGTGATCTGGTTCCTCGGACTCTCGACCAACATCGTCATGCGGATGCTGGGCCGCGACCCCGAGGAGCAGAAGGAATCGATGGATGCCGCGGAGCTGCGCGCCATCGTCGCCGAGCAGGAGGACCTCGGCGAGGACGAGCGCGGCATGGTCGTCGACATCCTCGCCGCGGGGGAGCGGACGGTCTCCGAGATCATGACGCCCCGCACCGAGGTCGACTTTCTCGAGGCCGACCTGCCGGTGCGGGACGCCCGTGAGCTCGTGCAGACCCTGGAGCGTTCGCGATATCCCGTCAGCGGGCCCGACGGTGTCGACGACGTCATCGGCTTTCTCCACATCCGCGACCTGCTGGTCGACGAGGCGAAGACCATCGCCGGTGATGCGCTGCGCGTCGGCGACCTCGTCCGCGAGATCCTCGTGCTGCCCGGCAGCATGCCGTTGTTCGCCGCGATGGCCCACATGCGCGAATCGCGTTCGCATCTCGCGTTGGTCATCGACGAGTACGGCGGTACCGACGGCATCGTCACGCTCGAAGACGTGATGGAGGAGTTCGTCGGCGACATCGAGGACGAGTACGACACGGCCGAGCCGGTGCGGCTCGTGCGTCCCGGGCGCCGTGAGGTCTCCGGTCTGCTGGGCCGCGCGGAGGCGGGCAAGGTCCTCGGTGTCGAGTTGCCCGACGGCCCGTTCGACACCCTCGGCGGCCTCGTCATGCACGTGCTCGGCCGGCTGCCGGTGGTGGGCGACGAGGTCACGTGGGACGCCTTCACCCTCATCGTGCTCGAGATGGACGGCCGCCGCGTCGACCGCGTGGAGGCCCGTCGTCATTCCGACGACGCACATCGGGAAAGATCCATGGCCGCCGCGCGTTGACATGTGGAGAATCGAGCGTGACGCGTGGCGATCTCCATCCGGACCTGCCGGAGACGACATCCACCACGAGCGCGCCTCACCGGAGAAGGACATCGATGCCAGCTAGCGCCAACACGCCGAAGGATCGTCGCGACCCTCGGCAGGACCAGCGGGACGACCCGCGCGACTCGCGGTTCCGCGGCGGTGCACGCCGCCCCGACGACCGCGACGACCAGGCGCCCAAGCCGTGGCGGACCGAGGGCATGCCCACGGACGGCGCCGGCGGCGACGGCAAGCGCAAGTCGAACTGGAAGTGGATGGTCGCCGTCATGGTGGTCCTCTACCTCCTCCTGTTCGGATTTCTCCAGATGCAGAACGCCGCGAGCGCCCCTCGTGAAGTGCCGTATTCGGAGTTCGCCAGCCAGCTCGCCGCCAAGAACGTCGAGAAGATCAGCTCGCGCGGCGACACGTTCGAGGGCGTGCTCAAGCAGGAGAAGGCACTGCCCGGCGAGGACGGGGTGACGTACAAGGACTTCACCACCGAGCGTCCGACGTGGGCCAGCGACGACCCGCAGGCGGCATTGCGCGAGAGCGGTGCCACGATCAGTGCTCAGTCCCCGATCGACCGACCGAGCTTCCTCTCGACCGCGTTGTTCTCGTTCGGGCCGATCCTGTTGCTGCTCGCGCTCTGGTTCTTCATCATGGCCAAGGGCCGTTCGATGATGGGCGGCGGGCTGATGGGCGGCGGCAAGAAGAAGGCGCCGGTCGACCCCGAGAGTGTGCGCGTCAACTTCGACGACGTCGCCGGTATCGACGAGGTCGAGAACGAGATCTACGAGATCGTCGACTTCCTCAAGAACCCCGACAAGTACGCCCGCCTCGGCGCTCGCGCGCCCAAAGGTGTGCTGCTCGCGGGCAGCCCTGGTACCGGCAAGACGCTGCTGGCGCGGGCGACGGCCGGTGAGGCGGGAGTGCCGTTCTTCTCGGCCAGCGCCTCTGAGTTCATCGAGATGATCGTCGGCGTCGGCGCGCAGCGTGTGCGCGAGTTGTTCCAGGAGGCCCGCAAGGTCGCCCCCTCGATCATCTTCATCGACGAGATCGACACCATCGGTCGCACCCGTGGCGGGTCGCGTGCGATGGGTGGCCACGACGAGCGTGAGCAGACCCTCAACCAGATCCTCACCGAGATGGACGGGTTCTCCGGCAGTGAGGGCGTCGTCGTCCTGGCCGCCACCAACCGTGCCGACGTGCTCGACGCGGCGCTGCTGCGCCCGGGCCGGTTCGACCGCACGATCCAGGTGCACGCCCCCGACGTGGTCGGTCGCGAGCAGATCCTCGAGGTCCACAGCCGCACGGTGCCGCTCGACGACGACACCGACCTGGCCGCCGTCGCCAAGTCCACGCCGGGCATGACGGGTGCCGAGCTCGCCAACCTCATCAACGAGGCCGCGCTGCTCGCGGCCCGCACCGACGCCAACACCGTCACGCAGGCCAACCTGTTCGACGCGCTCGAAAAGGTGCAGCTCGGCGCGGCGCGCAACGTCATCATGCCGCCCGAGGAGCGCCGCCGCACGGCCTACCACGAGGCCGGACACGCCCTGCTCGGCATGCTGCAGCCGGGTGCCGACCCGGTGCGCAAGGTGTCGATCATCCCGCGTGGTCGCGCGCTCGGTGTCACGCTGTCGACCCCCGACGCCGACCGGTACGGCTACGACGAGGAATACCTGCGCGGACGCATCATCGGCGCCCTCGGCGGTATGGCGGCCGAGGAGCTCGTGTTCGGCGTCGTCACCACCGGCGCCGAGTCCGACCTCGACTCCAGCACCAACATCGCCCGCAGCATGGTGGGCCGTTGGGGCATGAGCGAGAAGGTCGGCCCCGTGCAGATCTACCCGAGCGAGGGCGACCCCCGCTCGGCCGGATTCTCCGAGAGCATCCTCGAACGCGCCGACGACGAGGTGCGCCGCATCGTCGACGAGTGCTACTCCGAGGCCGTGCGACTGCTGCGCGAGCACCGCGACAAGCTCGAACGCATCACCGCCGCCGTGTTGGAGAAGGAGACCCTCGGCGAGGCCGAGGTCTACGCCGCCGCGGGCATCCCACGTCCCAACCCCGATGAGATCGAATCCCCGATCCAGGGCAGCCCCGCAGTTCCGGAACGCGAACCGATGCCTACCGCCGGCGATGTCGAGCAGGTGGAGCAGCCTGCGCCTACCGAGCAACTGCCGCAGAAGCACAGCGGGTCCGGCCAGGCCCCACCGCACGACGAGGAGGGGAACGGCTCTCACGCCGCCCCCCGTTGGTGACGCAGCGCGGCTGAGCACGGTCTCGGCCGGACAGCGCGCGACGGAGCCCGCCACTCTCGATCGAGGGTGGCGGGCTCCGTCGTCGGGTCGTCCGCCGAGGCTGCAGGCGGTCGTCTGTCGCTCTCACCATCACGGGAGCGCGAGCGTCAGCTGGGAGATTCGGTCGAGAACCCAGCCGGCGGTGACAGGGTGGACGAGAGCGACGGCGATCGCGACCCCCACTGCGGTACCGGCGGCCCACAGGACCGCGACGCCGGTCACGGTGATTCACGGTGATGACGAGTCGCAGCGCGATGGCTCCGGGCACCCCGGTCGGCCATCGCCACCACGTGAGGGCGGTGATGAACAGGGCCACGTAGGTCAGGGAGGTCGCTCATGGGTGGTCTCAGCGCTTGGTCCAGTCGGAGCAGCCGGAGGTCTGGAAGTACTTGTCGGTCTTCGTGATGACGACGACGGACTTTCCGCTGCTGTTGTTGTTGGCGAGGATGCCGTCGAAGGGGTCGTCGCTGGAGAGCCGGGCCCAGTAGCAGTTGCCGCTGGTGGGGGTGCCCGAGGTGTACTTGCCGGGCTGGATGTCGACCCCGACCTCGTACGTCCCGTCGCCGGGGAACGATTCCGAAGCGGTGGTCTGCGCTGCTGCGGGGACGGCGGCAGGTGCATCGGGAGTCCGGGTCACCGTGACCGTCGCGGCCGGGCGAGCCGGTTCGTCGGCGGTCTGCGTGACCGTGACGGTGGGTGCGGGGGCGGCGGCGGTGCTGGTGCCCGCCGAGGCTCCGGACCCGCCCGCTCCCATAGCGAACGCGAAGAGCGTGACGAGCGGGTATCCGAACAGGTGCTTCTTCTGCATGACGAGTCCTCACGGGGTGGTGTTGTGGCCGCTGCAGCCCCCTCCGGCTGCAGCGGCACCGCACGATGTCGGCGGTGGCTTCACCATCCGGCCAGGGTGGCCGGGGTCGCAATGATGACCTTGATAAACCTCCTTATCACCGGGGACGTCCCGCTTCGGGGGTTCCCCTCGTAGAGTTCCGGCCATGAGCACCGACGACACCACCTCCGCGCAGGGCCTGCTGACCCTGGCGGATGTGGCCGTGCTCGCTCGCGTGCAACGGCCGGTGGTGTCGATGTGGCGACGGCGACCGCATCGGGATGCGGGCCCGTTTCCGCGTCCCGCGCGGGTTGCTGCGGGGGTGGCACAGTTCGACCGTGACGAGGTCGTCGGCTGGCTCGCGGCCTCGGGGCGTGGCAACAACCCCGACGTCGCGATCGAGGCCGTCCTGCAGAGCCGGCCGCCGACGCCCACGCCGAGCGGGCGCGATCTGGCCGAGGCGTTGCTGCTGGTCCGTGCC
>DAMDJY010000208.1:0-4661 GCA_032100225.1 Mobilicoccus sp.
TCACACGGCAACGGCGCCGACTACGCCAACGCCGCTACCCGATGAAACATCCGGGCTAGGGCCCATCTCGACAACAACTCAGTAGTTCGCCGCCATGTTCGTGAACCTGGAGTAGTGGCCTTGAAAGGCAACGGTGATCGTACGAGTGGGGCCATTACGGTGTTTGGCGACGATGATGTCGGCTTCGCCTTCGCGGGGGGAATCGGGCTCGTACACGGATTCGCGGTGGAGCAGCATCACCATGTCGGCGTCCTGCTCGATGGAGTTGTGGACGGCGATGCCGTCGGCGATGAAGTTGTGGGTGCCGAGCACGGTCGCGTCGAAAACCTCTTCGACGCCGTCGAACTCGACCCGGACGACGACCTCCCATTCGACATCGTTGATGGCCTCGAGGTCGGCGTCTTCTTGATCCAGCAGGGTCGCGACCTGCCGCAACGTGCCCACCGGCTCGGCCTGCACGACCGCAGCCTCCTCCGCCTCGACGGCAGGGTTGAGGGCCTCCGCGACGTCCTTCCACAACGGCAACTGACCCACACCGGGCTGAGGCGCCGTCGTGATGCCGCGCACGATGTCGAGCAACCGGCCCGCATCCGGCGCCGCCGGACCCTCGATCCCGACCTCCTGCAAAAACCGGCGCTGCGAATCCACAGCCACCACATCCAGCACCCAACCCGACTCGTCACCCGTGACGACCGTCGAGATACCGAAACGCAACAACAACCGGGCCGCGCGGTCGAGCCGCTCACGCGTGTCCGCAAACGCGAAAATGTCGCCGCCGGGGTGATCCACCGACAACATCACGCCACCACACGTCGAGAAGAACACCCGCAAGAACAACGCGATCTGCGCCTTGGGCAGCGAGGACACCACCGACGGGATCGTCGCCGCAGCATGCTCGGCACACAACAACGCTGCCGTGCGCACGTCCTCATCGGCCCAACCGTCGTCGCCGAACTCCGGGGCCGACACGTGCCGCGGCGCAGCGACGCGCATGCCACATGTGATCTCCCCCAACGGAACCCAGCCGTCGAACGTGAGGAACGGGTGATTCTCCGTCGCCCGCACCGTGCGCCCCGAGGCCAGCGTCAACCGGTACACCGGCTTCACACCCGTCGAGAACGCGTGCGTCATCGGGCGGCGCACGTACCGCAGCGACTCGTCCAGCGCCCACACGGGCACGTCCTTCTCGCCCGAGGCAGCCAACTCGCCGATGCTCACCTCGGCACCGGTGTCGGCGCGAAGGATGCGCGTCTCCGCCGTGAGGCAGCCCGATTCACGCAGGTCGCTCACCTGAGGCTTCTTGTCGGTCCGCTGCTCGGGACCGCGGTTGAGCTGCGACAAGGCGATGACGGGCACTTCGATCTCCTTGGCCAAGAGTTTGAGCGCACGAGAGAACTCCGACACCTCCTGCTGACGCGACTCGACCTTCTTGCCCGAGCTCATCAACTGCAGGTAGTCGATGATGACCATCTTGAGTCCGTGACGCTGCTTGAGCCGGCGACACTTCGCCCGGATCTCCATGAGCGACATGTTGGGCGAGTCGTCGATGAACAATGGCGCCTCGCTGACCTCACCCATCGTGCGAGCCAACTTGCTCCAGTCCTCGTCGCGCATCGTGCCCTTACGCATGTGCTGCAACTGGATCGAGGCCTCAGCACTGAGCAGACGCATCGTGATCTCGTTTCGGCTCATTTCGAGCGAGAACACGACCGTCGGCATGTTGTTGTGAATTGCGGCCGCGCGCGCGAAGTCGAGCGCCAACGTGGAGTTGTGCGTCGGCACCATGGAACGCCCCGCCAGGTACAGATGATCGGGCGCCGCCACCTGAATGCACCGCACCGGCACAGACCGAACCGGCCTCACGTTCGTGATGAACCGCGTGTTGCGGCGCTGGAAGGTCCGCGCACCCAACTCCTTGTGCAAGCGGACCTTGCGCTCCAGCCGAAATACCGGCTCGTCGCTGCTGAAGGTCAACGAGTACGCGGTGCAGGACTTCTCCGACCGGCCCCGGACCTTCTTACGACCCACCGAACACCGGTAACCCAGGCCGACGATCAGCTCGTACACGTCATCGGCCAGGCGCTCGCTCGTCGTCGTGAACTGAGGGCACCCGACGTCGGTCACCGTTCCATCGGTGTCGAGCAGACCGGCCAGCAGAGCCCGGCGCTGACGCTCGGACGCCCGCAGATAGCTCGTCGGGATGTGCTTGTTGCCCAGCACGCCGACCTTGCGGAGCAGCGCCTGAACAGACCCATGGTCAGCAGTGCAGGCAGCGCATCGCCGTCCGCCCGCGTAATCCTTGCCGCAATCGGGGCAGGTAGGCGTGACATAGCTGGGCCCGAGGCCCCGCGAGCTCCCACCGCAGGACTGACCACACGTCTTCACACCGGCCCTCTTGGGCACGAAAGTGACACCGCAGACCACGCACACCTGCACTGGCCTCGAGTCTTGCTCGGGCAACCGGATGGAGTGGCGCATGTGGGCCGCGAGCTTGGCCGTGCGGTATCCCTCGGCTTCGATGTGGAGCAGGATCTCGGGATCATTGGTCGTGAAGGTCGCCGCGGCGCTCGTTCCGTCGCCGAGCCACGCGCCCAACGTGTACGGGCCGACAGGCAGGTCGGCCTCCGGAAGGTCCAACGGCTTGGCCAGCGGAATGCTGTGGTTGAGGCGCTGATCCACAGTCGCGCAGCGCAGCGTCTCGGCGATCTCACGGGTGGTGCGCACGGCGCCGAAGGTGCGCTGGTTCTTGGTCCGGTTGCGGCCGTCTCGCGCTGCCTGGAACGACTTGCGGCTCGCCCGCGTCTCGGTGAACCACTGGTGCTGCTCATCGGCCACGATGCTCGTGCCGTCGGAGAACTCCACCTCGAAGCACGGCCGGTCGAGCATGACCTCGGTGGTGGCGACGACCGGCGTCGGCTGGCCATCGGAACCGAGCACCAGATCGCCCGTGGTGACCTCACCCATCGTGGTCCACCCCGTCGCAGTGGGCAGCGGCGTGTCCAACGCCAACGCCTTACCCATCGCCGGACGCGCCGCGATGACGATCATCTGGCCCGGGTGAAGACCGTTGGTCAGGTCGTCGAGGTCCGTGAATCCCGTGGGGACGCCGACCATCTCGCCTGTCGATCCGGATGCCTGCTCGATCTCGTCGGCTGTGGCCTCCAGCAGCTCGCCGAGCAGGTGGTAGTCCTCACCGCCACGCTTGTCGGCCACCGCGTACACCTCGGCCTGAGCCGAGTTCACGATCTCCTCGACGTCACCACCGTCGGTGCCGTAACCGAGCTGCACGATGCGCGTCCCCGCCTCCACGAGACGCCGCAGGACGGCCCGCTCGGCCACGATCTGCGCGTAATACCCCGCGTTGGCGGCCGTCGGCACACCCGCGATGAGCTGATGCAGATACGACTGCCCACCCACACGCGCCAGGTCGTTGCGCTTGGTCAGCTCGTCGGCAACGGTGATCGCGTCGGCCGGCTCGCCCCGCCCGTACAGGTCGAGGATCGCGTCGAACACCAACTCGTGCGCCGGACGGTAGAAGTCGTGACCCCGCACCACCTCGATCGAATCGGCGATGGCGTCCTTGCTCAACATCATGCTGCCGAGCACGCTCTGCTCCGCGTTGACGTCCTGCGGCGGAACCCTGTCCTCCCCACCACGGTTGGACGTGAACTCCCCCTCGAAATCCGACCGATCCACACGCGCCAGCGACATCGCGATTCCCCCTCTCGACAGTGTCCTTCGCGGCCGACTCCCCGCCGATCCCACTCTCTGCGGAACCACCGACAAGCCTTCGTCCACCACCCCCGAACCGAAGCCCGACACGACCCGAAACGAAGCCGCCACGACGCCCTGCCGAAGGTGATGAGGCCTCACGCTAGGGCCCCCGGACGGCCGTCACAAACGACCGTTCCGGACGCCTTGGGGACAGCGTGTGGACGACCCGGTGGACAACGTCCACATCCTGTGGACAGGCCTGGGGACAACTGGGGAGGTTGTCCACCGAGGACTCTGTGACCTGCCCCTTTGCACGTGGACAACGCTGTGCGCAACGACTCATGTCCACATTGACCGCCAGGCGAGACGCGCCAGACTAAACCGGACACAGCTCTTGACCACAGGTTTACCCACAGGCGGGGACAACCCTGGTCACGACCCGAGGCACCACCCACAGGGTCCGGTGAATCGGACATCGCGGGCCGCACGAGCCCCCGAGAGCAAAGACTCGACACCTGTCCGGATCGTGGACCGCCCCCGTCCGCCGACGCCCCGCGTCGCGCCTGCGGTGTCCGTGCGACCCTCGACAGGTGCACGAGCCAGACCCCCGACAGACCCCCGCAGACCCCTCCGAACCGAGCCCCGACGCGGTGCTCGACACCGCTGCCACGCGTGCGGAGGTGCTGCGATTGGCTGTCCCGG
This sequence comes from Mobilicoccus sp., assembly GCA_032100225.1. Lineage (GTDB taxonomy): Bacteria > Actinomycetota > Actinomycetes > Actinomycetales > Dermatophilaceae > Mobilicoccus. The sequence continues at coordinate 4,417 of DAMDJY010000208.1, forward strand.
CGCTGCTGACTCTCATCGCCGAGCCCCTGTTCCTCCTCGCCGACACCGCGATCATCGGCCACCTCGGCACAGCACCCCTGGCCGGCCTGGGGATCGCCGCCACCGTCCTCGGCACCGCCGTCGGCCTCTTCGTCTTTCTCGCCTACGCCACGACGGCGCTCGTCTCCCGGCGCCTGGGCGCGGGCGCACACGGCGCAGCCCTGGCCGCCGGACTCGACGGACTGTGGCTCTCCGTCGTCCTCGGC
>DAMDJY010000209.1:0-4529 GCA_032100225.1 Mobilicoccus sp.
ACCCTTTCGTGGGAGTCATGCGATCTTGGAGTCAACCAAACCGTCAGCAGTCCCGGCCGCGGGTGCATCCAATCACCGGAGAGAACTCCTTCCACACCGGCACCGACTTCGCCGCACCCGACGGCACCCCGCTCCTCGCCGCCGCCGACGGCATCGTCACCGTGGCGGAGTTCTCCGGTGGCTACGGCGGCCTCATCGTCATCGAGCACACCATCGACGGGCAGACGGTCGCGACGGCATACGCGCACATGTGGGAGCACGGCATCCACGTCCAAACCGGCGACCGGGTGACCGCCGGTCAGCACATCGGCGACATCGGCTCCTCGGGCAACTCCACGGGTCCGCACTTGCATTTCGAGGTCCGCATCGGCGGCACCGATGGCGAGCACACCGACCCCGCCGCCTGGCTCAACTCCCATGACGCGGCGGACCTGCCCGAACCCGAGACCGGCACACCGGGCCAGGAGTGCGACCCCGACACCGGTGCTCCCGGTCAGGCGCCGGAGCCGTTCGAGGGCGACCCGAACCAGATGGTCGACGACCCCACCACCGGCGGGCAGATCACCGCCCGGATGCTGCACCTGTACAGCCAGACCATCGCCGCGTTCCCCGACACGAGCTGGGCCTGCTACTCACCCCGCCCCGGAACTGTCTCCGAACACCCCCTCGGCCGGGCCTGCGACGGCACGTTCGGCAACGCCATCGGCCAGCACCCAACACCAGCGCAACGCGAACTCGGCTGGCAGGTCACCAACTGGATGCAGACCTACGCCGAGACCCTCGGTGTGGAGTACCTGATCTGGGACGGCAAGATCTGGTCCCTCGCCCGCGACAGCGAGGGCTGGCGCCCTTACAACGGCGGCGGCATGCACGACCCCTCAGATGTGACCGGCGGCCACTACGACCACGTCCACGTCACCGTCGGGGCCAACTAGCGCTTACATCTGATGTACGAATCATGCATCAGATGTAAGCGGCGGATCGGCCACCACCGCGGTCACTGCGGCCGCCGAGGCGGCGCGCGCAATCCGCGTAGTCGCCATTGTCCCGCGGAGTTCTGCTGAGCCCCACGGGCGGTCACGGAGTAGCCGGGCCTGCGAGTCGCACCTACCGGCATGAGAGCTATTCCGACAGTTCGATCATCGGACATTCGCAGCGGTGATGACACATGAACGTGTTTCCCGACTTCGACGGCCTCGGCGGGATTGGTGACCTGCGCGAGGTCATTGGCGCGCTTCTGACCTTCGTGCTGATCATCGCCGTGCTGATGCTGATCGTCTGCGCCATCATCTGGGCGATCGCGACCAGCAACGGCAACCAGGCGGCCGCGACCAAAGCGAGGGTCGGGGCCTGGACTGCCGTGGGGGCCGCGGTCCTCGCCGGCGGCGCCGTGGCCTGGATGAACTGGCTGATCAGCCTCGGCGACCAACTCTGACCCAGCCGACCAACCGCCACCGTCGCCTCCGTTGAGGCGGGGAGCGTCAGGTTGAGACGTCCTGTTTGGACCCGGCCTCGTAGTTGCGGTCGGTCAGGTAGCTGTGCAGGTAGTCATCGGCGAGCAGCCGCGGGATCTGGTGCCGGTGCGGCGGGGAGGAGTCGAACTTGAGGCTTTTCTTCTCGCCGACGGTCGAGGTGGCGATGTCGTAGTCGGGGTACTTCTCGACGAACGCCACCAGCTTCTTCGTGGTCAGGTGCTTGGCGTAGTCGGGGTCGTCGCTGATCAGGCGGGCGACGTGCGCCATCTTCGCGCGCATGGACGGGTCGTCCATGACCGCAGCCTCGAGTTCGGCGTAGCCGTCGATGCGGATCTTCTTCGTGACGGACTTGAGAGTGTTCTTCGCGAGCTGGCGGGCCTTGTCCGGGGCGTGCAGCTTGGTCTGCACCAGGGTCACGGTGTTGAAGAACACGAAACCTGGGACCGTGAGCGCATCGAACCGGGGCTCGTAGTAGAGGATCTCGCCGGTCAACGGACGGTACACGCCGTCGCGGGGAACCAGCGGAATGCCACGGGCGCGCCGGGTCGCGATGCCGGCACCTTTCAACCGGTAGGCGACGATCCGGCCGGTGCCGGTGCCGATCGAATGGGCCATCGCCACGACCGGGTCGCCACCGTCGTCGTCGGGCACATCGCCTTCACGGATCAGAGCGTCGACCGCGGCGAGTTCGGGGATCTCGCCCAACGCTTCCACGAGCACCTGCGAACTGCTGGTCTGGTACGACGGGTCATAGGTGAGGAACTGCTTGCGGGTCATCGTCTCGCCAGCGCGAGTGACGTCAGCGATCACGTCGGCGGCCATCGTGTCGACGAGATCGAAGCGCGTCACCCCGGCGTCACTGAGCGCGGCACCGCGCAGGACGTGGTTGTCCAGCGTGCCCGGGTCGGCATCGAGGGCGTCTTGGAGTGCCTGCCGCGCTGACTGTGCGCTCATGTCCGCCCTCCCCATTGAACAGCGACGTTCTCACTAAGGTATCTGGCCCGGATGGTCCCGTGCTGCGGAACGTGGCGGGACCGAGTGAGCAACATGACGACTGTCCCGTTCTCGGCCGTCACCTCATACAACCGGAAGCCGATGACCGCGAGCGTCGGGTTGAGGTGATACAGCCCGGCCCGGATGTAGATCACCACCATCAACGCGAGCAGCACCAGCGTGGCAACCAGCGTCGCAACCTCCGGCGGCGCGAACGCCGCCACGACCACCGGCACCAGGTAGCTCGACGTGAAAGCGATCACTCGTTCATCGGCGTGACGCACCGACACCGACACCACCGCCCGCTCCTGGATCTTGGCCACGCCTGCCAAGACCAACGCCAGGAACAGCACCGCCACGACGCAGGTGGCCAGGATCACCCATCCCGCCCAGCCGAGCTGATTGAGGCGGACGAGCGCGAGAACGGCGACGAGCGGCGCGAACGCCGACGCCAACAGCCCTACCCCCGTCACCCACTTCATACCCACGACTTTAGGTCCGACCACGGACACCTCACCGAGGCTTCGACCCTCGCAGCAACCGCGCCACCGAAGACGAGGAGGACCACGCGCACCTGAGGGACGAACCCCGTCTGCGCATTCCGTCCTGTGCGGGTCCGTCCGTCAGGAGACATATCGTGCTCGACCTCATCCCCGCTCTGTCCACCGTCCCGGCCCTGCTGCCGATGGACATCAACATCGACCCCAACGACTCCGGGCTGCCCGGTATCGGTCAGCTCCGCACAATCGTCGGCGCGGTCATGACCGTGGGCCTGATCCTCTCGGTGCTCGCGCTGATCATCTCCGCGATCGTGTGGGGCTTCGGCGCCAACTCCTCCAACCCCCACCTCGCCGGTAGGGGGAAGGTCGGCGTCCTCGTCTCCTGCGGTGCCGCGGTGATCTGCGGCGCGTCGGTGACGCTCATCAACTTCTTCTGGAACGTCGGCCAGCAGGTCTGACCCCCCACCCATCGATCGAGCAGGAAGCAGATTCTGTGATGGGTGTCTGCGACGTCCCTGTCATCTCCTCCGTCTGCGACGCCGTTGGCGAAGGCGCAGCGTCCCTGGTGGCGGCGCCGTTCGACTGGCTCGCCCAAGCGATGGGTGCTGCCGCCGGGTGGTTGTTCGAGGCCGTCTGGACGGTGTTCGACACCACCACCCTGGTCGACGTCACCAGCGCGGAGTACGTCAGCGTCTACAACCTGCTGTTCGGCATTGCGGTGTTCGTAATGCTGCTGTTCTTCTGCCTGCAACTGATCACCGGACTGATCAAACGCAACCCCGCCGCCCTGTCCCGCGCCGCCCTCGGGCTCGCCAAGAGCGTGCTCGGCAGTTTCGTGGTCATCACCCTGACTGCGCTGCTGCTGGAGATCGTCGATCAGCTGTGCATCGGGATCATCCAGGCCGCCGGGGAGACCACCGAGTCGATGGGCGACAAGATCGCCCTGCTCGCCGCCGGCCTGGTCGGGATCAACATCGCCGCACCGGGTGTCGGGGCGATCATCACGATCTTCCTCGCCGGCCTGGCGATCACAGCGGCGGCGATCGTGTGGCTGAGCTTGCTGGTGCGGAAGGCGCTGCTGCTGGTGGCGATCGTGTTCGCCCCGCTGGCGTTCTCCGGAGCATCGTGGGACGCCTCGCGGGGGTGGATCAGCAAGTGGGCGATGTTCGTGATCGCGCTGATCGTGTCCAAGCTCGTGCTGGTCGTGATGTTCCTGGTCGCGATCACCCAAGTCTCGGCGCCGATCGACGGGGACCTGGCCTCGGTGGCCGACCCGATCGCGGGGATCGTGCTGATGGCGATGGCCGCGTTCGCGCCGTACCTGACGTACAAGTTCATCGCGATCGTCGGGTTCGACATGTACCACGCGATCGGCTCCGAACAAGACGCCAAGAACGCACTCAACCGGCCCGTGCCCGTCCCGTCCAAGCCCGGCGGCAACGGCCCCGACCCGAAGAAGGTCCTCGACGGCGGTGGCGGCAAACCCGACGGCGGTGACGGCGGCAGAGGCGATCCGCCGCCCACCAGCCCCGCACCGGCCCGCGCCAGCGCCACTCCCGCT
>DAMDJY010000210.1:0-4515 GCA_032100225.1 Mobilicoccus sp.
AAACAGGGTCGCCGTGGCCACGACCTGCAGCAGCAGCGTCAGGGTGATGGCTGCGGCGCCGCTCGGACCCACGTCGCCGGTCTTCATGACCTGGAGCGCGCGGTCGCGGTCGTAGCTCGCGGAGAGCCCGTCGGCCGTGTCGGCCAGGCCGTCGAGGTGCATGGCGCGGGTCGCCAGCACCATGCCCGTCACGGCCAGCGCCGCCCAGATCCACGGAACGGCGACGAACAGTGCGCCGACGCCGCACAGCACCCAGATCAGGGTGATCGGCAGGGTCGATAGGGGTGCGAGCAGCATGGCCCGCCCGGCGACGTCCCTATCGATGCGCGACGGAGGACGGACCGGGACTGCAGTCAACGTGCCGACCGACAGCCGCCAGCCGTCGACGAATCGGCCTCGGGACGAGGGCGTCTCGGCGGTCATCGTGAACTCCGGGCCGCGACGAAGGTGGCGATGTCTGGTGTCGCCGAGAGGTCGAGAACCCGTCCGGCGACCACGAGCAACACCTCATCGGCGAGGCCGGCGACAGCGGCGTTGGTACGGCCGAGTTCGTCGCGAAAGAAACGCCCCGAGGCAGTCGCCGGGACGACGCCGAGTCCCACTTCGTTGCTGACGAGCACGACGTCACAGGGGGATTCGCGCAGGGCGGAGATGAGCTCGTCGCGAGCGGCGGCGACCGCGGTGCGGGCTCGGTCCCGGTCGTCCCAGGCCTGCGCGTCGTCGACGACTCGGGTCAGCCAGGTGCCGAGGCAGTCGACGAGGACGGGGTCGCCGGGTTCGCGGAGCACGGACGCGACGTCGCCCGTCTCGATGGTGGTCCAGGCCGGGCCACGACGGTTTTGGTGTGCGGCAACGCGTTCGGCCCACTCGGCGTCGGCAGGATCCTGTGGATCGGGCACCGGGCCGGGGGCGACGTAACGGGCAGGCGCGCCACTGAGAAGCTGTTCGGCCAGGGCGCTCTTGCCGCTGCGGACTCCGCCGAGCACGAACGTGATCATGAGGTCTCCTCGAAGTGGGCGCGGCGGGTGGCCCGTCGCAGGGTGGCGAGCAGCGGACGGCCCGCCATGAGGGTGAGGGCGGCGGTGAGGACCGCACGGGGCGCGTCCCAGACGAGCGACGTCGCGGCGTAGAAGACGCCGTAATGGGCGAGATTCGCCAGGCCGTCACCGGGAACGAAACCCGCTCCGGCGGGCGCCGTCGCTCCCATGAACGGCCAGAACCAGAGGTTCATCACGGCGCCGTACAGAAAGCCGGCGACGGCGCCGTAGCCGGCAAGCATGACGATCTCGGGGCGCCCGGAGGCGCGGGGGAGGAGTGCGGCACCGAGGGCGACCCAGCCGGTGGCGATCATCTGGAAAGGGGTCCAGGGGCCGATCGCGCCGGTGAGAAACCCGCCGGTGAGCAGGATGAGGCAGCCGCCGAGAAACGCCAGTCGACGCCCGAGGACACGGCCCGCGAGGACGACGAGGAAGAACACCGGCTCCAGCCCGGCTGTGCCGGCGCCGAGGACCCGCAGGGCACCGCCGAGCGCGGACAGGGCTCCGAGCACGGCAACCGTCTTGGCGTCGAGTCGACCGTTGCCCTGTTCGGCGAGCAGGCTGACCCCGAGCAACGCCATGAGCGCAGCGAAGAGCCAGGGGGCCGCCTCGGAATGGTCTGAGATGAGTTCGGACGTGGCGAAGAACGGCCACGTGAACGCCATGAGGCCGACCACGCTCACGAGGGCGAGAACGACGTTCCCCGGCCACGTTGGGGCGCGGCGGGTGGCTGCTTCCGTGTCCGTGGCGGTGCGCTCTGGCGTACAGGTCGCCGTCACGAGATCCCCTCGGGCAGATGGGTTTCCACGTCCTGCACGGTGAGGAAGGGCAGGGGATGCATCACGCGAGAGACCTGAGGCGCGTAGGCGGTGGAGCCGGCGAGGACGAGGGCCGAGGCGTCATCCGCCACGACGCTGCCGCCCGCCATCAGCACGACGCGGTCGGCGATCTCGGCGGCGAGTTCCACGTCGTGGGTGGCGACGACGATCGTGCGGCCCTGTGCTGCCATCTCGGTGAGGATGGCCACCAGGCGAGCCTTGGCGCTGTAGTCGAGACCCCGGGTCGGCTCGTCCAGCAGCAACAATGGTGGGCTGCCGGCCAGGATGATCGCCAGGGCCAGGCTCAGGCGCTGTCCCTCGGAGAGGTCTCGCGGATGCAATGTCTCGTCGACCTCGCTGGCGATGCGGGCGAACAACGTTGCGGTGGTGCCGGGTGCAGCACCCATGTCGATGTCGGCCTGCGCGCATTCTGCGGCAACGGACTCGGCGTAGAGCAGCGCCGTCGGGTCCTGAGGCACGAGGCCGACGCTGGTGATGCGGTCGCGGGGGACTGTCGTAGCCGGATCGACCAGCGTTCCGTGCAGGTCAGCGACGCGGACTTCCCCGCGGCGGGGTGTGAGCTGACCGGCCAACGCCCAGAGCAGCGTGGATTTGCCCGAGCCGTTGCGACCCATGAGGACGGTGATGCCTCCGGGCGGGAGGGTCAGGTCGAGATCCCGGACCGCGCGGGTCTGACCTCGCACGATCTCGAGACCGGTCATCCGAGCCTGAACGGGCGCGGCGTCGTTCCGTCGGCCGCGCAATCGTTCCAGGAGGCGGGGCCGATCAGTCTCCCTCTCGTTCGGTGACGACGCGATGTCCATGGTCGAGATGGTCGTGGACGAGGTGACGGTCGCCGGGAGTGAGGTCCGCAGTTCACCTGCCGCCCGGCGGGCTTCGCGCACCGACAGCGGCAGCGGCGACCAGCCCAAGAGGCGTCCGAGTCCGACGACGGGCGGGTAGATGGGCGAGGTGGTCATGGCGTCGGTGGGGAGCAGTGGTTCGGTGGCGTGGCCGGAGTCGACGAGGACGACACGGTCGGCGTGGTGAATCACACGCTCGAGGCGGTGTTCGGCGAGCACGACGGTGAGTGCCATGTCGTGCACGAGGCGGGTCAGAGCGGCCAGCACGTCCTCGGCGGCGACGGGGTCGAGTGCGGAGGTCGGCTCGTCGAGGACGAGGATGCGTGGACCGGCCGCGAGAACGGCCGCGATGGCCACCCGCTGCTGTTGTCCGCCGGAGAGTTCGAGCAGCCGGCCGCCCCGCACGTCGGCGAGCCCCATCACGTCGAGGATCTCTTCGACGCGGCGACGCATCACGCCCGGAGCGACGCCGAGAACCTCCATGCCGTAGGCGATCTCGTCCTCGACGGTGTCGGTGACGAACGACGCAACGGGGTTCTGTTGGACGTATCCGACGACGTCGGCAAGGTCCCGGGGACTGTGGGTGGCGGTGTCGCGGCCGTTCACGAGGACCCGCCCCGACATGGTGCCGCCGGAGAAGTGGGGGACGAGCCCGTTGAGGCTGGACAACAGGGTGGTCTTGCCGCAGCCCGTAGGGCCGACGACGAGGACGAGTTCACCTTCGTCGACGTGCAGTCGCGGGACGACGAGGGCGGGGGAGCCGGCGCCGTCGTAGGTAACACGCAGATCCTGGATGTCGATCATCGGGCGTCACCCCGTGCCGGGGTGAGGACTCCGGCCAGCCCCGCGAGCAGCACGGCTCCGACGAGGAGGAGATGGGGCGTGCTCGCGAGTGCCACCTCGCCGCGGGCGGAGATGGTGGTGACGACCCCGGCGGTGATCAGTCCGAGTACGACAACGGTGGTCTCCGACGCGCGCCAGGGGTCCCGTCGATACTGAGTGCGTCGGTCACCCGCGCCCCCGAGGGCCAGAGCGCCGACGGCCAACGCGAGGCCGAGCGCGACGAGCGGCGCGGCGACGGTGGGCGGTGTGCGCGCGTCGAGGAGGCCGAAGACTCCGACGACCACGCCGACGAGTCCGAGCACACTGCATGCGGTGGCCTGGCGCTGCCGGGAGACACCGGCGCGCCCCGCCCGGCCGTAACCCCGAGATTCCATCGACGCAGCCAGGTGCAGTGAGCGCTCGAGGGCGCCGGCCACCACGGGCAGCGTCATGGTTCCGACCTCGCGCACGCCAAGCCCGCTGTGTCCGCGAAGGGTGCGGGCCGACTGCACACGCATCGCGTCGCGGACGAGTTCGGGAGCGTAGGAGAGGCCGACGACGAGCGCCGTGCCCACGTCGTACAACGTCGCAGGGATGTGGCGCAGTAGGCGGCGCGGGCCGGCCAGAGCGTTCGCAGATCCGAGACAGAGGAGCATCACGGTCAAGCGCAAAGCTTCGACCAGCGCGTAGGTGAAACCGCCCTTCGTGACGTCTCCGCCGAGGCGCAGGTTGCCTGCCCACGGGCCGAGGCGGATTTCCGGCAGCGAGAACAGGACCGGACCTTCGACGATGCCGCCTCCGAAGACGACGGTCATCACGAGGCGCAGCACGAGCGCGAAGAGCCCCATGACGAGGAATCCGCCGAGGATGGTCAGGCCACCCGGCTCCCCGCGTTCGATCGTGACCCAGGCCGCCACCCCGGCGATGACCAGCAACGTGAGGACGTCGCCGGCGCGCGAGGCGGCCACGGCCAAC
>DAMDJY010000211.1:0-2061 GCA_032100225.1 Mobilicoccus sp.
CCGTCTCGGAGAAGCGGATCTACAAGGCGATGGACGCCGTCGAGGACGCCCACGCCGGCTAGACCGGCGTCCTCCCCGTCGCCTCGGTACGAATCGTTGTCTGCGCGGCGATGCGTTCGGGGAATCCCGCGACGTCGTGCAACGTTCTTGCTGACGAACAACGGAAGGAGACCCCGGTGCAGGATCCTGCAGCGCTCTTCAGGTTGGAAACCGACACGAACCTTGCCGATCTGCGCGCCTCCACGCTCGTGGTGGCCCTCGGTGGATTCATCGACGCCGGGCACACCCAACGGCTCGTCGTGGACCACCTGATGCGCACCCTCGAGCACACGGTCGTTGCGACGTTCGACGTGGACCAGCTCATCGACTACCGGGCCCGGCGCCCGCAGATGTCGTTCACGGTCGACCGCTACACGGAGTACACGGACCCCTCGTTGGCGCTGTACCGCCTCGTCGACGACGCCGGCACGCCGTTCTTCCTCCTCACCGGCCCCGAGCCCGACTACCAGTGGGAGCGCGTCGCCGCTGCGGTGATCATGCTGGTCAAGGCCCTCGGCGTCGAGTTGGTCGTCACGGTCTACGGCGCGCCCATGGCGGTGCCGCACACCCGCCCGGTGGCCTCCACCGTGCATGGCACGACCGACGAGCTGCGCTCCCTGGGCAAGCGGATCTTCGGCACCTTCACCGTTCCGGGCTCGATGGCCGGGCTGTTGGAATTCCGCCTCGGTGAGCTCGGTCGCTCGGCCGTCAGCTTCGTCGTCTACGTGCCGCACTACCTGGCGCAGGGGGAGTACCCGGCCGGCGCCGCGCACGGACTCGAGCGACTCGGTGACGTCGCAGGCCTGTCTTTGCCGCCCGCTGCCCTCGAACTCGCTGCGGCCGACACTGCTCACGCCATCGCGGCCGAGGTCGCGGCCTCGCCCGAGGCAGCCGAGATCGTGCGCACCCTCGAGGAGCAGTACGACTCCAAGCTGGCGCGCCTGGAGTTCACCGACACCGACAGCGTGGACGACGACGAGGACGACGAGGATCCCTCGGCCCGACTCGACGCGTCGTCGCTGCCGACCTCCGATCAGCTCGGCGCCGAGGTCGAGGCCTTCCTCGAAGATCTCCGCCGCGGGGGCAACTGAGGCGGGCCGCCTTGACCTGCCGGTGAATTCACGTGCAGGAGCCGCCGGTGAGGCGCATGGCACCACCGGTAGCCGTTTGACCCCCTGGCCCGTTGGGCATGGGAAGACTCGATCACGAACCACGAATCCGTCGACACACCGCTCGACCAGGAGGACATGACATGGGGATCTTCGACCGCAACAAGACCGGCAACGCCACCACATCGGTGGCGCCCGAGGACCTGGGTGTCCTCGCCCCCCAGGCGTCCAAGCTCGTCGAGCGCATCCTCGAGGTGGGCATCGACGGCAAGGGCAGCTTCGACTCTGCGCAGAAGATCGCTGACGACGCTCGCCGTCGTCGTAGCGACCCCGAGCGCGTGATCGACGACATCGTCGGCGCCCACATCCGCCTCGGTGCCGGCAACGGGTTCGCCACGGGGCTCGGCGGATTCGTCACCCTCCCGGTGGCGCTGCCGGTTAACGTCGCCGGGTTCTACATTCTCGCCACCCGCATGGCCGCCGCGATGGCCGCAGTGCGCGGCTACGACATCGCGCAGCCGTCGGTCCGCTCGGCGATCCTGCTCTCCCTGGTCGGTGCCGACTCCGACGACCTGCTCCGCAAGGTCGGATACGTCCCCACCGGGCGCCTCGCCGACCTCGCCGCGCAGAAGATGCCCGGCGCCGTCATCATGGCCGTCAACAAGGGCGTCGGCTTCCGCCTCGTCACCCGCCTGGGCAAGACGACCCTCGCCCGCTTCGGACGCGGCGTGCCCCTCATGGGCGGTGTCATCGGTGGTGGACTGGACGCCTACCTGCTCAACAAGCTGGCCGACCACGTGCGCACCGAATTCCCGGTCAAGGCGACCGTCACCACGCTGCCGCCTGCCTGATCCGAGACATCACCTCAGTTCGACCCCGAGCGGGGTGCTGCCGGATGACTTGTCCACCGCAG
>DAMDJY010000211.1:2071-4512 GCA_032100225.1 Mobilicoccus sp.
CCCCGCTCGCGTCGTCGTCCCCAGGGCCAGACGGCCATCCCGTCGAGGCCTCTGCAGCGCGCCACGCTCGAGGGCATGATCCCCTCCACCACCACCCTGCCCGGGCTGTTTGTCTTTCTGCCGTATCACGTGGGCTTCCACCTGGATGAGTCGTTGGTCGTCGTCGCTTTGCAGGACGCACGGATCGACCTCGTGGAACGCGTCGACCTCCCGCGGGATGCTCCGCTGGACGACCTCACGACGGCTCGACTGCTCTCGGCGTTGCGCCGCCGCTGTCCCACCTCCGTCCTCGTCGTGGCCTACGCGGACGCTCGCGATCCGAGTCGCGCCATGACCGCCTTTCTCTCCGATCTGCGCAGCGTCGCGCCCGTCGAGATGGCGGCTGTGGTGCGCGGCGGTCGGTGGGCGCCGTGGACGATGCCAGACCCGCTCAAGGACGGCCCGTCATCCCCGGCGGCCTGGCATCCGGCGACCTGGCCGTCCCCGCCGGGGTGGCACGACCTGCCGCATCCGGCAGACGTGCCCCTGGTGGCCGAGTTCGTCGGGTGCGGGGTGGCGCCCTTCGCCAGTCGTGAGGCCCTGGCCCGCGCCCTGGAACACACCCCCGACCCACATCTCGCTGCACGGATCTCGCAGTGGGGTCACCCTCGGGTCTCTGCGGGCCTGCGGGCCTGGGATCGACTGCTCGGAGGGTCGGAGGCCCCCGGGGACGATGCGCTCGCTCTTGCCCTGCTCAGCCAGGTAGCCGGCCGCGACGCCCTCCTCATGGAGCTGGTGCCCGTGGCGGCCGGGCGACACGGGCGCGGCGCCGGCAGACGGCGCGGCATTCGTCTGGATGGCGACGGTCTGGGTTCGTGGAGCGAGGATGAGGACGCCGTGGTGTTCGACGACGAGGTGGGGGAGCGCGCCGCCTTGATCGGCCCCGGGACAACGGATTCGACCGAGGAAGGTGCGCGCGTCAGAGCGGTGCTGATGCGGTTGGCCCGCATCGCCCCTGAGCATCTGCGCCCGGCGGTGCTGTCGACGCTCGCGGTATGGGCATGGAACGTGGGGGACGGTGCCGTTGCGGCCATCGCTGTGGAACTGGCGCTGGAGGCCGATCCGGACTATTGCCTGGCCGGTCTCGTCGCGCAGCTCGTCCAGAACGACGTTCGTCCGCCGGCGGCCTGAGCGGCGCTGCGAGACATCGGATTCGCCTGCTCGAACAGGGCCTTCGGTCCTGGTCGAGCAGTCCGAAGACCGGTTCGGTGTGCGAGCACAGGCGCCGTGAAATTATAATGGGGATCCCACGACGGGTAGGGCGGCGATACGTCCCACGATCGCGTCCATGAACGACGCCCCTCCTGCCGGGGCAGCCACCGCCAGACGAAGCCACTGCCGCTTCGTCGCTCCTCACGAAAGGTGTCAGGTTCCCCGTGGCGAATGCCTCCCAGACTGCCGCAACACCGGCCAAGCTTCCTGCCGAATTCACCCACCCCGCCCTGGAGAGTCTCCTCCAGCTCGGCATGACCCGCGGGTCGGTGGACAGCACCGAGTTGAAGACGGCCCTGGTTGCCGCTGAACTCACCCCCGCCCGCCAGAAGGCGGTTCTGCGTGCTTTGGAGCAGCAAGGCGTTCAGGTGACCCTCGACACGGCCCATGCCGCCGCGGCTGTCGGAACCACCACGCGTAAGCGCGCGGCGCGTTCCACCGCCGCCGCCAAGAAGACGACGGCCAAGAAGACCACGGCGACCAAGGCGGCCGCGAGCAAGACCGCCGCTGCGGCCGCAGACGTGGCCGACGACGCGGACGACTCCGCGGCCGCCCCGGCGTCCAAGCCCGCTGCCAAGACGGCGGCCAAGAAGACCACCGCCAAGAAGACGACGGCGAAGAAGGCAGCCGGCAAGACCGCAGCGAAGAAGACCGCGGCCGGTGCCGAAGCCGACACCGCGCCGGTCGACGCCGGCGCCGTGATCGACGACGAGTCGGTCGTCGTGGCCGACGGTGACGTGGTGGTCGAGGACCTCACGGAGGTCGTGGCCGATGTCGCGGCCGACGCCGACACGGACGCAGGTGACGACGCCGACGAGGTCGATGAGAAGGGCGTCAAGCGCGTCCGGTCGAAGAAGAAGGGCGAGGAGACCACCGAGGGCGGGTCCGAGGAATCGGGCTTCGTGCTTCGGGAGGACGACGAGGAGGACGCGCCTGCGCAGCAGGTCGTCACTGCCGGTGCCACGGCCGACCCGGTCAAGGACTACCTCAAGCAGATCGGCAAGGTCGCCCTGCTCAACGCGGAGCAGGAGGTCGAACTCGCCAAGCGCATCGAGGCCGGCTTGTTCGCCGAGCAGCGCCTCAACTCCGGCGACACGTTCGATGCGCAGATGAAGCGCGACCTGTGGTGGATCAGCCAGGACGGCAAGAACGCCAAGAACCACCTCCTCGAGGCCAACCTGCGTCTGGTC
>DAMDJY010000212.1:0-4383 GCA_032100225.1 Mobilicoccus sp.
CCCGCCGTAACGTCCTCGGTGGCACCATCGGCGTCGCCGCCGTCGGCTTCCTCGCCGGCGCCCCGCTCGCCCAGGCCGCTCCGGCGACCACGACGGCCTCCGCTGCCGAGACCCTCGCCGCGCACGGCCGCAAGCGTCGCCCGCTCATGGGCTTCAAGGCCGTCCCGGTCAGCACCGACGACGACGTGCACGTGCCCGAGGGCTACATCGCCGAGGTCCTGATCCCGTGGGGCACCCCGTTGTTCTCCGACGGCCCCAAGTGGAAGAAGAACGCCTCCAACTCCAGCCAGGAGCAGGCCAAGCAGGTCGGCTACAACCACGACGGCCAGCACTTCTTCCCGTTCGACACCCGCGGCCGCATGAAGAGCCGCGGCGGACGCCACGACAACAACGGCGCCGGCCTCCTCGTTCTCAACAACGAGTACACCGACCCGCAGCTCCTCACGACCGACGGCCTCGACACCGTCACGATGGAGAAGGTCCGCAAGCACCAGGCCGCCGTCGGCGTCACGGTCATCGCCGTCAAGCAGAAGCGCGACGGTAGCTGGACCCACCAGGACTCGGTCTTCAACCGCCGCGTCCACGTGAACACCCCCGTCACGTTCTCCGGCCCCGCCGCCGGCGACCCGCGCCTCAAGGCCAAGACGGCCCCCCACGGCACCATGGCCAACTGCGCCATGGGCAACACGCCCTGGGGCACCTACGTCACGTGCGAGGAGAACTGGGCCGACTACTTCGGCACCGCCGAGGACTCCAAGCACAAGGTCACCGACGAGGAGAAGCGCTACGGCATCAACGCCGGCAAGACCTTCTACCGCTGGAACGAGGTCGACGAGCGCTTCGACACCGACAAGGACCCCAACGAGCAGTACCGCTGGGGTTGGTGTGTCGAGATCGACCCGTTCGACCCCGACCACACGCCGGTCAAGCGCACCGCCCTCGGCCGCGTCAAGCACGAGAACTGCCACTTCTCCACCTCGCGTGGCCGCATCGTCGCCTACACCGGTGACGACCAGTCCGGTGAGTACATCTACAAGTTCGTCAGCAAGTCGCCTTGGCGTTCCATGCGCGCGCTCGGCAAGAGCCCGCTCGACGAGGGCACGCTCTACGTCGCCAAGTTCAACGACGACGGCACCGGCACGTGGCTGCCCCTGGTCTTCGGTCAGGGCAAGCTCACCAAGGCCAACGGCTGGAAGGACCAGGCCGACGTCCTGATCCGCACCCGTCGCGCCGCCGACGCCGTGGGCGCCACCCCCATGGACCGCCCCGAGTGGATCAAGGAGAACCCGAAGACGGGCGACCTCTACGTGACGCTCACCAACGGCACCGCCGGCCCGAACGCCGCCAACCCGCGCAAGGACAACGTCTACGGCCACATCCTCCGCTGGACCGAGAAGCACGGCGACAAGACCGGCACCGAGTTCGACTGGGACATCTTCGTCCTCGCCGGCGACCCGACGAAGGACCCGATGGTCAACATCGAGGGCGACGCCTTCGGTTCGCCCGACGGTCTGCACTTCGACGACGACGGCCGCCTCTGGATCCTCACCGACGTCTCCAACTCCAAGCAGCTGCTCAAGGAGTACGAGAACCTCGGCAACAACCAGATGCTCTGCGCCGACCCGCACACCCGCGAGATCCGTCGCTTCCTCACGGGCCCCAAGGGTGCCGAGATCACCGGCGCCACCAGCACGCCCGACCGGCGCACGATGTTCGTCAACATCCAGCACCCTGGTGAGGCCACCAAGGCCATCGGCGAGCCCACGCCCAAGAACCCCCAGGCCGTGAGCTCCTGGCAGCACCACGACAAGGACGGACGCCCACGTCCGGCCACCGTCGTCATCCGCAAGAAGGACGGCGGCATCATCGGTAGCTGACCGCTACACCAGCACGCACCGGCGCCCGTCACCCCGACTCAGGTCGGGGCGGCGGGCGCTTTTGCGGAATGCATTCTCATACCAACACGGTGCGTAACCTCACCCGGAGGTCTTTCTCATGTACCAGGTGACGCTTCCAGCTCGGCACGAATGATGTCGAGGACTTCAGGCAGGTCTTGAGCCACTGTCGCGTGAAGCATGTCTGCATTGATCAACAGGTAGCCGTGAGCGATACGGTTTCGCATCCCCCACATCCACCGCCAGGTCCTCCCGAACAAGCGGTCACGCACTCCGGGGTCGAGGTGAGACAGCGTTTCGACTCCCGCAGACAGGCGCATCGACATCGCATCCAAGGTGCGTTGCTCCTCGACGTCGGACCGGGCGTACTCCACTGCCAACTCGAGGTGAAACTGCGCCTCCGTCAGGAGTTCCGAGGTGGATCGTGACCCTGCCGCCATCAGAGGGGCACCGCCTCGGCGAGGACTCGGTCTCGGACGTCGGGGCGCAGAGCCTGAATGGGCACGAGGTCGATGTCGGCCCCGACGTGTGCCGCGACCTGGTCGGCGACTCTCTCCAAGGCCATCAGGCCGAGAGGGCGTTGCATATCGAAGAGCAGATCGACGTCAGAATCCTCCGTGTCGGCGCCCGCTGCCACCGACCCGAACACGCGAACATTGCGGCCGCCGGCAGCACGGATGGTGTCGACGACAGTCTGCCGAGCCGCGATGAGGCGTTTGGCCAACGGCGTGGTGCCGTGAAAGTGGATCAGGCGCGATACCTCGGGCTGGCTCCGACCGATGGCCCTACCGATCTGCTGCTGGGTCATCCCACTCCGATGAGCCTCACGCACGGCATCGACCAATCGAGCTCGTGCTGCACGCACGGCCGCATCCGACTCCTGCGCCACCTCCGTCAACCCCATGGGAAGAATATAACATCACCTATATTAGGGTTGATGTATCCCACCGGGGGGTGTGCCCTCGCACCCGAGCGAGGCGACCAAGGCCATCGGCGAGCCCACGCCCAAGAACCCCCAGGCCGTGAGCTCCTGGCAGCACCACGACAAGGACGGACGCCCACGTCCGGCCACCGTCGTCATCCGCAAGAAGGACGGCGGCATCATCGGTAGCTGACCGCTACACCAGCACACATCGGCGCCCGTCACTCCGACTCACGTCGGGGCGGCGGGCGCCGTCGCGTAGAACGTCAGGCGCGATCTGCAGGGTCGAGCCGGGCGGTCAGGGCGGCGAGAACACCCCAGGTGAGGCCGGTGACCGTGTACGGATGCCGGACTCCGCGGCGCTTGAGGTGGCCGGCGACGGCGTCGTCGATCTTCTGCGAGGCCACGACCCCACCTGCCAGGGTGACGACTGCCACCCCTGCGAGGACCGGCGCCACCCACCCCGCCGGAGGGGAGTCACCGAGCAGAGAGGCGATGCGCTGCTGGGCATCGTCGCCGCTCGGATGCTGCTCCCCAGCAGACGGGTCGGACGTTCCGTCACCCCCCATCAGGTGGGCTCGCATCCCGATGATCGACGCTCCACCCAGGAGCAGCCCTGCCCGCAGCCCGCGCCGCAGCGTCGGGTTGCTCACGTAGTCAGGCAGAGCTGTCCACGCCACGGCCACCGTCGACATGATCGCCGTGTCGATCGCGTCGAGTGACGAGTCGTAGCGGAGCGGGCTGGATTCGGATGATTTGGTGTCATCGTTCATCGCTCCAGCATGGCCCGTTCCCCCAGCGCGCGCACCGTATCGGGGTCGCTCAGCCACCGGAGGCCGCGAGGCGCGCGAAGCCCTCGTCGAGGGAGACGCGCGGAGTCCAGTGCAGGGCCTCACGGGTGCGGCGCTGATCGAACCAGTGGGCCGTCGTGAGCTGCTCGACGAGGAAGCGGGTCAAGGGCGGGTCGACGTCGTCGGCCGCACCGAGCCGCTCCCGCACAGCCGTGATGGCGTCGACGGCCGAGCCCGCGATCAACGCCGGACGGACGGGGATGCGGTTGGGTGCGACATCGGCGCCACCGGCACGGGCCCAGGCGGCGAAGATCTCCGAGATCGGGCGGGGCTCACCGTTGGTCACGACGAACACCTCACCCCGCACGGCCTCGCACCGGTCGAGCGCTGCGACGAATGCGTCGACCGCGTTGTCGACGTAGGTGGTGTCGACCAGCGCCGCACCCGTGCCGATGACGGGCAGCTTGCCGGCCCGAGCACGCCGGATCACGCGGGCGACGAGCTGCGTATCACCGGGCCCCCACACGAGGTGCGGACGGACCGCGACCACAGCCGGACCCCGACCATCGCGCTGGGCGCGGGCATCGGCGCCCAGCGCAATGCGCTCCGAGATCGCCTTGCTGCGGGCGTAGTTGCCGCGAGCGCGCTCGGGGTCGGCCGGGCCGGCGCTCTCCCCCACGATCGAAGAACCCGAGTGCGCCACAGAAGGACTGGAGGTGTGCACGAGGCGCGCGACGCCGTACTCGATGCACGCGTCGACGATAGTGCGGGTGCC
>DAMDJY010000213.1:0-4314 GCA_032100225.1 Mobilicoccus sp.
CCCGGCGCGCCGCAGCCGCACGGCGTGCATGGTCGCGACGCTCAGACGGGTGGCCTGCTCGAGCCCGGACCGGGTGAACAGCATCCGGTCGGCGAACTCGCCGAACTTCGCCCGCGCCTTCACGCGCAGGTGGGCCTGGCCGACCACAGCCGAGACGAGATCGGGGGAGTGGCCGGCCGCGCGCAGCCGCGACACGGATCGTGCGACGTCGGCCGATGACTCGACGGCTCCGACCTCGTCGAGCAGCGCGAGACCCTCGCGCGTGAGCAGCGCGGTCAGTTCGGACATCTCCACCCGCTCAGCCTACGGCGCGTGCGCGCCTCGCCGCGTGCGTTGCAACCATTCGGGTCCAGCGCGCGCGGAGCGTCGTCGAGGCTCTTCGTCGGCTGGGCCCATAGGGCTGCCTCGCCGCGTGGGTTGCGACCATATGGGCCCAGTGCGCAAAGCGCGACAGCGGCTGAAGGGGCTGGCACTCGCATTGCATGAGTGCCAGACGTCGGCATACACTGGAGTTAGCACCCTCACCTCGAGAGTGCTAATGATCTTCTGAACTCAGTCACGAAAGAAGAGGTACACCGTGTCGGTTTCCATCAAGCCGCTCGAGGACCGCATCGTCATCCAGCAGGTCGAGGCAGAGCAGACCACCGCAAGCGGTCTGGTCATCCCCGACACCGCCAAGGAGAAGCCCCAGGAGGGCCAGGTCGTGGCAGTGGGCCCCGGCCGCATCGACGACAACGGCAACCGCGTTCCGCTCGACGTCGCCGTGGGTGACCGCGTGCTCTACAGCAAGTACGGCGGCACCGAGGTGAAGTTCGGCGCCGATGAGTACCTCGTGCTCTCGGCTCGCGACGTGCTCGCCGTCGTCGTCCGCTGACGCGGTTCGACACCAGCTCCCAGAGGGTCCGGATGCCATGGCATCCGGACCCTCTGTCGTACCCCGGGCGTCTGCTGACCCCTATCGATCCCCGTGCCGACCACGCCGATGCCCCCGGCCCGCCCCTACAGCCCTCGGGGCGCCCCCCGATGCCGCGAACGGGCCGTGGTCGCACACTCGTAACACGCGCCACCTGGCACATTCACGATGAAGGGGTAATCGATCATGGCTCTCGACGGCAACGCCAACACCTCCGGATCCCAGTGGAACCTGGGTATCGCCAACTCCGGAAACACGGACGACCACAGCGACAACTCGGACAACAGCGACAACTCGGTGATGGACAACTCGGACAACTCCGACAACTCCGTCACGGACAACTCCGACAACTCGATGACCGACAACTCGGACAACAGCGACAACTCCGACAACTCGGACAACTCCGACAACAGCGACAACTCGGACAACTCCGACAACTCGGTGACCGACAACTCGGACAACAGCGACAACTCGGACAACAGCGACAACTCCGACAACTCGACCAACGACTCGTACAACGACAACTCGGACAACTCCGACCACTCGTGGCGCGACAACTCGGACCACTCGGTGACCGACTCGTACAACACGCTCTACGACAACTCCGTCACCACCGGTGTGCGGCAGTTCAACACGGGCTTCGGCGACGTCAGCCTCGGCGCCGGCGGCGGTGGCATGGCAGCCATGGCGGGCACGGGGTCGCTCAGCATCGACGGAAGGACCACGCTCAACGACCAGTCGGTCAACCAGAACATCTCGGCGGGCGGCGACGTCAGCCAGCAC
This sequence comes from Mobilicoccus sp., assembly GCA_032100225.1. GTDB lineage: Bacteria > Actinomycetota > Actinomycetes > Actinomycetales > Dermatophilaceae > Mobilicoccus. The sequence continues at coordinate 1,697 of DAMDJY010000213.1, forward strand.
TTCGGGCAGAGCAGCAACATCGCCTCCGGAGACGGCTCGGCTGCCGCCGGCGGTGACGCGACGGTGATGGACGTCAACACCGACATCAGCATGGGCGATGTCTGGACGGGCAACACCTGGAACACCGATTCGTTCAACGAGGACTACTCCCAGGACTGGTCGTTCACCGACTCGTTCAACGACAACTCCGACAACAGCGACAACTCGGACAACTCGGACAACTCCGACAACTCCGACAACTCGGTGGTCGACAACTCCGACAACTCGATGACGGACAACTCGCAGGACTGGTCGTTCACCGACTCGTTCAACGACGAATCCATGGTCGACAACTCGAACACCTGGACGGCCGACGACTCCTTCAACGACAACTCCACGTCCACGACGGACATGGACCTGACGCTGAACGACTCCAACGTCGACAGCCCCTTCGGGGACGCGTCCGACGTCGCCTTCTGAGCGATCGAGCGTCGCACGACCTGCCTGGCCGTCCCCTCTGGTGGGCGGCCAGGCACACCAGTAAACTCCTGAGCACTCGATGGGAGTGAGAGCCATGTCTGACGAACCGGCCACCAGCCCATCGGACGACGCGCCCTGGGGAGAAGCGGATCTTTTCGATCCCTTCGGCGCCGACGCCTTCACTCAGGAGATCGCGAACATCTCGGAATCCGATTGGCACCTGGACGCCGACGAGATATGGGGAGATCTCGACGGCGGTCAGGCCGACCCGGGAGACCTGCCCGATCCCGGGCTGTTCGCCTGATCCACATCGGGGCCGAGGGAGGGGAGCGCACGTGCCGGGAGAGCATCCAGCTGGGGAGGCGAGGATCGTCGACATCATCCACGATGTCGGCGATCTCGCCGCGTCTGCGGGCCGGAGCGACCTCGCCGCCCGACTCGCGAGCACACAGCACCGCCTGGAGGACCCGGCGGTGCGCGTGATCGTCGTCGGCGAGTTCAAACAGGGCAAGAGCAAGCTGATCAACGCGCTCGTCAACGCTCCCGCGTGCCCCGTCGACGACGACGTCGCCACGAGCGTTCCCACCACGGTCGGCTACGCCGAGCAGCCCTCGGCGTGGGTGATCGAGCGGCCCTCGGGTGCGGCGGCCGAGCCGCAGCGCCGGCAGATACCGCTCGAAGACCTCGCGCAGTACGTCTCCGAGCACGGCAACCCCGGAAACGAGCGCGGCATCCTGTCGGCCGAGGTGCTGCTTCCTCGCGAGATCCTGCGCGGCGGACTCACGCTGGTGGATTCGCCGGGAGTCGGCGGCCTCGAGTCGTCGAACTCGCTGGCCACGCTCGCCGCGCTCTCGTCGGCACACGCGGTGCTGCTCGTCTCGGACGCCTCGCAGGAGTACACCGAACCGGAGGTGCAGTTCCTCCGGCACGCCATGCGCATCTCACCGAACGTCGCCGCGGTGCTCGCCAAGACCGACCTGTACCCGGAATGGCGGCGCGTCGAGGAGATCGACCGCACGCACCTCAGCGGCAGTCAGGACATCCCGATCTTCTCGGTGTCGAGCGATCTGCGACTGCTGGCCGCGGAACTGCAGGATCGTACGCTGAACGACGAATCGGGCTTCCCCGCGCTCGTCGCTCATCTGCGGCGGGACGTGCTCGGCCGGGCCGAGACCATCCACGAGCGCGGGGCCGTGCACGATCTCATCTCGGTCGTCGAGCAGCTGGAGATGTCGCTGCGTGCTGAGCTCAACGCGCTGCTGAACCCAGAGGACACGCCGCGCATGATCGCCGAGCTCGAGGCGGCGAAGGCGAGAGCGGATGACTTCCGCGGGCGCTCCGCCCGGTGGCAGGTGCTGCTGACCGACGGCATCGCCGACCTCGTGGCCGACATGGAGCACGATGTGCGCGATCGACTGCGCAAGGTGCAGCGCGAGGCCGAGCACGCGATCGACGAAGGCGACCCCGGTCCGATCTGGGATCAGATCCGCGAATGGCTGGACCAGCGCGTCACCGCCGCCGTATCGGAGACCTTCGTGTGGACCGACGAGCGATCGCGCTGGCTGTCCGAGGAGGTGGCCGAGCTCTTCAGCCAGGATCAGGCCGACATCCCCGTCAGCGACGTCTCCGACATCCGCGGCGTCCTCGACCCGGTCGAGGACATCGCCGGCCTCGAAGCGGGCCAGCTCAGCGCGGGGGAGAAGATCTACATCGGCGTGCGCGGCTCGTACGGCGGCGTGCTGATGGTCGGTCTGGTCACCGGACTCGTCGGCATGGCCCTGATCAATCCGCTCTCGCTTCTGGCCGGGGTGCTCGTCGGACGCCGGGCGTACCGCGAAGACATGGGCAACAGGCTGAATCGCCGCCAGCAGGAGGCCAAGATCATCGTCCGGCGCTACATCGACGAGGTCACGTTCCAGGTGGGCAAGCAGCTCAAAGATCGTCTGCGCCTGGTGCAGCGCACCGCACGCGACCACTTCGGCGCGCTCGCAGAAGAGCTGCACAGCTCACTGACGGATGCCCTGCAGCGGGCTCGTCAGGCGGCATCCGGGTTCACCTCCACTCGCGACCAGCGCATTCTGGTGCTGAAGAAACGCCTCGCCGAACTCGAGCACGTGCGCCGGAGCATCCCCGCCCTTCCGCCGGCGCCCGCGGCGATC
>DAMDJY010000214.1:0-1552 GCA_032100225.1 Mobilicoccus sp.
GCGACGGCGGCGGGGTCGGCGAGGATGTGCTCGGCCACCTGCCGCGGACCGCCCGCCAGCGACGGCAGCAGGCGCCGCAGCACCGGCGACAACGACGAGGTCTGATCCATGTCAGCCGCCGATCTCCATGATGAATCCCCTTGCGTCAGTAGCTAAGTCCGGCGCCATAGCGGTACAGCGTCGAACCGTTCGTGGCGGGATGTCCACCGGGAGCTTGCCGGTCGGGTCGTTCTCGCCGACGAGGGTCCGCACGAGGGCCTCGAGGGCGCTCGGGGTCCACGAGTAGGTGGCGAGGTAGGCCGGCACGCTCGGGAAGTGGGCGATGTCGTAGGGGTTGCGCAGGGCCGCGACGACCACCGGACGCCCGCTCGCCTGCAGCGCGGCGACGAGCTTGGCCTGCGGTGAGTCCGGTTTGACGTTGTACGTCGTCACCAGCACTCCCTCGGCATCCTCGGCCGCGGCGACGGCGGCCTCGATCTGCTGCGCGGTCGGTTCGGCGCCCGTGGTGGCCAGGGTGACCTGCACACCGCGCTGCTCGAGGGAGTCCGCCAGGATCTCGTGGGTCACCGTGCCGCTGCTCCACCCGACGAGCGCGATCCGGCGACCGCGCGGCCTGATCGGGAGCACGCCCGTGTTGCGCAGCAGGGTGGTGGAGTGGTCGGCGACGTCGGCGGCGATGCGTCCGTGGGCGGCGGTGCCGACGACGCTCGCCACCTTCGCGACGTCCACGAGCGGACGCGCCACGACCCCTCGGACCGCCTTGTACTGCAGGTTGCGCAGCACCGACTCCTCCAGGCGCCGCATCGGGATGCGGCCGGACTTGGCGGCGGCGAGCACCGCCGCGTAGGCCTTGGGCACGTCGGGCGACTGGAGCAGCACGTCGGCGCCGGCGAGGACCGCGCGCACGGCCACCTCGTCGTCGCCGTCCTTCTGCCGGACTCCGGCCATCATCAGGCCGTCGGTGACGACCAGGCCGCGGAAGCCCATCTCCTTGCGCAGGACCCCGGTGATGATCTTGGGGCTGAGCGTCGCCGGGTCACCGGAGTCGTCGAGCGCGGGGACGAGGAGGTGGGCCGTCATGATCGACTCCACGCCCGCCTTGATCGCCGCCTCGAAGGGCGGTCGGTCGAGGCGTTCCCACTCGGCGCGAGTGTGGGTGATCGTCGGGAGTCCGGCGTGGGAGTCCACCGACGTGTCGCCGTGCCCGGGGAAGTGCTTGGCGGTGGCGCTCACGCCGCCCTTGCGCTGCAGGCCCGTGACCTGGCCCTTGACGATGCTCGACACGAGTCCGGGGTCCGAGCCGGGGGAGCGGACGCCGATGACCGGGTTGGCCGGGTCGACGTTGACGTCGGCGACCGGCGCGTAGTCCGTGGTGATGCCCATGGCCCGCAGTTCGCGTCCGGCGACCTGGCCCATGAGGTTCGCGTCGCGGACGCTGCGGGTGGCGCCGAGGGCCATCGCGCCGGGGAAGAGGGTGGCGGGCCGCCCGATCCGGAAGACGGCGCCGTGCTCCTGGTCCACCGAGATGGTCAGGGGCACTCGGGCGCCGCTC
>DAMDJY010000214.1:1666-4229 GCA_032100225.1 Mobilicoccus sp.
GTAGATGACACCGCCCAGGTGGTAACGGGCGACGGCCTCCGCGCCGCTGCGGACGCCGAAGAGCTTGGTGTTCTCGGCGGCCTCGGCCTCGGTGACCCGCTCGGCGTCGGTGCCGTGGACGTAACAGGTGAAGAGCTGACCGACCTTCTGCTCCAACGTCATCCGCCGCAGGATCCGCCGCGCCCAGGCGCGGTCGCGGGAGGTGCTGCCGGGGACCGCGACCTCGTGGGGGCGGGGTGGGTGCGTCTCGCTCGAGGCGGTGGGTGCCGTCGCCGTGGCGGCGTGCGCCTGTCGGGGGAGGGTGGCCAGCGCCGCGCCGGTGCCGATGCCGGTGAGGGCCGTGCGGCGGGAGAGGTCGTTCATGGTTTCGTCCTTCGCGATCACGTCGGTGTGACTGAGGAGAGGAGTCCTGACAGAAACTAGTCATCCACAGCGATGAATGGGGAGAGTTTCTATTCAGAAGGGCCGGAAGTCAACCACCGGAGGCGGCGACGCCGGTGAGCAGCGGCCGGCCGATCAGATGACAATGGGCGACGTGATCGTCGATCAGGCCGTGTATCGCGAGGGTGTCCGATACGAATGCGCCGACCCCAGTGCCGATCTCGAACGGCTGCGCCAGGAGGAGACCGGGTTCCTGTGGATCGGTCTGCGCGACCCCACCAAGGAGGAGTTCGCGGCCGTCGACGACGAGCTCCGGTTGCACCCGCTGGCCGTGGAGGACGCGCTCACCGGCAACCAGCGTCCGAAGATCGACGTCTACGAGGAGTCGATCTTCGTCTCCCTCAAGACGCTCCGGTACATCGAGGAGACCAGTGACGTCGAGACCGGCGAGCTCATGATGTTCGTGGGCGACCGGTTCGTCCTCACCGTGCGCAACGGGGAGGCCAACCCGCTGGCGGGTCTGCGCGCCGGTCTCGAGCACAATCCCGAGCGACTGGCCCACGGCCCACTCGCCGTGATGCACGCCGTCCTCGACCACATCGTCGACACCTACCTGCAGATCGACGCCGAGCTGGCCGACGACCTCGACGACATCGAGGAGGGCGTCTTCCTCGGAGGTCGCGACACCCAAGGCACCGACATCTACAAGCTCAAGCGTGAGGTGTTGGAGTTCAAGCGCGGCGCGGTGCCGCTGGTCATGCCATTGCGGCGCCTGGTCTCGGGGGAGTCGCGCTCCCTGGTGCCCAAGAAACTGCGGCCGTTCTTCGCCGACGTTCTCGACCACCTTCTCCAGGTGGTCGACCACGCCGAGAACTACGAACACCTGCTCAGCGACATCCTGTCCACGCACCTGACACAGGTGTCGGTGCGTCAGAACGAGGACATGCGCAAGATCTCGGCGTGGGTGGCCATCGCGGCGTTGCCGACGATGATCGCCGGCATCTACGGGATGAACTTCGACTTCATGCCCGAACTGCACTGGCGGTACGGGTACTTCGCCGTCATGGCTGTCATCGGCGCGGCCTGTGTGGGGCTGTACGCGCTGTTCCGTCGCTCCGGGTGGCTGTAGCTTCGCCCGCTCGCATCGGTGGGGAGTGTGCCAGGCAGGGCGGGATGGTCAGGGGATCGCCCCGCCCTGCGTGATGGCAGACCTGCGACCTCGGGGGGAGTCGCGTCTCCGACAGGATGCCCGGCTCCGAGGTCGTTGACAAATCATCGACCGTCCAGGAACGGGGCGCCTCAGTGGTTCGAACGACTGTCCGGATTTCTGTGGAGCGGCCTGGACGGAGTCGTTCCATCCCGTGAGTGAATGCGCCTGCATCTCAGGCAGCGGCGTGACCAGCGGACTCCCCAGTGATCGAACGATCGGTGCGCACGGGGTGGCGGTATGGGCTCAGGTGAGGGGTGGTGATTCCCTCTCGGACGCAGATGCATGCAAGTCCCGCTCCGCGTCGCAGAGGGCTCAGCCCCCTTCGCCGGTCCGGCCGTCGACGAGTTCGCGGACGATGTCGAGATGCCCCGCGTGACGCGCGTACTCCTGCAGCAGGTGCAGCAGAATCCAGTGCAGGCGCGGCGCCTCGGCCGGAGAACGGAAGCGACCACCGATCGCGGCGACCTCCTCCAGGGAGTGCTGCTCGACGATCTCCCGCGTCCGGCGTTCGGCCGTGAGCAGGAGCTCGCGGGCGCCGGCGGCGTCGAGATCGGGGGTGACCCAGCCGTGCCCGGCGCGGTCGGCCCACGGGTCGGGCACCTGCTCGGCGAGGAATCCCCATTCCAGCCACCGGCGTTCGACGTGGGCGAGGTGGTTGACCAGGCCGGCGGGCGTCCAGCCCGAGGGGATGCGGGCCTGTCGCAGCGCGGCGGGCGGCAGGCCGTCGAGCTTGGCGGCGATCCCCGCCCGGTACCCGTCGAGGTAGTCCGGGAGGGAGGTCATGCCTTCTTGCTACACGATGCCGCCCCGTCGCGGGTGCGCCATGGGGTCATCCGGGGAGTCGGCGGGCGCTCAGCCGCCGCAGTCGCAGACGCCGCTGGTCGGGAGCTGCATGAAGCAACGGGAGCAGGTGGGCGGAGGCGGCGGTGGGGCCGCGGCCGGCTTGGGCGGACGCGGCGTCGTCGCGCGGGT
>DAMDJY010000215.1:0-4216 GCA_032100225.1 Mobilicoccus sp.
GGGGCAGCGTGCATGGGCCGACCGGACCGGCTGCGGCGCTGGGTGTGGATCTCGACCTTCCGGATGCGGCGTGGATCGACCGGCTCGCTCGCAGCATGTCGACCTTCGAGGGGCGCAGTGCCACACGCGGGCGGCTGGCCGATCTGCTCGGCCACGCTCCCGACGACGTGGCCGCGTATGCGGAAAACTGGTCGCGGCCTGCCACGACTCGGGTGCCGATCGGGTGGGGCGAGGCGCGGGAGGGGAGTGCGCCGGTCCTCATCGACCTCCAGGCCGACGGACCCCACGCCCCCATCGGAGGCACCACAGGGTCGGGCAAGTCCGAGCTGTTGCTGACTCTGGTCGCCAGCCTCGCGGCGGCGAATCCGCCTGAGGCCATGACCTTTCTGCTCGTCGACTACAAGGGTGGCGCCGCGTTCGGTGACTGCGCGCGGTTGCCGCATACCGTCGGCGTCGTCACCGATCTGGACGTGACGTTGACGGCGCGGGCACTCGCGAGTCTGTCGGCCGAGGTGCGGCGGCGAGAGCATCTGCTCGCCGAGGTGGGTGCCACCGACATCGACGCCTACCTCGCCACCGGGCGCGGGCCGCTGGCCCGGCTCGTCATCATGGTCGATGAATTCGCCACCTTGGCAGCCGAACTGCCCGATTTCGTCGATGGTCTAGTCGACATTGCCCGGCGCGGTCGTTCTCTGGGGCTACACCTCGTTCTCGCGACGCAGCGGCCCGGCGGGGCCGTCAGTGCCGACATCCGCGCCAACACGACGCTCCGCATCAGCCTGCGGGTGGCCGAGCCGGCCGACTCCGTGGACGTCATCGGGGTGCCCGACGCGGTCGCCATCGGTGAGGCGGAGGCCGGTCGTGCGCTGATCCGCGTGGGTCAGAACGACCCCGTGCCGCTGCAGACCGCGCGCGTCACGACGTCTGTCCATGCCGACCTGCCCGAGGGTGTGCCGTACGTGTTCGGTCAGCCGCTGCCCGAGGCTGCCGACCGCACCGACCTCGCCCGCATGGCCGAGGCGATGACCGCTCTCGCCGCGAATCGCGGCATCGCGCTCCCGGACTCGCCGTGGCTGCCGGCACTGCCCGAGCACATCGCCCCCGGCGAGATCGACCTTGTTGCAGGCGAAGACGCTGCAGTGCCAGTCGATTCCGAGGTCCGGGACGATGCCACCGCGGTGATTCCGTTCGGTGTCGAGGATCGTCCGGCGGAACAGCGTCGTGCCGTCGCGCACCTGTCGCTGAGTGAGGGCGTGCCGCTGGCCGTCATCGGTGGCTCCCGGTCTGGGCGGAGTAGCGCTCTGCTGGCGATCGCGGCGTCGGCGTGTGAGCGCTTCTCGGCGGATGACCTGCACATCTATGCGGTGGATGCGGGTGCGCGCGGACTCGGGGCGCTGCACGGTTCGCCGCATGTGGGCGCTGTCGTGTTCCGTGATGAGCCCGACCGGTTGGAGCGGTTGCTCGCCCGATTGGGTGACGAGCTCGACCGGCGCGTCCAGATGGCTGCGGCGCAGCGGTGGCGCAGCGTCGCCGAGCAGCGTGCGGCCGATCCTGAGGCGGCGTGGCCGTACGTGATCGTGCTCGTCGACCGCTGGGATCTGCTGACCGATGCTGCCGAGGCCGCAGACGACCGGGGTCACGTCTCCACTCTCGAGCGCCTGGCAACCGAGGGCGGACGGCTCGGGATTCTCGTCGTCGCCACCGGTGACCGTGGACTTCTCACCGGGCGGATGACGTCGCTCTTCCCCGACCGGCTCGTGCTGCGCCTGGCGGACGTCTACGACTACGCCTCGATCGGCGCCCTCGGCCCTGCCGGTCGTGGGCGTCCGGGGCGTGGGTGGCGTGGATCCGACTGCATCGAGACTCAGATCGTGCACGTGGATGCTGCCGATCCTGTTGGCGCCGCACCTGCAGTGTTCGGGGGACGCTCGCCGTTCGAGCGGTCGGATGGCAGATCGGGTGCTGGGCCTGGGTCCGGATCGCCGTCTGGGTCAGGGTCTCGGGGGCCGTTCCGCATCGACACGGTGCCCAGCTACGTCACTCGGGCCGAGGCCGCTGCGCTGCCCGTGTTCGAGGCGGTTCCGGAGTCGGCGTTGCTCGTCGCGGTCGGTGGCGACCACCTGCAGCAGCGGTGGATCGACGTCGCCGAATACGGGCCGTGCGCCCTGGTCACCGGCCGCCGCCGCTCCGGGCGATCCGGTGTCCTCGCGACCCTCGCCGAGTCGGGACTCGGACTCTCACGGGCTGCTGACGCTGCGCCCGAGGTGGCACTCCCTTCGGCAGCGGACTCCGGTGTGGCCACGGAATCCAACCGGGCATCGAACTCGGACTCCGGCGCAGAGCCGTGGGAGGTCGTGTTGGTGCTGGCGCGGCGGAGTCCGTTGAGTGCGCTGGTCGGGGCGTCGCCGCGGGTGCATGGGCCGTTCCGGGACGATGAGGATGCGCCGCGGTTGGCGGCGGCGGTCGAGGCGATTCTCTCGCGGGGGCATCGAGCGTTGGTGCTCGCGGACGACATCGATCTGCTGCCCGACGGGGAGTTGCTCGACGAGTTGGGGCGTCTGCCTGGGCGGTTGCGGGATACGGCGTCGTTCTTCGTCGGCGCGGGTGAGGCGGAGGAGATCGTGGCGTCGTTCCGCGGGCCGGCGGCGGCGTTGCGGCGGTCTCGGTGCGGGGTGATGTTGTCGCCGCAGGGTGTCGAGGACGGTGACGCGTTCGGTGTGCGGTTGAGGCGCGGGCAGGTGGGTCGGGCACTCGGCCCCGGGGCCGGGATGTTGGTGTTGGACGGGTTGGCCGAGCGGGTGCAGGTGATTCGGTCGGGGTTGCTGCCGGAGCCGACGCGCTGACGAGTTTCTGCGCGCCTATGGGCGGTCGGGTAGATCGGCCTATACGGTGCGAGCGTGGATCCGATCATGAACCCGTATGCCCCCGGTGCCGGGCAGCGCCCGCCTGAGCTCGCAGGCCGCGACGAGCAGTTGCGTACGTTCGAGGTGGTGTTGGAGCGCATCGCGCGGGGGCGGCCGGAGCGGTCGATCGTGCTCACGGGTCTGCGTGGTGTCGGAAAGACGGTGCTGCTCAACGCTCTTCGGAGTTCGGCGGTGCGTGCCGGTTGGGGCTCGGGCAAGTTCGAGGCGCGGCCTGATCAGGGGGTGCGGCGGCCGGTGAGTGCGGCGTTGCACGTGGCGGTGCGTGAGCTGGGGCATCCGCAGGTCGACGACGTCGATCAGGTGCTCGGGGTGATCAAGGCGTTTGCGCTGCGTGATGCGCCGTCGAACGCCAAATTGCGCGACAAGTGGCAGCCGGGCATCGATGCGCCGGTGCGCACGGGGCGTGCGGATTCGGGCGATATCGAAATCGACCTGGTGGAGCTGCTGACGGATGTCGGTGGTTTGGCTGCCGATGTCGGTAAGGGTGTGGCGATCTTCATCGACGAGATGCAGGATCTTGGGCCGGATGATGTGTCCGCGTTGTGTGCGGCGTGCCATGAGATCAGTCAGAACGGATTGCCCGTCGTCGTGGTCGGGGCGGGTCTGCCGCATTTGCCCGCGATCCTGTCGGCGAGCAAGTCGTATTCGGAGCGGTTGTTCCGTTACAACCGAATCGACCGCCTTGATCGTGCTGCGGCGGAGCATGCGTTGCAGGCGCCGGCGCGTGATGAGGGTGCGGAGTGGACCAGCGAAGCGCTGGAGGCGATGTATGCGGCGACGGGTGGGTATCCGTATTTCATTCAGGCGTACGGCAAGGTGACGTGGGATGCGGCGCCACAGTCGCCCATCACGGCCCGCGATGTGGAGGTCGCCGGGCCTGAGGCCGAGGAGGAGTTGGGTGTCGGCTTCTTCGGTTCGCGTTTCGAGCGCGCCACTCCTGGTGAGCGTGAGTATCTGCGGGCGATGGCCGACGTCGCTGCCGAACTCATCGAGGCCGGTCAGGAACTGGACGAGACCGAGTCTGTTGCGACGGCCGATGTTGCCAAGCATCTGGAGCGCAAGCCGCAGTCGCTCTCGCCCGCTCGCGACGGTCTGTTGAAGAAGGGCCTCATCTATTCAGGCGAGCGTGGCCGCATAGCCTTCACGGTCCCTCACTTCGGGCGGTACCTGCGCAGCATCGCGTGAGGTGTCGCGCCGTGTCCGCCGCGAGCTGAAGTGAGCCCTACTCGTCGGTAGTTGATCCCAGTGAGCCTGAACGCGTTCTTGAGCGTGAGCTTTGACCCCAGCTGAAC
>DAMDJY010000216.1:0-1821 GCA_032100225.1 Mobilicoccus sp.
CCCGGCCGGGTGGAGGCCGTCGTGCGGTACCCGCTGGTGGCGCTGGGACGTAACAGCCTGCTCGTGTATTTCGGGTCGCACGCGGTGGCGAGCACTCTGCTCCGCACCGGCCCCTCAGGTGGCCTGCCCACCCGGGGCGAGTCCTGGGCGCAGGTGGCGCAACGGTCCCTGGCCGACGTCGCAGGCGATCCCGGCGCTGCCTGGCCGTTGTGCGCGGCCGCGGTGCTGGCGTGGACGCTACTGGCCATGCCCCTGCACCGCCTGCACGTCTACGTCAAGGCATAGCGGTGTCAGCGCGGCCTTTTCACCCATCCGCGCACATCGAACCTGGGGTGAGTGATCTCGCGCCCCGAGCGACCATTGCTACATCACACGAGGGGGATAGACATGGAGACAATTCCGCATCGCGATCTGCGTTACAGGAGCAGCGAAATCCTCACGCGCGTGCAGGCGGGTGAGACGTTCACCGTGACGAACCATGGCGAACCGGTGACTCTTCTCAGCCCACAGGCGTCCACTGCACTCGAGCGCCTGGCGCGGTCCGGTCAGGTGCGGCCGGCGCGCGCTGCAGGGGTCGACCTCACCACGCTGACGCGCGTAGCGGGTGACAGTGAAGAAATCCTCCGCGACGTGCGCGGCGACCGATGATTCGGTACGTCGACACGTCGGCCGCCCTCAAGCTCGTCGTGAACGAGGCGGAGTCCGACGCTGTCGCCGCCGACCTGACGGCCTCGTCGAAGCGCGGTGATCACCTCGTGGCTTCCATGTTTCTGCACACCGAGTGGCCTGCGCGGCCCGCCGCCGGGGCTTGGACGCGGAGGCGGTCCGCACGGTTCTCAACGTCATGACCCTGTTCGACGTCGTGCGTGAGTGCCTGCTGCGGGTCTCCTCCTCAACGTCGGGGGCTGTGCAGCGCCGACGCGATTCACCTGGCCACGGACCTGCGCCTCGATGCGCACGACCTCGTCGCCGACGACGCCGAAATGCAGGTCGCCGCACGCAAGGCCGGCCTGCGGGTCACCGCCCCCCGTTGAGGGACCCGACCGACGTCGTTTCCGGCGGGCTGTGGCGCGCTGCGGGGTTTTCGCCGACCGCTCGCGCTCCGGGCATCGATTTACACATCCTTACACTTTGGCCCCATGTGTAAAGGCGGACAAGAACCGGAGGCGGTCAGCATCCACCCCCACGAGGGGACTCTCAGAGAGTCACCCGAGCGGCAGGGCGCGGGTGCCGAGGGCACGCACGGTGTCAGTCAGCTTGGCGACGCCGCGCGTCTCCAACAGACAACCGTGTCGGGCGTCGCGCCGGAACGGGCGGACCGTGAGGTCGGCCTCGAGGTCCGCCCACGTCGTTCCCGTGTAGGTCCGTGCCGCGTCGATGCAGTTGGGGGCTGTGTCGCTGAGTGCGACGATCTCGGCGTCGTGAGGTTGGTTGCACGGCACCGTCGCCTGAGTCTTCTTCGTGTCGGTGCACCACCGCCAGCCGGCGGATCGGGCATCGGCAAGCGCGCCTCTCGCCTCCCCCGTCCACGCCTGCGCGCGGGTGATCGCGCAAACCGAGCGTCCGCCGACCGTCGCAACCGCCACACGCGCGTCGGGCGCCGTGACGTCGATCGAGGGCGTCCCACCCAGGTGGGATACGAGGCGGGTCGACGTGCAGTTGGCCGCGGGGCCGATGCTCTCGGCGTCGTGAGGGTCGGCGCAGTCGACAGCGGTCCCGCGGTAGAGACACGCCCCCGCCGCGCCACCGGCGACGGCACTCGCCGACGATGCCGTCACAGAGGGGGCAGCCACAGTGGGGCTCGTCGCGGAGGGTGCGGCC
>DAMDJY010000216.1:1831-3998 GCA_032100225.1 Mobilicoccus sp.
CGGCTTGGCCGGCTTCGGGTGCTTCGTCTCTCACGCGGTCGAGGATGGACCACCCGTCGTTGACCGCACCCGGTACCGCGAGCGCGCATCCAAGGATCCCCACGAACGCAGCGCACGCCACTCTTGCGCGCCGTCGCCCTGAGGGTGGAGCAGAACGAGCGGGACTCATTGGAGGAACCCGTCGAACAGAACCGGGCTGACGGGTGAACCCGACGTGCACTCACTCTCTCCGGGGAGCGGGTCGACGGAGAACTGGATGCGGACGGCGACGACGTTGGCAATGTTCCGGTCGAAGGGCACCACCTTGTTGGAGGGGACGCGCTTGATCTCGACCTCCTTGTTGTCGGCGAGGAACCGCACCGTCATCGTGTGCGTGGAGGTGCCGCTGTTGAGGGCCTGACCGACGGCAAACCGCAGGTTGCTGTACCGGGCCCCGGTGCGGATCTCGAGTTCCTGGGATGAGTCGTCGCCGCACGGGAAACGCAGGTCAGCGCGCACTCCGCGTTTCTCCCGCTGGTTGGCGACGTCCCAGGTGTTCTCACTCCACACGTCGCGGTCAGGTCGGTGAAAGGTCTGCAGCGTCACGAGCCCCGGTGGTGGGACGGCTCCCGTGGGACTCGGGGTGGGGAAAGTCTCCGGCTCGGACAACGTGGACGATGATCCGGGGTCGGGCTCGGGCGATGCTGCTGCCGCTGCTCCCGTGGTCTCGGATTCGCCGGACACGTCCTGCGGCTGAGTGACCGTGACCGTGACTGTTGCCGCCTCAGTAGGGGGCGCAGCATCGTTCACCCCACACGCAGAGAACGCCGCCACTGCCATCGCGGCCAGTCCTCCGGCCAGCATCCGTTGATTCATCGTGAGCTCCTCGTGTCGCACGTCGCTGTACGCCACGGAGACTAAACGTGCCCACCGACGAAGGTTCCCGTCATGTGGCGCCGCACCGACGCCCTGCTGCGCCGCGTGAAGGTGTCGGGCAACACCACCGTGTGGGAGTGCGACCTGGTATTGACCGGGCCGACCCGCACGACCTCCCGGCTCGACGTGTACGCACCCACCGCGATGTGCGCGAACTGGCCGACGCCGCCGCCGATCACGCCCATCACGTACGTGAGCACCAACACTCCTGTACTCGCGGTCGACAAGAGGCGACCGGCAGATCCTCGGGCGAAGGCCTACCCGATCTCGGGGCGGGTCACAGGCACCTTCGGGCAAGCCCGTACGGCGCAGCGGTGCGGGTGGTGGTGTCGCGCCTGGTGGATCGTGGGTATACGCCCAAACGGGAGACGTTCGTGAAGCGGACGAACACGGCGGGCTACTTCTCGTTCTCGCTGCCCAACCGGATCGATGCGAGGCGGGGGGCTGCCCTGGCTGTGTCCGAGCATGACGAGTACGTGCCGTCGTCGTTCGAGGAGCCGGCAGGTGATTTTGCGCCGTTGACGTCCACGAACGTCGCGGTGCCGTGGAGCACGTCCTTGCCGGTGACGGCGCCGAAGACGATGAAAGCGGGCAAGCGATTCATGGTCCGCAGCTCGGCGCCGCTGCCGCCATACGACCTATACGAGGTGCAACGACTCCACGGACGCGCGACGTGGCGGCATGTCACGGCGGGAGACTCGCCGGAAGGCGGAAAGATCGAGGTGCCGGTGGTGGCGTCCGATCCGGGCTCGCACGTCTACCGTCTTCGCTGGTGGGTGCCGGCCGGATACCTCGTCCAGGCCACCTCCAAGCCTTCCTCCATCACCACGGTGAAGTGACCCGTCGACGTGGCGGGCAGAGCGGCGCGGGGCCCGTTCGGGGCCACGCCCCGCGTCCGATCTCGACGGCCCCGCACCGCAGGTGTCTCCCAGGCCGGTTATACCGCTCGCGGCTCGCGTTCCCCAGCCGATGACGGGGTGTGCTGCTCAGGGTGGGTGGGGGCTCCACGCGCATCGGGTAGGGCCGGGTGTCGTGAGCGGAGACCGGACAATCCTCACCTCATGAATTCGTTGTGGTGTCGTAATCGACGAGGCCGCTGAGGATGGAGGCGAACGCAGCGGCCCCGTCCGGCTCCTTCGCCTCGAGAACGAAGTGCTCGTACTTCTCGGATCGATGGCCATCCCAGCCCGGAAGCTGAGCCCTGATCCACCGTCCTGGGGCGGGTATTCCGGCGCGTCTTGATAGACGAAGT
>DAMDJY010000217.1:0-3438 GCA_032100225.1 Mobilicoccus sp.
CAGCCACAGCCGCTGCCACCATGAACGCGAACGGCGCCGTCCACAACCGCTTGAACGTCGGCACCAGCGCGCCCGTCACCGCCCACCCGGCCACCGGCACCGCCACGCACACCGCCCCGGCCCTGACGAACTCCCGCAGCGTCCCTCCGCGGGCGTGATCCCGCATCGCGCGCCCCACCGCGGCACCGCACGCGGCCGACGCCAACGTGCCCACGAGTACCACCAGTCCACTCGGGTCGTGACCGTATCGTCCCTGGTGGTAGATGTGCTGCGCCCCGACGACGGCAACGTCGATCACGCGCGACGGATTGCACTCCGGCGTGAGTGCCCCACCCGGGCAACCCCGCGCCCACGAGGTGAGCAGCACCGTCTGCGACGCGCCGAGCAGCACGGCCGCCACCAACCAGTGCCACCACCGCCGGCACGCCACCCGCAGCAGAAGCATCCCCGCCACGAGGGCTGCATAAAGCTGCAGGACGCCCGTCGCGTCGAACGTCGCCACGTCGACCCGGCCCTCGGCGAGAACGGCCAGCAATGCCGTGAACCCCACCCCGGCCAGATAGAGGACGACCACCCGCCGCACCTCCCTGAGCACCCGGGGCCGCCCCGCATAGGCGATGCCCAGGCCGACACCACTCACCGTGACGAACACCGGAAAGACGAGATCCACCGGATGGACCCCGATCCACCGGGCATGCTCGAACCACTCCGGCGCCGTGAACCACGCATTCACCGCCACACTGACCACCAACATGATGCCCCGCGCCACATCGAGGGCATTCAGGCGCGAATGGGTCGGTGCAGCAACAGAACTCATGCTCCCAGGGTGGCCTGATGTCACTGGCCACGGCTGGAGCGAGACCGGCGCGTCCCGGATCGGAAGGGGGCCTCGTACCGCGGCGGTCGATCTCGATGACCGTCCCCGACGATGGGACACGCGCGGCGAGTGACTCCGGTGCGCGCGACGGTGCGAGCGCGCCGATCGTGGCCGAGCGCGCCGATCGTGGCCGAGCGCGCCGTCAATCCATCCCGTCGACGCGTCGGCCTGAGACCATCGGGGAATGCGAATGGCGCAGGGAGACAACGTCACACGCCACACGCCGAGCGCGGGGGAGTCGCTGGCGTGGCTGGGGTGGTTCCGGTTCACGGCGATCGTTGGTGTGGTGATGATCCACACCAACGGGCTCACGGCGGTCACGTTGTACGGCCAGGGGACGAGCGTGGGGCAGCTCGCGTTGCTGCTGGACTTCGTGTCCCGGTGGTCGGTTCCTGCCTTCGTCATGGCCAGCGGCGCGATGCTGCTCGACCCCACGCGGTTTCGAGGGGCCGGCCACTTTCTGCGCCGTCGCGCGTCCCGCCTCGTGCCTCCTCTCATCGTGTGGCACGTGGTCTACGCCGCGTGGGTCCTCCACCTGCGAGGCGACGTCGACCTCCCGGCGCTGCTCCAGGCCGCCTCCGTCGGCAAGCTCTACACGGCCCTCTACTTCTTCTGGATCGTCCTCGGACTCGCCGTGGTGACACCGGCGCTCGTGCCCTGGGTCGCCGCCGTTGACGTGCGACAGGTGACGATCGTCGGCCTCGCGCTGGCCGCCCTGCCCGCCGTCACCATGGCCCTCGTCCCCGTCGCACCGGCGAGCGAACAATGGGTGCGGACCGCCGTGACGTGGTGGATCCCTTACCTCGGCTACTTCGTCCTCGGATACGCCGTGCGCCGAATGCCCCTGACGGCCGCCGGTGGAGTTCTCTCGGTGGTGAGTTTCGTCGCGGGAACGGCGTGGGTCGTGTGGCAGTGGGGTCGCACCAGCGGCGTGGGGGCACTGCTCGAACACGTCCAACCGGCCGAGTCCTACTTCCACCCCGGCGTGTTCCTCGCAGCCTGCTCCGCGATGTACCTCACCCGCGTGCTCGTTCGCGAGGGAGGAGTACTCCGGGGCTTCGCCGGCAGCAGGGCCGCTGCCTGGGGTAGGACCCTCGGCGCGTCGACGCTCGGTGTCTACGGAGTGCACCAGCTCGTGCTCGCGATGGTCGAACGGGCGCCGGTGCTCGGTGACGGACCGGTCGCCTCGTCCCCGGCGCAGCTCCTCGCACGATGCCTCCTCGTGGTGGTCGGGTCCTACGCGTTCGCCCTTGCGGCCGCACGGATTCCTCTTCTCAACCGCATCGTGTGAAACGCCACCTCAGCCCGCGGCCGTCACACGAAGGACCGGCGCGTGAACTGTCGTCGTGCCGTCGGTGACGACTCCGGTCACCGAACCGGAGAAGCGACCCGGAAGCGACGCCTCGACCGTGACGTGTCCGGAGCGGTCCGTCTGGGCGGAGATGGTCGTCGTCTTCGTGCGGCCCTGCGGCGCGGCCGAGAGCGACACCCACGCGTGCGCGAGCGGGCGACCGCACCCATCCGTGGCACGCAGCCTCGTGGTGAGACGGCTGGTCCGCCCACGAGCCACAAGCTGCGTCGATCCCCATCTCACAGCGGCCCGCGACGGGTTCGCCTCGGTGCACTGCGAACGGGTAGCGGACGCCGACGACAGCCGCGCGGTCATCACATCCGACATGCGCCGATAGCCGAGCACGTTCGGGTGGATCGCGTCCCAGAACAGGCGCGACGGATCGGGCTCGTCGTCGTACACCGTGCGCATGTCGATGAACGGCATTCCTCGGGACCGCAGCCACTGCACGAGCATCACGCGGCCCTCGGCCTGCGCCGGCTGGGCGATCGGGGCCATGTGCGCCACCGTGGTCACCACCGGGATGCGCCCGAACCGCTTCGTGAGCCCCTCCTGCAGTGCCGCGTACTGCGGTTGCACGGCCGCCGGCCCCAGGTTGTGCCCGAAGGTGACGATCGCCAGGTCGGGCTTCTTCGGCACGCCTGCGGCGAGGTGTTGCAGCGCGCGTTTGGGGGTGCCTCCCGGCCAGCCGAAATTCCAGACGACGACGGGCTCGGCCGTCACCTCCGCCGACGGGGGAAAGACCTCGACGTCGTCGCTGTACCGCTCTGTCTGCCAATCGAAATGGTGAACGAACACGTGGCGATGGACCGCCATGTCACCGGCCCACATCGACACCCATTCGCCGGGATCGTTCCCCACGGAGTCGTCGAGCACGGCCACCGTCACGGCCCGCTTCGACGCGAGGACACGACGGGCCGGGGCAAGACGGGCCTCGTCCTGCGCGGTGGAGGCCACCTGCACGCGAGCAGTCGCGGCCCGGGGTACCTCCTGCGCCTGCGCGGCGCCCGGCTGGGCCGTCAGACCGACCGCGCCTGCCACGACGGCCACGATCGCGGCTGTTCGGCGTCGACTGAAACGAAACATGGCGCTCTTCCCTGAGGAGGACGCGGGAGTCCGTTCCCGCGGGGCCGACACAGGGTCGCCCGATGATCCCATCGGCGTCACCGACTCCCGGTGAAGGTCGATCGCCCAACTTTTCGATCCCCGG
>DAMDJY010000217.1:3565-3979 GCA_032100225.1 Mobilicoccus sp.
AGGTCGGTGAGGCCCTCACAGCGGCGCTGGGAATCGCCGACCGACGCCCGCAGCCCGTTCGAGGTCGTGGTCAGCGCGTCCAGAGAACGGCTCGGGCGGTGCGGGACGCTCCGGCGACGGGCTCGCCTGCTCGGGCGCCGGGGAGAACAGCGGTGACGTAGGGCGCGTCGGTCGTGGCGGCGACGACGGCCTGCACCCCCCACTGCGCCGCCAGCTCACGCGCCTGCTCGGTCGGGACGAGGACGGGATCGACCGACACGGTCACGCGGGGGATGGCGGCGTAGGCGATTCCGATGTCCGACGCGTTGCCGCGGGCGATCACCATGACCGCCCCCTCCGGCGTCAGGTGCCGGTCCAGGAGGGCAGCGACCTGAGCCGTCGACCGGGCCGAGTTGTGCTGGGCCGTTTCGATGC
>DAMDJY010000218.1:0-3921 GCA_032100225.1 Mobilicoccus sp.
CCTGCGCCTGCTGGGCGGCGCAGCCCGCGACCTCGTGCTCGGCTGCACCTTCGTGCGGGCCGACGGCGTCGTGGCCAAGGCGGGCGGGCGTGTGGTCAAGAACGTCGCGGGCTACGACCTCAGCCGCGTGTTCGCCTCCTCGTACGGCACGCTCGTCGTTCTCACCGAGGTCACGTTGCGGCTGCATCCCCTGCCGCCGTGCGAGCGCTGGGTCGAGGTGACGACCTCCGATCGCGCCGCCGCGTTGGACCTCGCTGCGGAGTTGGTGCACACCCAACTCGCCCCCTCCGGAGTCGAACTCGACGCCCGCCTCGGGGGCGAGCAGAGCTACCGCCTTGCGCTGCGTCTCGAAGGCACCGAGCCCGGAGTCCTCGCTCGCACCGAAAGGGCCGTGGCGACGCTGGAACGCGCCGGCAGCGGCGCTACCGGCAGAAACGTGGCCGTCAACGACAGCGCGCCGGACTGGTGGGGCCGGAAGCCCGAGGGCGACCTGCTACTGAAGATCACCTACGAGTTGGCGTCGGCCCCGCGCGTTCTCGCCGCGATCGAGGCTGCCCTGCCCACCGGAGCCCACGCCACGTGGCGGGCGTCCACGTCGATCGGTGTCAGCGAACTCGCGGTCTCCGGGCTCGCCGAGACTGCTCCCGCGAACGGCGCGAGCGCTGGCGGGAACAACGACACAGGTCATGCCCGCATCGCACGGTTGGTCACGGACGTGCGTTCTGCCGCAGCGTCATTCGGTGGTTCCGTCGTCGTGCGTGACGCGCCGCTCGACGCACGCCCCGCGCTCGACGCCTGGGGTGATGTCGGCCCGGCGTTGCCGCTCATGCGTGCGCTCAAAGACCGGTTCGATCCCGAGCACATCCTGTCGCCCGGCCGCTTCGTCGGAGGAATCTGATCATGGCTACACACAACGACACTCCCGACAGCGCCGCGACGAAGCCCGCCCCGCAAGGCGACGCCCTGGGCTCCCCCGGGGCGACGACGGTCGTCGATGCACCGACCGATGCCCCTGTCGAGGCGGGTGAGCCGGCGTTCGACGCGTTCCATCCGCCGTCGGCCTCCCTCATCGCCGACTGCGTGCACTGCGGGTTTTGCCTTCCGTCGTGCCCGACGTATGTGCTCTGGGGCGAAGAGATGGACTCACCACGCGGGCGCATCTACCTCATGAACGCGGGCTTGCAGGGTGAGCCGCTCAGCGACTCGATGGTCGAGCACTTCGATGCCTGCCTCGGCTGCCTCGCGTGTGTCAGCGCCTGCCCGTCGGGCGTGCAGTACGGCAGTCTCATCGAGTCGACGCGGGCGCAGGTGGAGCGGCGGCACGAGCGGCCGGTGGCCGAGAAGGCCCTGCGCAACGCCATCTTCGAGGTGTTCACCCGGCCCGAGCGACTCCGGCTGCTGCGTGGGCCGCTGCGCGTCTACCAGAAGTCCGGGATGTCCGGCGTGCTGCGGCGTTCGACCCTGTTCTCCACCGTCCTCCCCCGCCTAGCGGCGATGGAAGCGGCAGCCCCGCAGATCGGGACCCGGGTCACGGTGCCGGAGCGCACCCCCGCGACCGGTGCACGGCGCGGCGTCGTCGGGCTGCTGCTCGGCTGTGTGCAGCGCGAGTTCTTTCCCGATGTCAACGCGGCGACGGCCCGGATCCTCGCCGCCGAGGGCTTCGATGTCATCGCGCCGCGCAGGCAGGGATGCTGTGGCGCCTTGTCGGTGCACCAGGGCCGCCGCGAGGAGGCGGTGGAATTCGCCCGCCGTCTCATCGACTCCTTCGAGCAGGCCGGCGTCGACCACATCGTCGTCAACTCCGCGGGCTGTGGCGCGTCGATGAAGGAGTACGAAGAGCTGCTCGCCGACGACCCGGCCTACGCCGAGCGCGCTGCCGCGTTCTCCCGGCGCGTGCGGGATCTGGCCGAGTTCCTCGTCGACGTCGGACCGATGGCGCCGCGGCACCCGCTGGACGTGACTGTGGCCTACCACGACGCGTGTCACCTCAGCCACGGCCAGGGCGTGCGGGCTCAACCCCGTGCCCTGCTCCGGGGCATCCCCGGTGTGGAGTTGCGTGAGGTGCCCGAGGGCGACCTGTGCTGCGGCTCGGCGGGCGTGTACAGCCTGCTCAACCCCGAGCCTGCGCGTGAGTTGGGTGACCGCAAGGCCGCCAACGTCGCGGGCACCGGCGCCACGCTGCTCGTCACCGCCAACCCGGGATGCCTCATGCAGATCGGGGGCGCCATGCAACGTGCGGAGGCTCCCATCGCGCTGACGCACACCGCCCAGATCCTCGACGCTTCCATCCGAGGACTCTCGCCCGAGGAACTGCTCGCCAACTCCTGAGCGTGCGTCCGCTGACCCTGTCAGCGCAGCTATCAGCGTCGATGACGCCGGTGCGCACGCGTGAGGCCCGGGATGTGAACCCCGGGCCTCACGCATGCAGTGACGGTTGAGTCACTTCTTGGGCGGAGTGCCGATCCAGCCCGACGTGTCGGTGCCGGCCGGGGCGTTCTTCGCGATGTGGTCGGCCATCACGCGGTAGAGCTGCGGCTTGGTCCACGGCGACCAGCCGTGATTGCCCGTCGGTCCGTAGGTGAACGCGATGTCCGGAGCCGGGTTCGACAGCTTCTGCACGCGGGCGTCCATCATGTGCACGGCGCCGTCGAGGAAGTAGTTGTCGTGCTCGCCGACGTACACGTGGATCTTGCCGTTGACCTTGGGTCCGACGGTCGACCAGTTCTTCTCGAGGAACTCGGTGAGGTCCCACCGCTTCCAGTGCTCGACAACCGTGGGGTCGATCTCGCCCGTCACCTTGTCCCAGGGCTCGGCGGGGTACCCGTCCTTGCCCTGCGGGCCCCAGGCGGCGTTCCACACGTCCCACTGACCCATGCCGCGAGTCTTGGTGCCCTGCGCGAGCTCGCAGTGGTTCTCCTGACGGGTGGTCCACCACGTGTCACCGTTGACGCCGCGCGCCGCGGGACGCTCGGGCTGCGCCCAGTTGTCGCCCGCGTAGTACACGTTCTTGTCGTTGTACAGGTCGATCACCTGGTGGGCGTGGAAGTCGACGGCGTCGGGGAAGCCCGACCACGTGCCGCCGAACAGCTCGGGGTGGAAGAGCTGGTTGGCCAGGCTCACCCAGCCGCCCGTCGAACCACCCGTCATGACACGCGCCCACGGCTGCCCGATGGTGCGGAACTGCTTGTCGATCGCCGGCAACAGCTCGGTGTGGAACGCCGTGCCGTAGGGGCCGATGTTCGCGGAGTCGATGACGTACGAGTCGTCGTAGAACGGGTTCTCGGTGCGCAACACCACCGAGATGAACCGGGGCGCCTCGTCCGACATCCACCACTTCGAGAAGTCGTTACCGAGCTTCTCGTCGAACCTGTTCGGGTTCGACTTCGGGTAGTGCCCGTGGATGACCTCCATCGGGTACCGCACGCCCGCGTTCTTGGGGTCGTCGTAGCCCTTGGGCAGCAGCACGTCGGCCGCGATGTAGATGTCACGCCCCCAGAACTTCGAGAGCTTCTTACTGCGGATCTTGACGTGCTTGACGTGCTGCGTCGTCGCCGGGTTGCCCTGCTGACACGTGCCACCCGCCGGGACCGGCTCCGACGGCTTCACCACGTTGGTCAGGCGCAGGTCCAACGTCGTGCCCTTGGCGGGGTCGACCTTGACGGTGACGGGCGCGCTGTACAGGTTGCCCGGGGAGTGCCAGATGTCG
The DNA here is from genome assembly GCA_032100225.1 of Mobilicoccus sp. GTDB lineage: Bacteria > Actinomycetota > Actinomycetes > Actinomycetales > Dermatophilaceae > Mobilicoccus. The sequence continues at coordinate 3,707 of DAMDJY010000218.1, forward strand.
CCGCCGTCGCCGCACGGGAAGTGCACCATGATGCGCGACCCGTCGGACCGCTTGGCGGTCTCGTACTGGTTGAAGAACGTCTGCACGACGTACTCGCCCTTGGGCAGGTCGTTGAGCTGCGGGATCGGGTTGCCGATCACGCCGCGCGGGTCGAGCCCCCCTGGGCCGCCCCCTTCATTCGGTCCGGTCGCTCTGTGAGTCGTCGGTTTCGATTT
>DAMDJY010000219.1:0-3904 GCA_032100225.1 Mobilicoccus sp.
TGCCGCTGCGGAGCCCGCCGCAGCCGGCCGGCGCTCCCCGGAGACCCGCCTCCAGCCCGCCCCCTCGGGTGCCCCCGCTTCCGCGACCTGGTCATTCGTCCATGCCGCATTGCACCCTCCCCGAGTCTCACGTAACGTGAAGGTTGAACCTGACGTCACGTGAGAGTCCGTGTTGTTGCCGGACCGGTGCCGTCGGATGTACACAGGAGACGACGGGGAATCGACGGGGGAATCATGGTGGCGACGATCGACGACACGATCAGGCGGACCCCGGCAGATCCGCGCCCACGGGGCAACACGTTGGCCGAGAAGTTCGACCCCAAGGCCAACAGCCTCGACAATCTGCGTCTGATCTTCGCGACCATGGTCGCCGTCGCGCACGCCTCGGCGATCTTTCTCGGAGTTCAACCCCACGTGGGAGAGACCGAAGTGGCCGGCCTGGCCGTGGACGCGTTCTTCGTCCTCTCGGGATTCCTCGTCGCGTCCTCGTTCGATCGACTCGGCTCCGTGGCTCGATACGCGTGGCACCGGTTTCTGCGGATCATGCCGTTGTTCTGGATCGTGCTCGTGACCACCGCGTTCGTCGTCGCGCCGCTCATCGCCGTGTTCGAGGGGCGCCCGGCCGCCTCGGTGTTCACCGGACCAGACCCGGCCTGGCGGTACGCCGTCGAGAACTCGCTGCTGTTCATCGCTCCGGACAACTTCGGCGTAGCCGGGTTGCCCTCGGGCACCGCTCAGCCGGGCGTCGTCAACGGCGCACTGTGGACCCTCTTCTACGAGGTGGTCTGCTATGGACTCGTCGTCGCCGTCGGCCTCTTCGGCTTCCTGCGCCGCCGGCGCTGGGTTCTGCTCGCGGCTGCGGCGTGCTTCGCCGTGCTCGCAGCCGTAGCGGAGTTCGGGATCGCGGAGCCGCCCGGAGCGTTGTTCACCCGGTTCTTCCTCGTGTTCCTCCTCGGGGTCGCCACCTACGCCTACCGCGCGGAGCTGCCCATCACCGGACGCTGGGCCCTGGTCTCTCTCATCGTCCTCGGCGTCAGCCTCGTGTTGCTCACCGACTACCGCGTGCTCGGCGCCCCCGCGTTTGCCTACCTGTGCATGTGGGCCACAGTCAGCACGCCGTTCCTGCGCGCCGGCCTCCCCTGGGACCTCTCCTACGGCATGTACGTCTTCCACTGGCCCATCGAGACCCTGCTCGTCGTGTCCGGCGTGGCAGGCGTGCTCGGAGTCGTCGGCTACACGATCACCGCTGTGCTGGTCGCTGCCCTGCTCGCGTGCGCCTCGTGGAACCTCATCGAGAAGCCCATCCTCTCGTTCAAGAACGCGCCGCTCCCGTTCGATCGCTCGCGTCACTGAGTGGACGGTGCTTTCGCGCACGGCGTTGTGGCGAGCAGGAGCGACTCAGTCGAGGGCGGGGGTGTCCGTCAGATCGAAGGTCAGCGGCGCTCCGGTGCGCTCGGTGATCTCCTCCTGCGTGACGCCCTCGGCGAGTTCGCGCACGACGAGCCCGGCCTCGGTGACGTCGATGACGCCGAGGTCGGTGATGATGCGCTGCACGACCCCGAGCCCAGTGATCGGCAGCGTGCACTCCTGCAGGATCTTGGGGCCGCCGGAGCGGTCGTTGTGCTCCATGAGCACGATGACCTTCTTCGCGCCGTGGACGAGGTCCATCGCGCCGCCCATGCCCTTCACCATCTTGCCGGGGATGATCCAATTGGCGATGTCGCCGCTGACGCTGACCTGCATGGCGCCGAGGATCGCGGCGTCGACCTTGCCGGAACGGATCATGCCGAAGCTCGTGGCGGAGTCGAAGACCGAGGCGCCCTTGCGCAGTGTCACCGTCTCCTTGCCCGCGTTGATGAGGTCGGGGTCGACCTCGTCCTCGGCCGGGTAGGCGCCTACGCCGAGGAGCCCGTTCTCGGACTGCAGCACGAGTTCGACATCGTCCTCGACGTAGTTAGGGACGAGGGTCGGCAGACCGATCCCCAGGTTGACGTAGTCACCGTCGCGCAACTCCTTGGCCGCGCGTGCCGCCATCTGCTTGCGGGAGAGTGCCATCACTTGCCTCCTTCGTCCGTCTCGCGCACGGTGCGCTTCTCGATGCGCTTGTCGGCCGCCTGCTCGGGGGTGAGCGCGACGACGCGCTGAACGAAGATGCCCGGCAGGTGGACCTCGTCCGGGTCGATCTCGCCCGGCTCGACCAGGTGCTCGACCTCGGCGATCGTGATGCGCCCGGCCATGGCGGCCGGCGGGTTGAAGTTGCGTGCCGCGGAGTGGAACACGAGGTTGCCGTGCCGGTCGCCCTTCCAGGCGCGCACGAGGCCGAAGTCGGTCGTGATGGCCTCTTCGAGGACGAAGGTGCGCATCTCTCCCTGCCACTCGAACTCGCGGGTGTCCTTGGGGTCGGAGGTCTTGACGACCTCGCCGTTGTCGCCATAGCGCAGGGGGAGCCCGCCCTCGGCGACCCACGTGCCCACGCCGGTCTGGGTGTAGAACGCGGGGATTCCCGAGCCACCGGCGCGCATCTTCTCGGCCAGCGTGCCCTGCGGAGTGAGCTCGACCTCCAGTTCACCGTGAAGGTACTGACGCTCGAACTCCTTGTTCTCACCCACGTAGGAGGCCTGGATCCGCGAGATCCGCTTGTCCCGCAGAAGGATGCCGAGACCCCAGTCGTCGACACCGCAGTTGTTGGAGACGACCGAGAGGTCACTCACGCCGCGCTCGTGCAACGCATTGATCACGGTGGAAGGGATGCCGCAGAGTCCGAAGCCGCCGACCGACAGCTTCGCTCCGTCCGGGATGTCGGCGACCGCTTCGGCCGCACTGCTGACGACTTTGTCCATGGCGCGGACTCTACCGACGCCACCTGCTCCGGCGGGCGCATCCGACCCTGCCGGCTGACGCGCTTTCCCTCAGCACCTCCCTCGCAGGGCCGACCTGACAGGTGAGTCGGATTCACCCGTCGGCCCCCGGACGGCACCCGCCCAGCTGCTTCACCCCCTGCTGCTTCGCCCCGCCTGCCGCCCGCGTGCCCTGGAGGACCTGTGTCCCGTCGTTCTATCCGCGTCCCCCTCATCGCCGCCTGCGTGGTGGCCCTGGCTGGTCCGGCCACGACTCTCCCCGCGCTCGCGGCGGGCGCACCGTCTGCGGCTCCGCCCGTCGTCAGGCCCGCGGCTGTCCCCGGCGCATCGGTCGTCCTGACGACGCCTCGCCCATCGGTGACGTTGCCGGCCAAGCTCGACGTGCAGCCCCGGTATCAGCCCGCCACGGCGTGTGACCCGACCGACCGCACGGGCACCGTCCGCCTCGGTCGACTGCTGACCGCGACCTACGGCGCCGGGGTCGTGGGGTTCTCTCGCAATTGCGACGGGACGCTGAGCGAACACCACGACGGACGCGCCATCGACTGGATGCTGAATGCCGCCGATCCGACGCAGCGCGCGGTCGCCAACTCCTTTCGCACCTGGGTGACGGCCGACGGGGGAGCGGTCGCCCGGCGCCTCGGCATCCAGTACCTCATCTGGAACAAGCAGATGTGGCGCGCCTACGCCCCCGAGCGCGGCTGGGCGCCCTACTCCGGCGCGAGTCCGCACACCGACCACATCCACATCTCCCTGACGTGGGACGGCGCCATGGGGCGCACGTCGTGGTGGACGGGACAGGCCCGGACGGACTCCGACGTCGGCCCCTGCCGCGTGTACGCCGGGACACCCGCGCCGCTGTACTCCGGCCGCCGCACGGCCCCCTGCCCGATCGCACTCCCGGTGCCTCCGGCCTCCGCGCTGCCACTGACACTGCTCGGCTCACGCGACAAGGCAACCGTCGCCCTCGGCCAGACGGCACTCGGCATCACGGCCGACGGCGTCTTCGGGCGCGGCACCCAGCAGGCGATCCTCGCCTACCAGCG
>DAMDJY010000220.1:0-3790 GCA_032100225.1 Mobilicoccus sp.
CTCGGCGAGCGTCCCGGCGGCCGTGTCGAGCGCGTCGACGACCACGGCACGGGCCGCTGCCGCGAAGCCGGCCGCGGTCAAGGCCCCTGCCGGCATGACGACCCGACTCAACGCGGGCGCTCGCAGCACGTACCTGGGCAGTGGATTCTCGGGCATCGTCATCGACGAGTCCACGGGTCGCACCCTGTGGTCGCAGCGCACGGGGACCACGCGTATGCCCGCGTCGACGCAGAAGGTCATGACGGCGTTCACCGTGCTGAGCTCGACGTCGCCGAACACGCAGCTCGTGACCCGCGTCTACCAGTCCCCCGCGGTGGCCGGCAACGTGTACCTGCGGGGCGCGGGTGACCCGTCGCTGACCTCGGCGAAGCTCAAGACCCTCGCTGCCCGCACGGCCGCGCAGCTCAAGGCGCAGGGCCGCACGTCGATCACGTTGTACGCGGACGCCTCCGTGTTTCCGGCCCCCACCAACGCCACCGGCTGGAAGAGCAGTTACATCAGTGGCGGCGAGGTGCAGCTCATCCGCGGTCTGACCTTGGCCGGGTACCGCGGCGCGAACGGAACCACCGCGGCCGCAAAGACCTTTGCCACGCACCTCAAGTCGGCCGGCATCACGGCCAAGGTGGCCGGTGCCGGGATCACCCCGCCGCAGGCACGTGAACTCGGTGCCAGCTGGTCCCCGACCGTCTCTGCCCTGGTCGGCCGGATGCTGTCGGTCAGCGACAACGACTATGCCGAGTACATGCTGCGCATCGCGGCGCTCGAATCCGGCAAGCGTCCCACGTGGACGAACTCCCTGGCCCACCAGCGCGAGGTCCTCGCCCGTGCCGGCATCCCGCTGAAGGGGTACGTCAACAAGGACGGTTCGGGCCTGTCCCGCTCCAACCGGATGCCGGTGAACACCCTGGTCAGCACCGTCGACCATCTGTGGGACGACCCGTCGATGCGCCAGGTCGCTTTCGCCTATGGCGCGATGCCCCGCGCGGGTCAGACGGGCACTCTGCGCAGCCGCTACAAGTCGGCCGCGCAGCGATGCGCCACCGGCAAGGTCATGGCCAAGACCGGCACCCTCGGCGATGCCGTCGCATTGGCCGGCGTGGTTCGCGGCTCCGATGGCCGCACCCGCGCTTTCGCGTTCATCCAGAACGGCAACCGCAAGACGAGTTCGGTCCGCAACTCCATCGACACCCTCGCCACCGCGACCGTCGGCTGCCGCTGAGGCTCGGGCTGCGCGGGTGAGGGTCGAAGCAGCGGAGGTCATGTCGTAGACTGCTGCACACACGATCGACGGCTGATCGTCACCTCTTCGCCATCACGACGAGCGGTGACCGCAGCGGCTGGACCACCCCGGTGGAAAATGCCCGAAAAGGCCGTCTGACCTGCTCAAACGCGAGTGTAGTTCAATGGTAGAACACAAGCTTCCCAAGCTTGATACGCGGGTTCGATTCCCGTCACTCGCTCCAACAGACGAAGGGCCGGTGGATTTCTCCACCGGCCCTTCGTCGTGTCCGCAGCGTGCCAGGAATCCGAACTCCTCAGTCGTTGCGGCGCTGTTCGGCAGCGACGATGCGGTGTTGCAGCGGATGGGAGGCGAGCAACGCCAGAGCAGCCACCAGCAGTCCGCCGGCCATCACGACAACCATCGCGACCAGGCCCGTGCCGCCGTTATCCAGCCCTGAGTTGCGTACCTGTGCGGCCAGCGGCGCCGCCATCATCGCGCCCAGCCCACCGCCGAGGAGCGTGCTGGCGAGCAGCGGCCCGAACGTCTCGAGCCACATGACCCGCAGCGCGAACGAGCTGGGCACGCCCACCTTGTGCAGGGCGCGACTCTGCTCGGCACGTTCGATCGTCGCCGACGCCTGCGTGATCAGGAGCGATGTCGCCGTCAGGGCGAAACCGCAGGCCAACGTGATGAACGCGCCGACGGTGAAGTCACCGTGCGCCTGCTGCATGAAGGACCGCTGGGCATCGTTACCGGCATTGGCCGCGTCGTAGGCGAGCGGAAGGTTGGCGAGGTAGCCACCGATGAAGGCGAGGACCCCGATGGTCGACACCCGCCCCCACGTCGCCTTGGGTGAAGCCGTGATGCGCCGGGCCGCCGTCAACAGCGCCGGAGAGGGCGCGTGCGCCAGCAGACGAGCGAGCAGCTGCAAGATCCACGGACCGGCCACGTTGATCGCCAGCAGAAGCAACACGACGATCCCCGAGACGACGAACAACGCACTGCCAGAACCCTTGACCTTCAGCATCGGCATCACGACCATGCCCGCCACGACCACGACGACCAGAGCCACGAGGCGCCAGACACGCACGGCCGGAGAGGTGGTGCGCTGCGACACCCCGAGCGGCGAGATTCGTACCTGTCGCAACCCCCACGCCGACGCGACCATGCCGAGCGCGACGAGCACACCCGCCACGAGCAGCCCCAGCCACCACGGCAGCAACATCTCCCCTGCGCCGATCGGCATGGACTGAAAGGAGATGCGCTGCCACAGCGGCACCGTGACGAGGTAGGCGACAAAGCCGAGCAGCGTGCCTGCAGCGGTCTGCACCAGCGCGTCGAACAGCGCCATCCGGGTGACGTCACCGGAGGACAGCCCGAGCAGCCGCAGCGAAGCCAGCCGACGCTCGCGGCCCCGGGCTCCCAGTTGCGCACCGGCGGCCGAGAGCGACACGAGCGAGGGCACGATGAGCGCACACGCGAGCGCGGCCAGCCCGACGTAGAAGCTGAGGATCATCACGAACGTGGGGTCCTGGGCGAGCTGGGCCAGGATGCCGCTCGGGTGGGCCGAGCGTTGGTAGAACATCCACGTGCCACCCGCGACCGTGAACGCGATGAGCGAGCACACCGTCGAGGCCAGAACGGACGCCCCATAGAGCAGCGATTCACCACTGCGCGATGAGAACCGGGCGCGAGTCAGGCGCAGGGTGAACGCGGTGAGCCCAGAGACCCCGGCGCTGGAGCGGCCCGCGCTTGCCGTGTCGGATCCCCCGCCACCCTGGACGACCTCTGTGCTGGGCGCCGTACTCATCGGACCGACTCCGTCTGACCGGAGTCGATGAGCCGGTCTGCGTGGACGAGCCCGTCGCGGATCTCGATGAGGCGTGAACACCAGCGGGCGACGTCGACGTCGTGAGTCACGAGGACGAGCGCAGCGCCGGTGGAACGGGCGGTGGTGGTGAGGATCTGCATCATCTCGTGGCCGGTGGCCTGGTCCAGGGCGCCGGAGGGCTCGTCGGCGAAGATCACGCTGGGCTCACCGGCCAGGGCGCGGGCAATGGCGACGCGCTGTGCCTGACCACCGGACATGTCGCCGGGACGCCGACCCCGCATGTCGCCGAGCCCCAGTTGTCCGAGTCGTTCGTCAGCAGTGGCGAGCGCCCGAGTTCGGGAGGTGCCGGTGAGCATCAGCGGCAGCGCGACGTTCTCGCGCGCCGAGAGCTCGGGGATGAGCTGACCGTCCTGAAAGACGAACCCGAACTCGTGCAGCCGCAGGTGGGAGCGGTGCTTGTCGGACAGCTGCGAGATATCACGGCCGCCGACCTCGACAGTGCCGTGATCGGGGACGAGGACCCCCGAGAGGCAGTGCAGGAGCGATGAAACTCGGTGAGGCGCAACTGTCCCCGGCTGTGGCCGATGACCCCGAGCTGAACACGTGCTGCGGGAGGCCAAGGACGCCGTGCAGCGCGGGTTGGATGCGCTGCGCATCACCGTGCGCGGCATCCACCCCCAGGCGTTGAGCGAGCTGGGCCTGGAGGCCGCCGTGCGCGATGCGGCCGCGGCCTGCCC
>DAMDJY010000221.1:0-2816 GCA_032100225.1 Mobilicoccus sp.
GGGATGAGCGATGCTGCGGACGCCCTGGCCACGATCGCCGCCTGGCCGGAGGTCGAGACGGCACTGAACGAAGCTCGTGAGGCCTGCACGCAGTTGCGGTGGCACGAGGGATTGCGGCGCCGGGCTCCCGAGGCGGCTGCGGAGTCGCGGGTCCGGGGCGCGCGTGCCTCGGCCGAGGTCGACGGTGCTCGGTCCGAAGACGCGGTGGTCCGCTCGCTGATCATCGGGGCGACGGCCTGGCCCGAGCCGCTCGATCCGACCCTCGCGGTCATCCGTGGTGCCGTGCAGGCGACGGCTGAGGCCGAGCATGTCGGGCGCATCCTCACGACGTCTCCACGGCAGGCTCTCGCCCGGCTGCACACGGCGGCGGCCGAACCGCTCGTGGCAGCCGGAGATCGTGATCAGCTGGGGCGGCCCAGAGGTGACGGTGTGCCGTGCGCGGAGTTCGCCGATCTGGGCGAGGCACCGAGGTCGGTCGGCGCGCGTCTGACGGGCGTCGTCGACCTGCTGGAGCAGGCGGGGCGGCCGGGAGTTCCCGTTCTGCTCGTCGCCGCGCTCGTGCACGCCGAGATCGCCGTGGTTCGGCCGTTCGTGCGGGGCAACGGGCTCGTCGCGAGGGCGGTCGAGCGTGCTCTGGTCCATGCGGGAGGCGTCGACCCCACCGGCGTCTCCGTGCCGGAGTCGGGCCACCTGCGCCGCTCCGGAGCGCCGTACCTCGGTGCGTTGAGCGCCTATTCGGGTGGCACCCGCGAAGGCATCGAGTTGTGGATCAAGCACGTGACCGCAGCGGTGGTCGACGGTGCGACTGAGGGCGAACGCATCGCCACAGCCGTTCGCGCCGGCCGCCTCGACTGAACATCGGCCGGACTGCCGACCGAACGTGGGCTGCGCCGTCGCCGGCTGCGCGCCCGAGCTTCGCCATCTTGAGAGTACGGCGCAATGACGCACGACACCAGGTTCGGGCCTTGTCAGGGCCCGATCGGCGGGGGGAGACTGAACGTGTCGACAGGACGAGAGATCGTCCCGACGGCAACAGGTGGACGACCGGGCACCCACACGCAGGCAGTCCACTGATGGACCGGTCCGCAGGCGGGCTCGACCCGCCCGGACGGCTTGACCGCATGCTTGATCACCCGGTCGCTCACCGGCCGATGGCACCTCCTCGCCGAGGTGCCCTCGTCTTGTGTGTAGGGGGTGCTCACCAGCCCCGTTCGACATGGCCTGTCAGAAGGCCCGCTGCGGGGCGGATGCCCTGGTCAGAGTGCCCTTGGGTGTCTATCGACACACCACAAGAAATGTGCACGATGGAATTGCCAATCGGACGTCCAACAAGCACAATGGTGTCAGCGCTCCCTTCGGGTTGAGCGCGGCGCACCAGCTCCTCCCCCCCGGGGCTTGGCGCGTTGGCGGCCCCCGTTGTCCCCCCAGCGGGGGCCGCCCCATTTTCTCTTCCAGGTCGGCACCAGCTGCGCCCACTCAGACGTTGCCGCCGTCCACAGCCCTCGCTCGGATGTGCGTGGTTCCACAGGGACGTGTCCAGACGCGTCGAGCCGGCCGAGACCCGCGCACCCTTCGGTCATGACTCGTGTGATCTCCGTCGTCGGCACGGCCGGTGGTGTCGGTGCCTCCGTCCTGACCGCAGCGCTCGCCACCCGGGCCTCCGAACTCGGTGCAGCCGTCGTCGCCGTCGATGCCCGTCCCTTCGGCGGTGGTCTCGACGTCCTCCTGGGTGCCGACGAGGAGCAGGGCCTGCGCTGGCGTGACCTCGCCGACGCCGTCGGGGTGCTCGACGGTGCGGCGCTCTTCGGCCGGTTGCCGCTCGCCGGGCGCACCGGGATGCTCTCCTTCGACCGAAACCGGCCGATGATTCCCTCGGCCGACGTGCTGCGTGGCGTGATGGACGCGTTGGCGCGGGTCAGCGACATCATCGTCGTCGACGCACCACGCGCAGGTGAGGTGTGGGAGGAGGCCGTCGCCGACCTCAGCGACGAGGTCATCGCCCTCACCGGCACGACGATCCCCGCGCTGACCGGCGCCGCAGCATCCGTCCGGCACCTCGACGCGGTCCACGACGGTCTGTGGCTCGCTTGTCGCACCGACCGGTCGAACCCCGTCGTCCCCGAGACCGTCGCGCACTGTCTGGAGGTGCCGCTGCTGGGAACTGTGGCCACCGACGCGCGGGTCACGACCGCGCTCTCCGAGGGGCGGCATCCACCGACCCGCGGTGCGTTCGGCAAGTCCGTCGACGCCCTGCTGGGGCGGCTACAACCGCTGCGGAGGACGGCATGACGGAGCCGATGCCGGTCGTGGGGACAGTCGGCGCCACCAACACCACCAACACCGCTGTGTGGGAACACATCAGGCGTGGTCGCGGACCGACATCGGGGCGCGTCGCCCACGCGGTCGAGCGGGAGGCGGTCGTCCTCGGCGAGGTGGGTGTCCACCGCAAGGCCGGTCACATCGAGGAGGCGCTGCTGGGGTTGGGGCCGCTGGCCGAGTTCGTGCAGGACGAGGCGGTCACCGACGTGCTCGTCAACGGCACCGGTGGGGTGTGGATCGACCGGGGCCGCGGTCTTGAACACGTGGACTGCCGCATCGGTGATCAGGGTGACCTGCGGCGTCTCGCCGTGCGGCTCGCGGCGGGTGCCGGTCGCGTCGATGAGAGTGAGGGCGGTGACCGCGCCTGCGAATCCGGTGAAGGCCAGCCCCGTGCCGTGGGTGCCGGTCGAAACCGCGCCGGCGAGTGCCTGCGGGTCGACGTCGCCCTGATTGGGCAGGGCCAGGCCGTGGGCGGCCAGCAGCGCGGGGATGTCGCG
>DAMDJY010000221.1:2826-3789 GCA_032100225.1 Mobilicoccus sp.
GAGCCATACGTCGACGGACAACTGAGCAGCGGCATCCGACTGCACGCGGTTCTCCCGCCGTTGGTCGACGGCGGGCCGCACATCAGCCTGCGCATCCCGCGCCGCACCGCTCCCACGCTGGCGGACCTCCAGTCGTGGGGCGCCTGCACCGAGGGTATGAGTCGGGTGCTCACCGAGGTCGTGCGCCGTCGCTGCGCCTTCTTGGTCACAGGCGGAACGGGTAGCGGAAAAACGACGCTGCTGGCGGCTCTGCTGGCCGAGGTACCCGCCCACGAGCGGCTGGTCATCGTGGAGGACGTCCGCGAGCTCGCCGTGGCCCACCCGCACGTGGTCGCGCTGCAAACCAGACCCGCCAACGTCGAAGGTCGCGGGGCCGTCGACCTCGCTGCCCTCGTGCGGCAGAGCCTGCGGATGCGCCCCGACCGCGTCGTCGTGGGCGAGGTTCGCGGGCCCGAGGTACGTGACATGCTCACCGCCCTCAACACCGGTCACGAGGGCGGATGCGGCACCGTCCACGCCAACACCCCGCAGGATGTCGTGGCTCGTCTCGAAGCTCTCGGGGCGCTCGCCGGGATGGGCCCGTCGGCCACCCGGAGCCAGGTCGTCAGCGCCCTGCGGGTCGTCATCCACATGCGCCGCGACGCCGGAGCTCGTGTCGTCGATTCGATCGGGGTGATCACCGGTGACGCGCAGAGTCTGCGCGTCGTGCCTGCACTGGCCCGCGACACCGGCGGCTACCGCCCCCGCGATGGACACGCTCTGCTCCAGCACCTCCTCGACGGCCAGGGCGAGTGATGACGGGCATGCTCGTTGCCGTCGCGCTCGCGGCGGCCGTCCTGCTCCTTCCCGGACGCGCAGATCGTCGGCGGTCTGCGCGGCTGCTCACCGCGCCCGCGGGGTCAGCGCCGGGTTCGGGGTCGAGTGCGGGGACGGGTTCGCCCTTGGCCCGGCTACGAGGGGTCG
>DAMDJY010000222.1:0-3786 GCA_032100225.1 Mobilicoccus sp.
GCTGCGGCACCCAGGCCGCTCGTTCCGCGAGTTCGAGTGAGGTCCACCGGCCCGGGGCAGCGCCTGCCGCACCCGCGAGTTCGGGTGCAACCGTGAGCACTCCGGAGGTGGGTCGTTCCAACCCGACGGCCACCGACAACAACGAGGACTTGCCAGCGCCGCTGCGTCCGCAGAAGGCCGTGAGCTCCCCGGCCCGCACGTCGAGGTCGATGTCCGTCAACGCAGGGGTCGGCGCCTGCTTGCGTGCGACGGACAGCCCGCGGCGCGGAGTCCGCAGCAATCCGACCTGCTCGAACGTCAACGCCGTGCCACTGAGCACATGCCGCGGCGCGGGGACACCGATCCGTGTCGGTTCGGGAATCGGCGCGTCGGGCAACCAGATTCCGGCGTCGAGCAGCATCTCGCGATCACGTGCCAGCACGGCGTCGGGCGGACCGTCGGCGATAACCCGTCCGCCCTCGCCCAGCACGATCAACCGGTCGATCAGGCGTTCGGAGCCACCGAGCCACCGGTCGAGGCGGTGTTCGACGACGACCAGACTCACCTGACGCTGGGCGACGACCCGGGCGACCGCGTCACGGACGAGCCCTGCGGAGTCGTCGTCGAGCATGGCCGTCGGCTCGTCGAGCAGCAGCACGCGAGGGCGCATGGCGAGCACCCCTGCGAGCGCGAGGCGTTGCCCCTCCCCGCCCGAGAGCGCGGCGGTGCGGTGCTCGGTTCCGTACGGAAAGCCCACAGCCTCCAGTGATTCGGCGACGCGCTCGTGAATCTGGGCTCGAGGAACGGCGAGGTTCTCGACACCGAATGCAACGTCGCGACCGACCCGCCCGGCGACGAGCGAGGAGATCGGGTCCTGCAGCAGGAGGCCGACCTGCCCGTCACCGGGGTGCAGCGGCCCGCCGTCGACGAGGACCTCACCGGTCAGATCACCGGCCTCGGCCTCACCGAGCACACCGGCGAGAGCCCGCAGCAGCGTCGACTTGCCCGCGCCACTCGCCCCGGCGAGCAGGACGCGCTCGCCCTCCTCGATCCGCAGATCGACGGCGTCCAGAATCCGGGTGGACCTGGCCAGGGGTGTCCAGGTGAGGCCGCGCGCCTCGAGTGCGGCCGGCACGTCAGGCCTGGCGGGAGGCGACGGCGTGCTCCTCGCCGGGCGGGAAGTGGGCGATGGCTCCGGTGCCCACCAGCGCGCGGATCAGGGCGATACCACCCAGTCCCGCGATGACGATGCCCGAGACGATGCCGGCGCCGAGGTAGATGAACTTCCACGCCCACGAGAACTCCGCGACGTAGGACCACCATTCGTAGAGGACGATCTCGAACGTCGCGGCCAGGGCGCCACCGAGCATCGCGACGAACCGGTCGTGTCGACGCCAGCGCCACAGGGCGACGGCCACCTCGACACCGAGCGCCTGCAGCAGGCCGCTGAGCAGCACCATCCCTGCCCACTGGTTGCCGAGCAGCATTTCGACGTTGGCGGCGACCATCTCGCACAGCAGTGCCGCACCCGGGCGACGCACGAGCAGGGCACCGGCGACGGCGGGCAGCAGCCACACGCCCAGCATCAGCTCCTGCGCGGGCGGAAACCCGCTGAGGGCGACCTTGAGGGGGTTGTACAGAAAGGTGTCGAAGCCCCAGAACACGACGCCGAGCGCGACGCCGAGGACGGCGAGGGTGACGAGGTCGACGGCCCGCCAGGCGAAGGGCCCGCCGCGAGCAGGCCTTCGGCCGAAGCGGTGGTCGGCGTCTGCAGTGGTGGTGGTGCGGGTGGTCATGTGTGGCTCCCGTGGTCGGCCGGTTGTCCGGACACCTCGGGGGGAGGCACGCACACGCGCACCTCGAGATGCTCGACTCCCTACGCCGGTGCAAACCGGATCAGGTTCGAGGGTCTGCGGGCGGGCCGCACTCTCAGCGCCGAAGCGCTCCCCTGTCGAAGTAAAGAGACTCTAACCCCCCTTCCGAGTGCGGATGCACCGAGATCGGGTCGACACCACGTCTGGAAACACCATTCCTGACGTCAGACGTCGCCGGGAGGGGCGCGGGCCTGGCACACTTCGGTGCATGGGTGACAAGCTGTTCAAGATCATTGGTACCGGCGCTGCGCTGGGCGCCAGCGTGCTCGCGAAAAAGGTGTCGGAGGGTGGCTGGAAGGCCGTCATGGCGAGCGAGCCGCCCGCCAACCCCGAGGACCCCGACACCGAGATGTACGAGGCGATCCTCTGGGCCGTCTTCTCCGGCGCGGTCATCGCGTTGGTGCGCATGCTCGTCTCGCGCAAGGTGACGCAGTACTACACCAAGTCGACCGGGCGCCGTCCGGCCAACGCGAACGACGTGGGCTGAGCCGTGCGCGTCGCCCTCTCGGGCGTCGCACCGGTCGTCGCCGACGACGCGTGGACGGCTCCGACGGCCGTGCTGGTCGGGGCCGTCACGCTAGGGTCACAGGCGAGCCTGTGGTTCGGTGCCGTCGCGCGCGGTGACGGTGACGACATCAGCATCGGCGCCCGCAGCAACGTGCAGGACAACGCCGTGCTGCACGCCGACCCCGGATTCCCGTGCGTGCTCGGCGAGGACGTGACCGTGGGTCACGCAGCCGTCGTCCACGGCGCACAGGTCGAGGACCGCGTGATCGTCGGGATGGGCTCCACCGTGATGAACGGCGCCCGCATCGGGTCCGACTCGATCGTCGCCGCCGGCACGCTCGTCTCCGAAGGGGTGCAGATCCCGCCCCGGTCCCTCGTGATGGGAGTTCCGGGCAAGGTCCGCCGCGAACTGACGGAGGCCGAACTCGACAAGGTCGCCCGCAACGCGGCCGTCTACGTCGAGAAGGCGCAGCTCTACTCCAGCTCGGCCACCCTGCTCGACTGACGCACTCGTGCGGCACTCCACGTACGCCCCGGGCCCCGCGCGAATTGATCGGTTCTCATCGGTTGTCATCGGTTGTCGCGATGGGAGCAGCGCCACATCGGCCGGGGACCTTCTCCCCCACCGTGGATGCGCTCCGAGCGATACCGTCAGAGCATGACCACTCACATCGTCGCGATGGGCGGTGGCGGCTTCTCCTCCTCCGAGGACTACCGGGCCACCAGCCTCGACCGGTACATCATGTCCCTCACCGACGCGACCAACCCGTTGGTCTGCTTCGTCCCCACTGCTTCGGCCGACGACGGCCTGTACGTGTCGCGGTTCATCAACGCCTACAGCTCGAAGGTGCGCACCAGCGTCCTCACGCTGTGGAGTGGCGCAGCGGACGCGATCGAGCGCATGGACGAGGTCGACGTGTTCCTCGTCGGCGGCGGCAACACGCTCAACATGCTGGCGCTGTGGAGTGCGCACGGCATCGGCCAGCGGTTCCGCTCCTACGTGGCCGACCCGGGTCGTGATGTCGTCCTCGCCGGAGTCAGCGCCGGCGGCGCCGTCTGGCACGAGGGCTGCACGACCGACTCCTACGGCCGTGGCGTCAGCCCGTTGGCCCTCGGACTGGGTCTCGTGCCTGGCAGCTTCTGCCCGCACTACAACACCGAGGCCGAGCGCGCGCCGCAGTTCAAGGAGTTCATCGACACCAACCAGCTCCCCGGCGGGTGGGGTGTCGACGACGGCGCAGCGATTCACTACGTCGACGGCGAGGTCGAGGCGTTCATCTCCGAGGTCGAGGGCGCATCCGTGCACAGCCTCGAACCCACCGAGAACGGCGTGACCATCGAGAAGCAGGACACGCGCCTCCTCTGATTCCGCATCAGCGCGACCATCGGCCTACCAGCACTCTGCTGGTGGGCCGATGACGTTCTC
>DAMDJY010000223.1:0-3785 GCA_032100225.1 Mobilicoccus sp.
TGTGAATGAGGCCATCGCCGACGTGCGTGCCGGTAAGGGCGCTGCCGTCCCGCCGCCCCTGCGCGGAACCGAACGCGCCCGCCAGGCCGGATCGGCCACGCGCGCTCCGGGCAAGGCCGAGGCCTACGTGTACGCCCACGACGAGCCCGACTCCGTCGCCACCCAGCAATACCTGCCCGACGACCTCGCCGGAGTGGCCGACTACTACCACCCCAAGGACCGCGGCTTCGAGGCCCGGATGATCGAACGGTGGCGCTGGCTCCGGGGCAGACTGCGCTCCTGACGCCTTAGCGTCGGCCTACTCGGGTCGACGACCCGGCCCTGCTGCCGGGTCGTCGGCGCGGGTCAGAGGGAGAAGGCCCCGGTGGACAGGCGGACCATCGCGATGATGGCCAGCACCACCCACACGGCGAGGATGCCCCACTCGTACGGCTTGAAGATCTGGCGGCCGCGCTGCCGGCGGCCGATGACGAACAGGATCGTTCCGAGGCTGATCGCGATGCCCGCCAGGTACACGTAGTCCATGCCGGAGGCGTACAGCAGGTAGCAGGCGAACACGGTCGCGATGACGCCGATGACGAGGTCACGCACGCGATGCGTCGACTCCGGGTGCGAGTACTCCTGCCGGCGGGTCACCGCGATGTACACCTGGTAGAGCGCGCTCCACAGGTAGGGGAGCAGCACCATGGCGCCGGCAGCGATCATCAGCTGCGTGTACGTGTTCTCGTTGATCAACGTCCACAGCAACATGAGCTGCATGCACGACGAGGTGAGCCAGAGGCCGGCGACCGGCACACCCTTGCGGTTCTCCTTGCCGAACCACGTCGGCAGGTTGCCGTCGCGGCCTGGGTACATGAGGATCTCGGAGCTCAGCAGCATCCACGACATGTAGCCGCCGACGAGCGACAAGACGATGCCGATGGTGACGAAGTGCGCCCCCCACGGCCCGACGGCGTCGGAGAGGACCCCCGCCAACGACGGGTCTGCATACCCGGCCAGCGCGGCGCGCTCGGTGATACCGAACGCGAGGATGTTGATCGCCACCAGCAGCGACAGGACGACGACGAAGCCGATGATCGTGGCCGTCGCCGCATCCTTGCGCCGCCGGGCGCGGGCCGCGTAGACCGACGCCGACTCGATGCCGAGGAAGTACCAGACGAGCAGCACCATCATGCCGTTGACCTGGCTGAAGACGCCGCCCAGAGGAGCAGCCCCCTCATCGGTGGGGATCTGCGTGGTCGCACCCCAGAAGTCGCCTGTGAAGACACCGACCTTGAACGCGACGATGCCGAGCACGACGAACACGAGCAGCGGCAACACCTTGGCCGCCGTGACGAGCATGTTGATGAACGTCGCCTCGCGGATGCCCGAGAGGATCAGCCCGTGAACCAGCCACAGGAACACCGAGGCGCCGATGATGGCCCACACGGTGTTGCCGCCGGTGAAGGCCGGCACGTAGAGCCCGAGGGAGGAGAACAACAGCACCAGGTAACTGACGGAACCCGTCCACGTGGAGAGCCAGTACCCCCAGGAGGTGCTGAACCCCATGTAGTCACCGAAGCCGTCTTTGGCGAAGCCGTAGACGCCGCCATCGACGTGCGGTGCCACCCGGCCGAGGTTCTGGAACGTGAAGGCCAGGAACACCATCCCGAGCCCGAACACGGCCCAACCGATGAGCATCGGCCCGGAGGCGGCGACAGAGGCGATCTGCATCGGGAGGTTGAAGATTCCCGCGCCGATCATCGAGCCGACGATCACGCCGACGATCGGCCACAGTCCGAGATCGCGGCCCGCTGAGTCGCCCTCCGCTGTCTCGCTCCTCGTTGGTGCAGTGCTCATGGTGCTGTCCTTCCAGAAGCCGGGTCCGGGTCCTCAGACGTCTTCCCATGGTGCCCCTCGACGAGCTGCTCCGGGGGCGTTTTCGGGGCAAGCCGTGATCGGACGCCACCAGCACGTGCTGATCGTCGATCCACCCACGGACCCGCCGGTGCGGAGAATCCCACAACGCACCGACACGCGAGAACGCCCGAGGCCGTGGCCCTGGTGGGCACAGCATCGGGCGTTCTCGGGTGGGTGGAATCGGCCTCAGACGGCGGGTGGGCGCCCGTCGCCGACGGACCCGTCACGCTGGTGGAAGGCTTCCTGCGCCTGCGGGGACGTCGGATCGATCTGGCCTTCGGGGCCACCGGTCACCTTGTCCTTGACGGTGTCCTTGATGTCGACAGCGGCCTCCTTGAGGTCACCGGCGACATCCTTGAGCTTGTCGACGAGTCCGCCGCGGTCGCCCTGCTGTGCGGTCGCGGCCTCCGCGGCTCCGGCCTCCGAGACGTCCTTGGTCACGAGGACCTGACGCACCTCGGCGAAGTGGCACGCACTGCGGTGGCCACCGGCACCGTCGGCACGGTCGACGAGCTGAGGCTCCTCAGTCTTGCACTTGTCCTGCGCCTTCCAGCACCGCGTGTGAAAGCGGCAACCGCTGGGCGGGTTGGCGGGAGAAGGCACATCGCCGGTGAGCACGATCTGCTGACGCAGCCCACGCAGGGTCGGGTCGGGCACGGGAACGGCAGACAGCAACGCCTGCGTGTACGGGTGCGTGGTGCGCTCGTAGATCTCGTCCTCGGTGCCGAGCTCGGCCATCTTGCCCAGGTACATGACGCCGACCCGGTCGGAGATGTGCCGGACGACGGACAGGTCGTGCGCGATGAAGATGTAGGACAGGCCGAGTTCGGTTTGCAACTTCTCCATCAGGTTGACGACCTGCGCCTGCACCGACACGTCGAGCGCTGAGACGGGCTCATCACACACGAGCACCTTGGGCTTGAGGGCGATGCCGCGGGCGATGCCGATGCGCTGCCGCTGGCCACCGGAGAACTGGTGGGGGTAGCGGTTGATGTGCTCGGGGTTGAGACCCACCATGTCGAGCAGATCCTGAACTGCCTGCCGCCGACCGGCCTTGGGCACGACATCGGGGTGGATGTCGAACGGCTCCCCGATGATGTCGCCGACCGTCTTACGCGGGTTGAGCGACGTGTACGGGTCCTGGAACACGATCTGGATGTCGCGACGGATCTTGCGCATCGCCGCACCCTTGTGGGAGTACATGTCGACGCCGTCGAACGTCACGGACCCCGACGTCGGCTCTTCCAACCGCATGAGCAGTCGGCCGAGCGTCGACTTGCCACACCCGGACTCGCCGACGATGCCGAGCGTCTCGCCCTTGTGCAGTTCGAAGCTCACCCCGTCGACGGCCTTGACGTGACCAACAGTGCGACGCAGCACGCCACCCTTGATCGGGTAGTGCTTGACCAGGTCCTTCGCTACGAGGATGGTTTCAGCCACGAGTGAGCACCTCCTCGGCGAAGTGGCAGGCGGAGAGCCGGCCGGGAGCCGCCTCACGCAGTTCGGGGCGATCGGTCGTGCAGATGTCCTGCTTGAACCGGCAGCGGGGGTGGAACTCACACCCCGTCGGGAGCTTGAGCAGGTTGGGCGGCAGGCCACCGATGGCGGCGAGCTCCTGTCCCTTCTGGTCCAGCCGGGGGATGGATTCGAGCAACCCCAGCGTGTAGGGGTGCCCCGGCTTGGCGTACAGCTCGTAGACGTCGGCCCGCTCCATGATGCGACCTGAGTACATGACCGCGATGCGGTCGGCCACGTCGGCGACGACCCCGAGGTCGTGCGTGATGAGGATGAGCCCCATCTGGCGCTCCTCCTGCAACTCGGCCAGGAGGTTCATGATCTGCGCCTGCACCGTGACGTCGAGGGCCGTGGTCGGCTCGTCGGCGATG
>DAMDJY010000224.1:0-3640 GCA_032100225.1 Mobilicoccus sp.
GCCCGGTGGCGGCCAGCACCTGGGGGGCGCCGGCCTGCAGCGCCTCTCCACCCAGCGCGGTCAGCGACGGCACGCACCTGTCACGCTCGAACTCAGCACGTTGCTCGGGGGTGAGGCGCAGTTTCGACGCGGCCTGCCAGAGAGTCGCGACACCGGCGCCGGTGAGCGGTGTGGGCGCCACCGAGGTCGTGCGTATCCGCAGCCACAACAGGTCGAGATCGCCCGCGCCGACGTCCGCCGTCGGATGCCCCGCGCCGCCGGCAGGTGGATCGCCGAGGAGAAACGCCAGGTGGGCCCGCACATCGTCGACGTCCCGCCCCAATTCTCGGCACAGTGACGCCGGTGGCAGGCCCGCACGCAGCCCCGCCACCAGTCTCGTCTGCTCTGCCGCAGCCCACGGCCGTCTCCGCCCCGTCATCGCTCCACCCCCGCAGCGCAAACTACCCGCCCGGAGCCGCGACCACGCATCCCCGCCGCGTAGAGGTGGGCACTGCCCGGGTCAGGGTGCACAGTGGAGTGACACGACCGTTACAGCGCTGCTCCAGGAGATGCCATGACCCACACGCCCCGTCGCCTCGCGGCCACCGTTCTCGCCCTGGGCCTCGTCATGCCGCTGTCGGCGTGCGGGCAGGACAACCCGTTCGGGCGCATCGTCAAGGGGCAGGACCCCAACGCCACCTCGACCACCGACGTGTCGGCGGAGATCACGGGCGCGAGCGACCCCGACTCGTTCTCCCCCTCGTGGTCGTCCACCGAGCCCACCCCCATGTGGAGCGACTCCGCCACGGAGACCGAGACCGACCCCACGCCGGCCTCGACCGACAGCCCCACCGGCCTCGCGACGAGCGGCTCCCCGGCAAGCCCGGACGGAGTCACCTCGACGACGGCGCCCGCGAGCACGTCGCCGGCCGCACAGGCTCAGCCCTCGACCTCCGTGGTTCAGGTCGACGGCCGCACCATCTCGGGCGTCCCGAGCGGGCTGGGATTCCCCACCCAGGTCGCCGTCGAGGGCACCTCCTCCTTCGAGGCAGGCGGCGGCTCCGTCGTCATGTCGGCCCCCGCCGAGAAGGAGATCTTCTCCTTCTACCGCTCGGCCCTGCCCTCGGCGGGTTTCCGCGTCGTCGGCGACACCGCCGGCACCCTCACCTTCACCGGCAAGGGCTTCCGCGGCTCGCTCATCGGCACCGGCGACGGCGCGGTCCTGACCTGGGCACCCACGGCCGACTGATCCGGATCGGCTGCGGCAGCGACGTGCTGCCGACCTTGCATCCCACCAGGTCACGCCACATTTGAGCGCGCGTCCTGGACGCCTGTACAACTGTTTCTGACGCCGATCCACCGCCGTCGGGTCCCGGCCCCTCTCGGGCCTCGCGGCGGGGGCATCAGCGTGCTCGGCAGGCGGGATCGGTCATGTATCTCAGATCGATCCGCGAAACTGGCGAAGGTGTCCAGGTCGAGCGTACAAATGAGTCATCAGGACGGGCGTCCGGTTCAGCGGATCAGGCGCCGGTTCGACACACGGGGGTGTGCCGAACCGCGGAGGCTGGGGAGCCTCTCACCGTCCGGGCGGATCCTGAATCCGTCGCGGCCCGTGGGGACGGGCCGAGCACGACCGCACGACTGGGGAACAGCAGGACCGGGGACAGTACGACTCGGGGAACTGGGGAACGACATCGCCGGTGGGGACCGGCACGGCGCTTCGGCGTCATGGGGAAGAGCACGACCGGGGAACAGTACGACCGGGGACTATGGGGAACTGGAGCTGAGCGCACGGATGCGCACGGGCCGGGTCGGCGATGGGGATCGCCGACCCGGCCCCTCTCTTTTGTTCGGTGACCGCTGACCGGTGTGTCTGGCTACCGGCGCAGCGCTCGCCGGAGGACCTCGGCGAGGTGCGCGCCGGAGCGGTCGGTGCCCTGCTCGATCTGGGTGCGGCAGGAGAAACCGTCGGCAAGGACGAGATCGTCGGGGCCGGCAGCATCCACCTTGGGAAACAGTTCGCGCTCGCCGCAGGCGGTGGACACCTCGTAGTGCCCCGGTTCGAAGCCGAAGTTGCCCGCGAGGCCGCAGCAGCCGCCGCCCACGACGTCGAGATCGACGCCGAGGCGCTCCAACACGGCGGTGTCGGGGTCGTAGGTGCCCTTGGCCTTCTGGTGGCAGTGCACCTGAGCGACCGCGGCCGCGTCGACCTGCGAGAACGGCCACGTCTCGTCGTCGACGTGCTCGGCGACCACTCCTGCGAACGTCGTCACGAGGTCGTGGAGCTGCCGGGCGCGCGGGTCGTCGGGCAAGAGCTCGGGAGTCTCGGTCAACATCACCGTGCACGACGGCTCGAGGCCGACGATGCGGTGTCCGGCCTCCAGGTGCGGGCCGAGCGCCGACAGCGTGCGGCCCAATGCGGCCTTGGTGACATCGAGTTGGCCCGTCGAGTGCCACGTCAGTCCGCAGCACACCGGCCCCTGCGGCAGCACGACGTGCACGCCGAGAGCTTCGAGCACCTCGACGGCCGCGATGCCCACGTGCGGGCTCAGCCGGTTGGTGAACGTGTCGGGCCACAGGACGACGGTCTCCGCCCCTGGCGCGGGCGTCGGAGCCTCGCCGCGGCGGGCGCGTTCGGCGAACCAGTCAGTGAGGCTGAGGTCCTCGGCGAACCGGATCATGCTTCGCCGAGACTCCACCCCCGCCAGGCTCATGACGGCCTTCTCGACCGGACGCACCGTCATGGCTCGGTTGACGACCTTGCCGAGCCCGGCCTTGGTGACGAGCGCCGCCGCCACCGGCAGCCACCCCATCGAGTAGTGCGCGAGCGGGCGCAGGCGTCCGGCGTAGTGGTGGTGGAGGAACTCGGCCTTGTACGTGGCCATGTCGACGTTGACCGGGCATTCGGTCGAGCACGCCTTGCACGAGAGGCACAGGTCGAGGGCTTCGAGGGCCTCCTCGTTGCGCCAGCCGCCGTCGAGGTGCTCACCGCGCAGCATCTCGGCGAGCACGCGGGCACGGCCACGGGTGGTGTGCACCTCGTCGCGCGTGGCCTGAAAGCTCGGGCACATCGCGCCTGTGTCGGAACGGCAGGCTCCGACGCCGACGCACCGGTTGATCGCCGACGCGAAGTCGCCGCCGTCACGGCTGAGGGCGTGGACCGGGATCGTCACGTTGGTGCGCAGGCCTGGGCCGGGGCGCAGGCGGTCGTCGATCGGCTCGGGATCGACCAGCACGCCGGGGTTGAACACACCGGCCGGGTCGAAGATCGCCTTGAACCGCGCGAACAGGTCGAGCATCTGCGGCGAGTAGATCGTCGCCAGCATCTCCGAGCGCGCGCGTCCGTCGCCGTGCTCGCCCGAGACCGACCCCTCGTAGCGGGCCACCAGCGCCGCTGCCGCCGTGATGAACTCGCGGTACGCCTCGATGCCGCTCTCGGTGCCGAGTTCGAAGTCGATGCGGACGTGGATGCAGCCCTCGCCGAAGTGGCCGAACGGGATGCCCTTGAGGTTGCGCTCGGCCATAAGGGCGTAGAGGTCGCGCAGGTAGTCGGCCAGGTGCGCGGGCGGGACGGCGGAGTCCTCCCAGCCGGGCCAGGCCTCGCCGCCGTCGGCGCGGCGGGTGGCGATACCGGCTGCGGCCTCGCGGATCCGCCATAGCG
>DAMDJY010000225.1:0-3617 GCA_032100225.1 Mobilicoccus sp.
TCAATGCTGCGGCCTCGATGCCGGTCGGCGCGGCAGCGGCAGCCCCCGGCGGGGCCGCACCTGCAGCTGCGCCCTTGCAGGCGCAGATCATGGCGGGTCTCGACCCGATCCTCCGCCGCGGCGACGGCCTGCACCAGATCGAACTTCAGCTGGCGCCTGCGCACCTCGGCAAGGTGCGGATCACCCTCGAACTGCGTGGCGGTGAGGTCAGCGTCATGATGCACGCCGCCGACGGCGCAGCCCGTGACCTGCTCAAGAGCAACGTCGACGACCTGCGCTCGCAGCTCACCCAGATGGGCCTGAGCGCCGGCTCCGTCGACGTCGACTCCGGCGGCCACGCCGACGGTGACGACGGCTGGCAGCAACTCGCCGACAACCAGGCCCAGGCCCGCCGCGACGCCGAGCGAGGTGACGGAACCGGGTTCCCCGACGCGTCGACCGACGACGCCACCGGCGACTACGGCGCTGCGCTCACCCGCGACAACGCTGCACGTGCCGCAGCTTCTGCCTCTGTCATCTCTGCCTCTGCCGCGCCGGCCCCCGCCGACCGGACCAACTCCCCGACCACCCCTGCCCCCGATTCCGCAGACGGCCTCGACCGTCGTCTGTAAGGAGGACTCCCCATGACCACACCCGTCGGATCGACCACCCAGTCGACCACTCCCGCGCCCGCTGCCCCGACCAACACGGTCAAGCAGCCGGACGGGTCCACGTTCGAGATCCCGATCCCTACCAGCACCTACGACCCGGTGAGCAAGAAGTGGCAGACCAACGCCACCGATGCCGACCGCACCCAGGCCAACACGATCAACCGCAAGTACGGCCAGGCCCTGGACGCCGACGACTTCATGAGCCTGCTCGTCGCCCAGATGCGATTCCAGGACCCGAGCAAGCCCGCCGACACCACGGCGATGATGCAGCAGACCGCATCCATGGCCATGCTCGAGCGCGTCAACGAGATGACGACGTCCGCCACCGCGATGGCCGACGCCGCCAAGGGCCTCAAGGCCTCCAACCAGGAACTCATGGCCTATTACGCAGGTCAGGCCGTCGAACAGCGAATGTCCACTGCTGTCGGCATGATTGGCGCCACCGTGACCTACTCCAACCCGGCCGATGCGTCCAAGACGCTCGAAGGCCTCGTCGATTCGGTCAAGTTCTCCGAATCCGGGCCGATTCTCACCGTGAGTGGTACGGACGTGCCTCTCGGGTCGGTCAAGTCTGTGAAGGCTCCTGCCACGGCCCCCGCGTCCGCCCCCAGCACGGGTTCTGCTCCCTCCGCCGGAACCACCCAGGAAACACCCGGTGCCACCACCGGGAACACGGCCACGCACGGCACCAGCGGTAGCGCGGCTACCGACACCACCGGCAGCACCGGTACCCCTGCCTGATACGTCTCGGGACTTCCCGAGAAGGAGGACACATTCATGATCCGCTCTATGTGGTCGGCCGTTTCCGGTCTGCGTAACCACCAGATCTACCTCGACGTCACCGGTAACAACATCGCGAACGTCAACACCCACGGCTACAAGTACTCCCGTGCGGTGTTCGAGGACAGCCTCAACCAGGTCGTCCGCAACGCGGCCGGCCCCGACGTGGCCAACGGCACCGGTGGTCTCAACCCCACCCAGATCGGTCTCGGTGTGCGCCTCGGCCAGATCTCCGGAAACTTCACCCAGGGTGGCCTCCAGGTCACCAACGTCCCGACGGACGTCGCGGTCCAGGGTGACGGCTTCTTCACCGTGCGAAAGGGTGACACCGAGTACTACACCCGTAACGGTGCGTTCTCGCTCGACCAGGACGGCAACCTGACCACCTCGGACGGCAGCTTCGTTGTCGGCCTCATGGGCGAGGGAAGCGACATCGATGGTCCGGTCGCGCCGAACAGCCTCGTCCCCATCCAGATCGACACGGAGCAATGGCAGAACTTCCAGATCTCGCCCAACGGCAAGATCATGGGTACCCCCGTCGGCGAAGAGGGCCTCGTCCAGATCGGCCAGATAGGTCTGACGAAGTTCAACAACCCGTCCGGTCTCGACCGCGTCGGTGGCTCGATGTTCAAGGAGACCTTGAACTCGGGTGAGCCGCTGGTGTACGCGCCCAACGACGCCGACAACGGCATGGGCTTCGTCACCGCCGGAACCCTCGAGCTCTCCAACGTCGACCTCGCCGGCGAGTTCACCAACCTGATCATGGCCCAGCGTGGTTTCCAGGCGAACTCCAAGGTCGTCACCGCTTCCGACGAGGTCCTCACCGACCTCATCAACATGAAGCGCTGATTCGCTGCTCGTCTGATCCGGTCCTTGCGGACCACCTTGTCGGTGCTGCCTCACCGACTCGCCACCATCTGGTGGCCTCGCGGCCGGCGCGCTCCCTCGTGCGAGTGTGCCGGCCGCGAAATTCTGTCTCTGCCACGAAGGGCCATGTATGTTCCGCGCCGCCGATTCTGCGATCTCCGGAATGCGTCAGCACCAGATCTTCATCGATGTCACGGGTAACAACATCGCGAACGTCAACACGGACGGCTACAAGCTGGACCGGGCGATGTTCGAGGACACATTGAGCCAGGTCGCGCGCGGTGGGGGCATCACGCCCCCGCCCCAGCCGAACGGCGCCATCAACCCCGCCATGCTCGGTCTCGGGGTGTCGACGCGCGCGATCTACGGCGAGTTTCACCAGGGCGCCTTCCTCACGACCAACAAGCCGACGGACCTCGCAGTTGCGGGCGATGGCTACTTCGTTCTGCAGGGCAAGGGTGAGCGCGTCTACACCCGCAACGGCAACTTCTCCCTCGACGCGACGGGTGTGCTGCGTGCCGGTGACGGCAAGGCCGTGCTCGGGATCGACAACAAGCCGATCCGCATCCCCGACGCGACGAACACGCCCGCCAGCTACTCGATCACGTCCAACGGGCGCGTGACGGCCCGCGGCGACAACGGCGACCAGGTCGTGTTGGGCACCATCCAGCTCGCCCGGTTCACGAACGACGAGGGACTCTTCCGCACCGGCAACACCGAGTTTCGCGCCACCGAGGCGTCCGGACCGCCCATCGCGGGAGTGGCCGAGACCGGTGGCCGCGGCGGAGTGATCGCCGGTGTCGTCGAGGCCAGCAACGTCGACATGGGTCGCGAGCTCACCAACCTCATCCTGGCCCAGCGCGGATTCTCCGCCAGCTCCAAGGTGCTCTCCACCATGGACGAGCTCGCCGACTCGGTGAACCAGATCCGCCGCTGATCCGCTTCTTCAGTTGTGGTCGTCTCGGACGACCACCGCACCGCCGTCCTCGCATGTCGAGGGCGGCGTTGTGCTGTGCCGGCGCCGTCGGGCGGGTTGGGTGACGACCAGAACTTCAGGGCTCTGCAGCGCACTGCTGTGACCTGCGCCCTTGCCGGTGCCCTCGTCGATGCCACGACTTCTGGTCGTCATTCGCGGCGACGTGCTGTCCGCGCCCGAGGTCGGACGCAGCAACACTCCGGTCGGAACACAGAAAACCGGCTCTGATCTGCGATGACGCAGTTCAGAGCCGGTTTTCGTGCTGTGTGGTCGGGGTGACAGGATTTGAACCTGCGGCCTCGTCGTCCCGAACGACGCGCGCTACCAAGCTGCGCCACACCCCG
>DAMDJY010000226.1:0-3469 GCA_032100225.1 Mobilicoccus sp.
CAGGCCGGCGGCATCGTGTTCGGGCGCTCGATGACCCAGCTGACGTACGACCTGGCACGCACGATCGGCGCTGGGTGGGGCGTCGGCGACGAGGTCGTGGTGTCGCGGCTCGATCATGACGCGAACGTGCGCCCCTGGGTGCAGGCTGCCGAGCGTGCCGGCGCCACGGTGCGGTGGATCGACTTCACCCCGGAGACAGGCGAACTCACGCCCGAGGACGTGTCGGCGGTGCTCACCGATCGCACCCGCCTCGTGGCGTTGACCGCCGCGAGCAACCTCATCGGCACCAGGCCCGACATCCCCGCCGTGGCCCGACTCGTACACGACGCCGGAGCACTGTTCGCCGTCGACGGCGTCCACAGCACGGCACACGTATCCACGGACGTCGCCGCGCTCGATGCCGACGTCTACGTGTGCTCGCCCTACAAGTTCATGGGCCCGCACTGTGGCGTGCTGGCCGCGGCCCCGGCATTTCTCGAGGGACTGCACCCCGACAAGCTTGCCCCGTCGACCGACGCCGTCCCCGAACGCTTCGAGCTGGGCACCCTGCCGTACGAGCTGCTCGCCGGAACCACGGCCGCGGTCGACCTCATCGCCTCCCTCGGTGAGGGGCCTGCGGGCTCGGCAGGGCGTCGCGAACGCCTGATCTCGGCGATGGCCGCGATCGAGGAGCACGAGGACCGGCTTCGCCTCCGCGTCGAGGAGGGGCTGGCCGAGCTCGGCGCCACCATGTGGTCGCGGGCCGAACGCCGCACTCCGACGCTGCTGTTCCGCCTCCCCGGCGTGAGCGACGCCGACGTCCACCGAGGCCTCGCGCAGCGCGGTGTCAACGCCCCGGCGAGCAACTTCTACGCGCTGGAATGCTCACGCCGCCTTGGCCTGGGCGACACCGGCGCGGTGCGCGTCGGCCTCGCCCCGTACAGCGACGACGCCGACGTCGACAAGCTGCTGACCGGTCTGCGCGACCTCAGCGCCTGAGTTCTGGGTTCTCAGCCCAGGGCCACAGGCCGCCTCAGACGGCGACGGCGGAGGTCGTGAGGTCCTCGAGTGCGTCGAGGTCGACGTCGACACCGCTGCCGGGGCCGACGGGGGGTTCGAGGTGTCCATCGACGAGTTCGAAGCTACGGGTGATGTCGCGCTCGTAGTAGCGGCTGGTTGCCGAGATGTCGCCGGGCAGAGTGAAGTTGGGCAGTCCGGCGAGCGCGAGGTTCATGGCGCGGCCGATGCCGGTCTCCAGCATCCCTCCGCAGAACACGGGCACGCCGTGGGCGGCGGCGAGGTCGTGGATCGAGCGTGCGGTGAGGTAGCCGCCGACGCGGGAGGGCTTGATGTTGATCGAGTCGGCAGCGCCGAGGCGGATCGCGGCGGCGGCGGTGCCGAGCGAGGTCACCGACTCGTCGAGGCACACCGGCGTCGCCAGATCGCGCGCGAGGGCGGCGTGGGCGAGCAGGTCGCCGGCGGGGAAGGGCTGTTCGACGAGCAACATGCCGTGGTCGTCGAAGCGCAGCAGGTGCGGGATGTCGCTGGTGCGGTAGGCCTGGTTGGCATCGACCTGCAGCGGCAGCGCATCGCCGAACGCCTCGCGCACGGCGCGGATCGGCTCGACGTCCCAGCCCGGACGCACCTTGAGTTTGATGCGGCCGTAGCCGTCGTCGAGGTAGCCGCGCACCCAGTCCAGCAACTCGTCGATGGAGTCGGGGATGCCGACCGAGACGCCGACGGCGACGCGTTCCCGGTATCCACCGAGGTAGGTCGACAGCGACATGCCTGCCGCGCGCAACTCCGCGTCGAGCACGGCGGATTCGAGGGCGGCCTTGGCCAGCGGCATGCCGGGCAGGTCGGCGAACGCCGTGCGCAGCCGAGGAACCAGCACCGGCCGCGTTGCCTCGTTCTCGGCGAGGTTGCGGGCCATCGGCACGAGGATGCCGGCCAGCGCGGCGCGCACGGTGTCGATGTACTCGGGAAAATAGGTCGGCTGAGGGTCGGCGCCGCATTCGCCCCATCCGGTGATGCTCTCGCCGCCCGGGCCGGTGCGCGTCCAGCTCACGAGTAGCACGTGCTTGGTGGTCTCGACGCCGCGGGAGGTACGGAACGGCCGGACCAGCGGCAGCGCGGCCTCACGAAGTTCGACGGCAACAGGGCCTGCGGCGCCGGATGCGAGAGAGGTATCTGAGGTGCTGGACGTGCTGCTCATGCGCGGGAGCCCTTCTCGAGCAGGTAGGAGCCGCCGGCGGTGAATCCGGTGACGGTGCGGTGAGGGTTGGCGAAGGCGTCGAGAAAGATCTCGCGGGCGGCGAGGCGCCAGGCCAGGGAGGCGTCGCGGTCGGCGCGTCGCAAGGTCTCGATGTCGGTGGGTGTTCCCACCAGCCACGCACGATCGGCGGGCCGGTCGTGCAGGCGCGGGAGTCCGTCGGGTCCTTCGTCGAGGACGACCACAGCGCCCTCTTCGGAGGCGGGCTCCCGAGGTGCGGCGTCGGCGACATCGAGGCGGGCCAGGAGGCGGTCGGTGGGGTCGTCGGCGTTGATGCCGTCGGGGATCGGCGGGTAGTGCTCGACGTCGTACTCGACGATGTCGGCGCCCAGCCGGTTGATGTTGAAGTGGGCGTTGCGGCGCACCAGCGGGTCGTAGGTCCACTCGATGGCGCGCACGCCGCGCTCGGCGGCCCACTCTCGCTGCGCCGCTTTGAGCAACTGCCCGACGCCCCGACCTGCTGCCTTGGGAACGACCCCCGCGATGAGCGAGGCGAGCGTGCTGGAGTGCGGCGCGGCTGCGATCCCGACGGTCACGCCCACGAGCTCGTCACCGTCGAACGCGCCGAGCAGGCACCCGCCCCACGCACTGATCGACATGACGACGTCACCGGGAATGGGCGACGACTCGTACGCGGTGCTCCACACCCGCGCGAGCAGTCGAGTGGCAGCCTCGGCCTCGTCGGCACCGGTCAATGCACGCACCTGGATCTTCACGCCCCCAGCATGCCTGCCGCACTGCCCGTACCGTGACCGAGTGAACATTCACCTGGCGGTCACGGGCCTGACCAAGACGTACGGAGGCCGGCGCGTGGTCGCCGACACCTCCTTCGAGGTGCGCGGCGGGGAGGTCGTGGCGCTGGTGGGCGAGAACGGCGCGGGCAAGACGACGTTGCTGCGGTGTGTCCTCGGCACCGAGACGCCCGACGCCGGCAGCGTCACCCTCGACGGCGAGCCGCTCGACGACAACGACCCCTTGACCCGGCGCCGCGTGGCTGCCGTGCTCGACGACATGGCCTGGTACCCCGACCTCACCGCCTGGGAACACCTCGACCTGCTGGCACGCGCGCACGGCGACGACGAGGACCAGGAGATCGTCGACCGAGCCCTCGCCGCGGTGCGTCTCTCGCACGTCGCCGATCAGATGCCCGGCACCCTCAGCTCGGGGCAACGGCGACGACTCGGCCTGGCGACCACCCTGGTGCGTCCCTTCGACGTA
>DAMDJY010000227.1:0-3381 GCA_032100225.1 Mobilicoccus sp.
CGCGCCCGCGGACGCGGCGGCGATCATGCGCTCCGTCGTCGCGGACAGCGCGCCGCGAACTGTCTCTCGTACGGATTCGACAGAACTCGGGGAGGCGGCTCTGCCGTGGTCCGCGCCCGTCGCGCCGCTGCGTGTGGCACGTGCCTTCGACGCCCCGGCCCAGAAGTGGCTTCCCGGACACCGCGGCGTCGACGTGAGAGCGGCCGCCGGAACGTCCGTCGCGGCACCCGCACCCGGGCGGGTGGCCTTCGTCGGGATGGTGGCAGGCCGACCTGTGATCTCCGTCGATCACGCCGATCCGCGTGTGCCGGGCGGGGTGATTCGCACGACCTACGAGCCGGTGCGCGGCTCTCTTGCCGCGGGAGACTCCGTCACGGCAGGTGACACGCTCGGGGTGGTCGCAGACGACTCACATTGCGGGGGCGGTTGCCTGCACTGGGGCGCGCGGCGGGGTGAGACCTACGTCGACCCCCTGACGTTCCTGCGTCAGGCGGTGCGGTTGTGGCCGCCGGGTCAGCGCACGGGGTAGGGCTGAGCCTTGCAGCCGTTCAGGCGGAGGGTCTGCTGAAGCATGACCGGCGCCTTCTGCCCCCGGCCCGGGCAGTCGACGTGGCCGTGCCCGATGCTGTGCCCGACCTCGTGGTTGACGAGGTAGATGCGATAGGC
Source organism: Mobilicoccus sp. (assembly GCA_032100225.1). Taxonomy (GTDB): domain Bacteria; phylum Actinomycetota; class Actinomycetes; order Actinomycetales; family Dermatophilaceae; genus Mobilicoccus. The sequence goes on from DAMDJY010000227.1 coordinate 667, forward strand.
CGCGAGGTCATCACCGTAGGTGTCGGCCCCGTTGACCCATCGCCAGGCGTTGATCATCACGTCGCCGTTGTCATGGCACGAGAGACGGCCGTTGGTACGCAGTGGTGCACACACCGCGTCGGTCAAGGTCGGGCTGGCGAACCGGATACGGATGTCGGTCTCGGCACCCGCTCGACGCTCCTCCGGGGAGACGGCGACGAATCGCACCCGGTCCTTGGTCTCCCACCCGCGGTCGTCAGTCAGCGTGGTGCGCACGGCCTGCGGAAATCCGACGGCCAGATCCTCGAGGCCGCCCTCGACCTCGACGGTGTACCGCACGACGCGTCCCGACGCCTTGGACGAGGTTGCCTTCGTGTCCGTTCCAGGGATGTCCTGCGGTGTCGTGCGCCCCGATCCCGACTCGGGCACCTCTCCCCCGGCGACGACCGGGGATGACACCGCTGGGGAGGGGGTGTCGGTGTGAGTTCCGTCCGTTCCGGCGATGCCGCCCGAGCTCGTCGGATCCGGTGACTGTGGCGATGCCGGGGCAGATGCTGCGCCGGTGGGCGCCTGCGCATTTGTCGAGCGGTCCGGGGCCGCGTCGGGCCCGGCTGCGCACGCGGTCAGAAGACTCGTCGCCAAGGCCGCCGACAGAAGGCCACCCCACGCGGATCGGCGTGAACGGGGGCATCGCGGGGCGGACATGGGTGCTCCTGTGGCTTCTGGGGCGGGAGGGATGACGGGGATACAGGGGATGTCGAGGCCGTGGGTTCTCGCGGCTTGACGTGTGGGTGCGCGTGCGGTTCGAGCGGCGCGTGAGCACATCGTCATGTCACGCACGGGGGTGCGCTTGAGTGTACGAACGCCGAAGCCGGTCGGTCGAGACGTGGGTGTAGATCTGCGTGGTCGTGAGGCTCGCGTGGCCGAGCAGCTCCTGCACAGCGCGGAGGTCCGCGCCCCCTTCGAGCAGGTGCGTCGCGGCGGAGTGCCGCAGGCCGTGCGGCGACAGATCCGGTACTCCTGCAGCGCTGGTCGCGGCGTGGACGATCTCCCGCACGCGCCGGGCGTCGAGGCGTCCCCCGCGGATACCGAGGAACAGCGCCCCCTTTTCTGTGCCGTTGCTCACCCGCGGGCGTCCCTGCGCCAGCCAGGCGCGCAATGCGTCACGGGCCGGGATTCCGAACGGGACGACCCGCTCTTTGTCACCCTTGCCGATGACGCGGGCCGTGCGATCGTCGAGATCCACGTCGTCGACGTCGAGGGCGACGAGTTCACCGACGCGACAGCCGGTGGCGTAGAGCATCTCCAGCACCGCGGTGTTCCGGAGGCGAACGGCGCGATCGAGGTCGTCCTCACACGTCGCCTGCGTCTGCCCCGCCCCGTCACGCGCTGCCACCGTTGCTGTGCCCGTGCCCGAGCCCGAGCCCTGAGGGTCTATTGCGACGGCTGCGGCTCTGCCCGCGGTTGATGTCGTGGAGGTGCCTGCGGGTGCGAGGAGCGTCTCGACCTGGTCTGCGCGGAGAACTCCGGGCAGCGTCCGCCCGCGCTTGGGCGTCACCAGGCGGGCGGCGACATCGCTGATCAGGTATCCCTCGCGGGCAGCCCAGCGGGAGAAGGCCCGCGCTGTGGCCGACCGGCGCGCCGTCGTGGCCCGTGCCGCACCGTTCTCGGCGCCGTGAGCGAGCCAGCCGCGGAGAACGCTGAGGTCGAGGGCTTCCAGGGCCTGCGTGCGGTCTGCCCCGTCGCCGCCTGCCCCATCGCCGTCGGATTCGGTGCGCTCGCGAGTGAACCGAAAGAGGTCGGCGAGGTCGGACCTGTAGCCCCGCACGGTGTGCGGCGAACGCCCCTTCTCGGCAGAGAGGTGGCGGGTGAAGAGGTCGATCACCTGCTCGTCGGAGACCTGGGCCATGTCGCCACGCTCCCACCGCCGGCGCAATCCGGACAAGCCGACCCACCGGGCACACCGCCGGCGTTCTGCTCACGACGCCTTCCAACCACCGTCCGCTCGGCGTGCATAGCCGAGGAGTTCGAGCCGTCCGAGTGCGGCCATCACCGTTGACGGCGCTTCGCCCGCAGCGACGGCCAGGGCGTCGACGTCGACGGATCCGCGCTTGGGCAACACCTCGAAGACCCGACGGTCGGCACCGTCGAGTCCGTCGCCGGCCCGGGCTGGCGCGGCCAGTTCGGGCGCGAGGTCCTCGCCCATGACCCCGATCATCTCGACGACCTCCGCGGCGTCGGTGACGAGTTGCGCCATGCCGCTGCGGATCATGTCGTGGCAGCCCACCGAGGCGATCGACGTGACGGCTCCCGGCACGGCCATGACCACCCGGTGGTGCGCCGCAGCGGTTCCGGCCGTGTTGCGCGACCCCGAGCGGCGACCGGCCTCCACGACGACGGTGCCGAGCGTCATCGTCGCGATGAGCCGGTTGCGCAGGAGGAACCGCGACTTGAGGGAGGCCGCGCCGGGCGGCAGCTCACTCACGACCGCTCCCGTGTCGATGATGTGCCCGAGCAGACGGTGATGGGCTGCCGGGTAGGGCCGGTCGACGCCGCCGGCGAGGAACGCGATCGTCGTGCCGTCGACGGCCAGGGTGCCGCGATGCGCAGCAGCGTCGATCCCGAACGCTCCCCCACTCACGACGACCACGTCGCGCTCGGCCATCCCTGCGCCGAGGTCGGCCGCGACCGTCTCCCCGTACGCCGTCGCGGCTCGTGCCCCCACGATCGCCACAC
>DAMDJY010000228.1:0-3122 GCA_032100225.1 Mobilicoccus sp.
ACGCCGTCGCCGGGGGCGGGCCCGGTCGTGAGCCTGGTCGTGGTTCCGGCGGACCTGGATCAATGCCCTCGGCGCAGGACGTCGCGGGTCCGGGCGCGGCCGGACGTCCCGGGACTCCGGCGGTCCACGGCGAGGCGACCGAACCGTTCTGGGGCGAGCACCTATCGGGCATCGCGACGCCCCATCAGGCTCATGGTGTCTTCGTCGGCCTGGACCTCGCCCCGGGCGTGGGCAAGGCCGAGGCGATCACCCTGATGAAGGTGCTGACCGACGACGCCGCGCGGCTCACCTCCGGCCGTGCGCCGCTGGGTGCCGTCGAAGGCGACCTTGCGGCGCTGCCGGCCCGCCTCACGGTGACGTTCGGATTCGGTGCCGGATTCTTCGACGCCATCGGACGCCCCCAGGACTGCCCGGAGTTCGTGCGCGCGATGCCGGCGTTCTCCACGGACGAACTCGACCCGCGTTGGGGCCCGACGGATCTGCTGCTGCAGCTCTGTTCGGAGGACCCGATGACCCTGACCTACGCGCAGCGTCGCCTCACCCGTGATGCGGCCGACTTCGCCACCCTGCGGTGGGCCCAGCGCGGTTTTCTCCCCTCCCGTGGCACCGAGCCCGACGGCACGACGCCGCGCAACCTCATGGGGATGCGCGACGGCAGCGCCAACGAGTCCGATGCTGCGCAGGTGGCCGACGTGCTCTGGAACGACGGCGCAAAGCTGCCCTGGCTGCGCGGCGGCTCGCAGATGGTGTTGCGACGCATGCGCATCGACATGGCCACGTGGGACGACCTCTCCACCGAGACCAAGGAGATCTCCTTCGGTCGCCGCGTCGGCAGCGGGGCACCGCTGACGGGCGAGAAGGAATCCGACGTCGTCGACCGCACCAAGATCGACGACCAGGGGTTCACCGTCATCGAGCCCAACGCGCACGCCGCCCGAGCCCAGGCTCGCAACGCAGGCGAGCGCATGATCCGCCGCCCGTACAACTACGCGGTCGAGACAGAGAAGGGCTTCGAGGAGGGACTGCTGTTCTGTGCCTATCAGGCCGATCTCGGCACGGCGTTCGTCCCCGTGCAACATCGCCTCGCCGAGGCCGACGCCCTCAACACGTGGGCCACGCACATCGGCTCGGCGAGCTACGCCATCCCACCGGGTGCGGCGCAGGGCTCGTTCATCGGGGCCGGACTCCTGAAGGTGTGATCCCGGCCGATGCCCGAATTGGGCAGCGTTGCGTCACGAGTGCCCCAAGGTCCCGTCAAGCCTGCGTCATTCCTCGGATCAACCCCCTTCCGATCGGCCGCACCGGGCCGGACGTGGACCACGCTGGAGGTCCGACGACCCGAGGACGAGACACATGGCGCACCGGATCACGACTCTGCTGACGACTGCACTGCTTGCGGCAGCTCCGCTCTCGGCCGCCGCACCGGCCGGCAGTGCCGCTGCGGTGAGCCCTGGTTCGGTCACCACAGGCTCCGGGGCGGTCACAGCCGGGACTGCAGCACGGTCGACGGAGCGGGTCGGAACCCTGCCGCCGTTCACGGTCGAGAACTTCCCGCTCACCCGGGTGCCGCAGGACCAGATGCCTCTGATGGTCGGCAAGATCGCGGTCGACCACGGCAGGCCGACCAGCGGCGGCATCGTCAAGTACCGCCACCGCACGACGGGTGTGCTGTACGACCACCCGGTGATGCAGTCCACCCACATCATGGGGTGGCTCGCACAGTACGAGGCCACCGGCGACCGGCGGTTGCTCGACCTCGCCATCCGCCACGGTGCTCACCTGCGGGCCAACGCGGTCACCGAGAAGGGCGCGCTGTTCTTTCCGTACCCGTTCGACTTCGCCCTGCACGGCGACACGGCACTGACGTTGAAGGGCCCCTGGTATTCCGCGATGGCGCAGGGTGAGGTGCTGTCGGCCTACCTGCGGCTCTACACCGTCACCGGCGACAAGCAGTGGATGGACGCGGCCCGGGGCACGTTCAAGAGCTTCACGGTCGGGCACGTCGCGGGCCGTCCGTGGGTCGTCGACGTCATCGGCGGCCGGTTGTGGCTCGAGGAGTACCCGGACGAGAAGCACCCCGACCGCGCGTTCAACGGGCACAACTTCGCCCTGTTCGGGATCTACGAATACTGGTGGCACACCAAGGATCCCGACGCTGCCACCCTGCTGCGCGGCGCGATGACCGCGTCGCTGGACCGTGCGGGTGACATCCGCCGTCCGGGTGAGGTCTCCCGCTACTGCCTCGCTCACGACGTCCGGAGCGTCAGCTATCACGGCATCCACATCCTGCAGCTCAACTCGCTCTACCGGATCACCGGCGACCTCCGCTTCGCGCACTGGAGCGACCGGTTTCTCGCCGACGCGCCCCGACAGTACGGCGGAGGATCCGGGCGGCTCGCCTGGGGCACGCACACCCTGTTGAGCACGAACGCCGCGGGCAAGGTCACGTCGACCACGACGGTGCGCCCCACCCGCGCGACGACGGTGACCTACGACCGCCGCGAGCGCATCACCGGGCAACCCGGTCTGTGGCTGCGCTTCGGCGCCGGCCCCAACAAGGGTCGCTGGGTGCGGGAGGCACCGGGACGGGCCTTCGTCACCGGGCGTCAGGACGAGCTGTCGTTCGAGCCGCAGCGCACGTTCACCGTCGCAGCAGGGCGCTACACGGCCTACCGCGCCGACGCGCGCGGCCGACGCGCTCCGGGACGCACCATCACGTTCTCGGCGACGTCCTCCGCAGCAGCCAAGGGCCGGGTCGTCATCGACGGCGCGCCCTACCTCATCGTCGCCAACGGCGCCCTGGGCGGCATGTACCTGCCCCTGGACTCACGGGTCACGCTGCGCTGATCGGCTCTACCCTCGTGCGGTGGCTACCGATTCGGCTTCTGGCGCAGGCTCGCTGATCCCCGCGAGTCTGCGGGCGGTGATCGCCGGGCGGCCCGCCGAACCGGACATCTCGGGCGAGGACTGGCTGCGCTCGCTGCCCAAGCTGCTCAGCGGGACGATGGCCCGGTGGGAGCTCACGCCCGACGGCGATCCCCGGCACGGGGTGTGCGCCCTCGTGGTGCCCGTGCGCACCGCCGACGGCGCATCCGCCGCCCTCAAGATCGCCTGGCCGCACA
>DAMDJY010000229.1:0-211 GCA_032100225.1 Mobilicoccus sp.
CCCGCGTCGAGGAGTTCGTCGACCTCGGCCAGACCGGGACGCGCGACGAGGGCGACCTCGGCCGGCACGTTGTGTGCGTGCAGCAGGTCGAGGAGGTCGGCATCGACGGTCTCGGGGGTGCTCGTGCCGTGGGTGAGCAGGGCGTTGCGCAGCGCCCGCACGATCCACACGGGGTGGCTCTGCGCGACGGCGACGTCGTCGAGGCTGGTCG
>DAMDJY010000229.1:406-3094 GCA_032100225.1 Mobilicoccus sp.
GGCCGGGGCGGGCGCTTCGTCGGCACCGACCTCTCGGTGACCCGCCCCGGGCGCGACAATGCGCAGCCAGTCGTCCCACGGCTTCTCGGTGATGCGGCGCAGGACGGCGTTGGTGAAGGACGACGGACCGGCCCCGACGACGGCGCGCGCCAGTCCGACCGTCGCGTCGACGGCAGCGTGGGCGGGTACTCGCATCCCGAGGGCCTGATGAGCGCCGAGGCGCAGCACGTCGAGCACGGGCGGGTCGATCTCAGCGAGGGGTCGTCCGGCGCACCGCTCGATGATCGAGTCGTAGAGACCACGCATGCGGGTCACGCCGTAGACGAGCTCCGTGGCAAACGCCGCGTCACGGCTACGCAGGTGCGCCTCACGCAGACGCTTGGGCAGTTCGAGGTTGGCGTACGCACCATCGGAGACAGCCCGCAGCGTCTCGAACGCGACGGTGCGGGGCTTGTCGCCCTGCTTCGCGCGCTCTCCGGGGCGGTTGACCGTTCGCCTGCTCGGATCCGTGTCTCGAGCCCGGCCACCGAACCGCACGCGACCAGTGCCGTACTCGGCACCCTGGTCTGTGTCACGTCGGTTGTCGCGACGGTCGTCATCGCCGTTGCCACGTCGATCGTCGCGCCGGCCGTCGCGGTCATCGCGTCGATAGCCACCACGGTCGTCACGCCGGTTGTCGTCACGGCGCTCGGGTCGGTCGGATAATGCAGGTCGCTGCGAATCGTGGTCGTGCTCAGACATCGAAGGTCTCCCCCTGTACGCGTGCGCCGCGGGCCCAGTCGGCGGCGGCCATCGGCTTCTTGCCCTGCGGTTGCACGGCCAGCAGTTCCAGTGGTGTGTCGCCGGTTCCGACGAACACACCGGCGCGGTCCGCGACGAGCTGCCCCGGAGCGAGGGATTCGGGGAGGCTCTCGGTGCGGTCCCCGGCGACGACAGACGTGCCGAGCACCTTGAATGGCTGGCCGCGGAACAGGGTCCACGCTCCAGGGGCCGGGGTGCAGCCGCGCGCGCGATCGTGAACGACCTGAGCGGGATCGGCCCAGCGGATGCGGGCGTCGTCCTTGGTCAACTTGGGCGCGTGGGTCGACTCCCCCGTCTGCGGGGTGAGGGTGGCGGTGCCCGCCTCGAGGGCGTCCAGGGTGTCGACGAGCAGCGTGGCCCCGAGGTCGGCGAGCCGCGTGAGCAGGTCACCGGCGGTCTCTTCCTGGCCCACGTCGACGGTGACGGTGTCGATGACCGGACCGGTGTCCAAGCCCTCTTCCAGCACGAATGTGGAGGCCCCGGTGGTGCGCTCCCCCGCGATGAGGGAGTGCTGCACGGGTGCTGCGCCACGCCAGGCGGGCAGGAGGGAGAAGTGCAGGTTGATCCAGCCGTGCCGCGGGATCGTCAACGCGGCGGGCGGGACGAGGTTGCCGTAGGCGACGACGGGCACGGCATCGGGTACGAGTGCCCGCAATGCGTCGTGGAACTCCGGGTCACGGGCCGAGGTGGGGGTGAGGACGTCCACACCTGCGTCGAGCGCGACCTGCTTGACGGGGCTGGGGCGCAGCGTGCGGCCACGTCCGGCGCGGGCGTCGGGGCGAGTGACGACGCCGACGACCTCGTGGCGCGAGTCGAGCAGCGCCTGAAGCGAGGGGACGGCGGGCTCGGGGGTGCCGGCAAAGACGACGCGCATCAGCGGATCCGCCCCGAGTCGTGCGGGCTGACCTGGACCCTCACGTCACCGGCCCAGTCCGAGGAGCGGATGACCTTGAGTGCCCGGCGGCGCTCGTCGGTGTCGAGTCGGTCGATGAACAGCACGCCGTCGAGGTGGTCGGTCTCGTGCTGAAAACACTGCGCCAGCAGCGCGGTTCCCTCGATACGCACCGGCTCGCCGTGCTGGTCGAAGCCCGTCGCAACCGCTCGGGGTGCACGAGCGGGAAGGGCGGTGAGGCCCGGGATCGACAGGCACCCCTCCTCGACCTCTTCGAGGTCGCCATCGAGCTTGAGCACGGGGTTGACGACGTGACCGGTGACGCCGTCGACGTGATACGTGAACACCCGCAGGCCGACGCCGAGTTGCGGAGCGGCGAGCCCCACGCCGGGGGCGTCGAGCATCGACTCGGTGAGATCGCGCACCAGCGTGCGGAGTTCGGTGTCGAAGTCGGTGACCTCCGCGGCGCGGGTGCGCAGGACGGGGTCACCGATACGGCGGATGTCGAGAATCGTCACGGTGTCTCCGGCTCGTGGGTGGCGGCTGGCCAGTCTATGCGGGGTCCAGGGTCGGTCGTTCCGGCCTCGATCGGTGCCGGGCGACCGCCGGCGGTGACCGGGGTGGTCATGCCAGATCCGCGACGCCGAGACGCACGGCCACCTGGTCGCGTTCTTTGCGGGCGCTACGTCCGCGACGCATGGCGGCCAGTGCCTCCGTCGCCTGACGGGCATGTGTCGAGGGGGCCCGCAGCAGTAGGTGGGCGTCCTCCCCCACGGGCACCGGGCCGAGTCGATCCACCTCGACGACGTCGCGCAGGCGTTCCACGACGTCGTCCCCCGCAGCCCGAACACCGGCCAGCGGCCCCGTGAGGCGCGCCATCCAGACGGTGGGTGGCAACGCCAGTTCTGCCCGCTCGGTGAGTTCTCGGCGAGCGAACCACTCCGGCGCCCACCGAACCAGCGCTTCGACAACGGGCAGGGGGGTGTGCGTCGGTG
>DAMDJY010000230.1:0-2786 GCA_032100225.1 Mobilicoccus sp.
TGCTCGCGCCGAGCGCGTGAACTCCCGCGTCCTTGGTGAGCGCGCTGTAACTCGTACGCCGCCACGAATGGTCGATGGTGCGCGTGAACGTGCGCACGGCGAGTGCGCCGACCTCGGTCGACACGTCGATCTCGACCGGGACGTCACGTCGTGCCGGTTCGATGAGGGGCCCGCCGATCGCCTCCCATTCGCGCAGGTGGCCGATGATGCCGGCGTCGTCCGCGATGGGGGCCTCGTCGGGGATGGCAGCCTCTCCCGGATGCCGTCCGAGCAGGAGCCGGTGCAGCGGCGAGCCGGTGGTGTTGGCTGTGGGCGCCCACCAGAGGACGACCTGTGCGCGGGCCCGGGTGAGGGCCACGTACGCGAGTCGCAACGACTCCGCGGCCTCCTCCTGGGCGTGCGCCGCGAGGGAGGCGCGACGTCCCGGGTAGCGCCCGCCGACGTCGATGGCGCGTTCGCGGTGCCCGTCATCGTCGGGCGGCAGGTGGAACATCGGGCGGGCGGGCTCGGGCACCCACCGGTCGAAGAGGAACGGGACGAAGCACGCGACGTACTGCAGGCCCTTGCTGCCGTGGATGGTGACGAGCTGCACTGCCGCGGCGTCGCTGTCGAGCCGGCGGCGTCGGGTGGCCGCGTTGCTGCGGCGCTCGTCCTCCTGCATGTCGGTCAGGCGCGTGATGAGCGTCGTCAACCCGAGGCGTTCGTCGTGGGCCTCGCCGTGCAGCACCTCGGCCAGGTGGCGTAGGTCGGTGAGGTCGCGTTCGCCGCCGATGCGGGTGAGCACGCGGGCCGAGAGCCCTTCGGCGTCGATCATCGCCATCACGGCGGCCAGACCCCGGGAGGCGAAGAGCTCTCCGTGGCGACGTAGGCGACCCGCGAGTGCGTCGGTGAGCGCGTCGCCACCTGCGTCCAGGGCCTCGGCGGTGTATCCCCCGAGCAGGTCGGTGAGCGCTGCTGCCCGCACGAGGCCGGTGCGGTGCGGGGCATCCATGGCCATGAGAAAGGTGAGCCAGTCGTAGGCGGCGCGCGTCTCCACGACACTGCCGCTTTCGGCGAGGACCGCGGGAATCTTCTTCTTCTGCAGCGCATCTCGGACGTACTGGAGTTGCCGTGATGTGTGCGCCAGCACGGCCACCTGGCCGGGGCGCACGGGTTCACCATCGAACGTTGCGCCGGAGGCGAGGAGCGCGGCGATCTCTTCGGCGACATCTGCGGCGATCAGCGGCCTGATCTTGGCCACGGGCGGCAGCCTGTCGGCCCGCCAGTTGAGCGTCGCGCGGTCGAGCACCCGCACGCGGAACGGTGCTGCGGCGGGCGATCCCTCCAGCCGGGTGCCGGGGTGGGCGGAGTCGACGTGGTGGACGACGATGCCCTCCTCCCCCAGCCGCGCTCCCTCGAGAACGGCCTGCAGCGGCGTGAGCAGCGCCTCGTCGGAGCGATGGTTGCGCGCGAGGGTCTGGCGGGTCGTGGCCGTCGCGGCCGCGTCGAGGTAGGTGACGATGTCGCCGCCGCGGAAGGCGTAGATCGCCTGCTTGGGGTCGCCGATGAGGATGAGGGTCGCCACCCCCGAGAACGCCCGGTGCAATACGGCCCACTGCACGGGGTCGGTGTCCTGAAACTCGTCGACGAGGACGACCTTCCACCGCTGCTGCATGCGCTCCCGTGCGGGCGAGTCGTCGGTGGCGAGCGCGTCGGCCAGGCGGCTGAGCAGGTCGTCGTAGCCGAGGAGCCCTTGGCGGCGCATCCGGAGGTCCATCTCGGCGCGCACGGCGTGGGCGAACCTCACGCGACGCGACTCCGGGGAACCGGGACGCGGGTCGCTCGGGACGATCCGGGCCTGCGGATTGTCGACGACGTCCGCAGCGATGGCGCGTGCCTCGGAGAGGCCGAAGATGGGCGCGGCCTCGTCGTGTGCGAACCCGCGCAGGTAGAGGTCGTCGACCACCTCGCGCAGCAGGTCGCTCACGTCTTCGACCAGGTGGGCGTCACGTTCGGTGTCGCCCGCCACGCCGAGGGAGCGCAGCACGGTCTGGCAGAACTGGTGCGTCGTGGCGATGGTCGCCGAATCGAACGACGCCAGCGCCTCGACGACGCGCTCCCGACGGCGCGCGAGTTCGTCGGCAGGGGCGTCGAGCAGCAGGTCGATCAGTGCGCTGGGCTCGTGGGGTGCGGTCGGTTCGGTGAGCGCCCGAGCGGCATCGACGAGGTGCGCACGCACGCGCGCCCGCAGCTCTTGGCTGGCGGCGCGACCGAAGGTGACCACCAGCATCTGGTCGAGGTCGGCCACTCCCTCGGCCACGTATCGCGTGACGAGGGCACCGATCGTCCACGTCTTACCGGTGCCGGCGCTGGCCTCGAGCAGCACGGTGCCGGTGGGCAGCGGCGCGGTGATGTCGAAGGCTGCCATGGGGGCTTCGAGGGAGGCGGGATCGCTCATCAGATCCTCCGTCCGTTGCTGATCTCCGGCTCCCACACGCGCACCGCGTATCGGCCGAGGCGGGTGGGTTCGCTGTTCCACAACTCATCGGGGGTCGCCCCGCCCAGGAGGACGTCCAAGGGTGCGCCTTCGCCGAGGATGCGGGCGTAGGACGGGTCGGCGTGCTCGCCCGGAAAGGCGTCGGCGCGACCGCGATTGGTCTCCCACTGCGCCCGGGCGGCATCCAACGGGGCACCGGCATCGCGGGCCGCAAACGGTTCCTCGGCGTCGACGTCCCGTTTGCGGCGGGCGGCCTCGGCGTACGCGAGAGCCGTCTTGGGAGGCAGTGGAATCGGCTCGCAGAGACCGC
>DAMDJY010000230.1:2796-3041 GCA_032100225.1 Mobilicoccus sp.
GGATGTCGACGAGCTCGGCGAGCCATTCGGCCGCAGCCTGCGGGGGCAATGGACCCCGCGCCCGATGGGTCGCGTCGCCACGGCTCTTGGCGATGACGTGTGCGGTCCACGGCGTCTGGGGCATGGCCGCGGTCAGCGCCAACAGGTCGATCCAGGCGCGGATACGGGACTTGGCCGACAGAGCCGAGTACGACACGGTGAGCACGTTGTCGCCGTGCACGCCGGTGACCGACCCGGTGAGGCGT
>DAMDJY010000231.1:0-3031 GCA_032100225.1 Mobilicoccus sp.
CGCGTTCGAGCACCGGACGGGCCTCGTCGAAGGCGTACTTCTGCATGCCCGCGAGGTCGGCGTGCCCGGGACGCGGACGCGTCAGCGGGCGGTTACGCGCGATCTCCTTGGGCGCGTTGATGTCGTCGGAGGCCGCCAGCGCGTCGCCCTCGACGGGGTCGGGGCTCATCACCGTCTCCCACTTGGGCCACTCGCTGTTGCCGATGCGCAACGCGAACGGGGAGCCCAACGTGCGGCCGTGACGCAGGCCACCGATGAGCTCCAACTCGTCCTGCTCGAACTTCTGTCGCGCCCCTCGCCCGTAACCGAGACGGCGGCGGGCCAAGGCGGCCTTGATGTCCTCGCTGCTCACCTCAACCCCCGAGGGCAGGCCCTCGAGGATCGCGACGAGCGCAGGACCATGGGATTCTCCGGCGGTCAACCAACGCATGCGCGTATGTTTCCACGTCCCAGCGACAACCCTTGGCCGCGACCAGTCACCGGACCTTCGTGGCGCTTCGACACGGCGCCCTGCGCAGCGAATCGCGAGCCCTCACAACGGCACCCGCGAATCGCGCATCAGCGGCAGTCGACGCGCGCTTCCAGCGCCTGGGTGAGCGCGGCTCGCATGGCCTCCAGCGGTGCGGTGCGCCCGGTCATGAGTTCGACCTGCCCGGCGGCCTGATGAAGCAGCATTTCGGCGCCCGACACGACGGTGGCCCCGCAACTCTGGGCCCATCGCGCCAGAGGCGTCGGCCAGTCGGCGTAGACGGCATCCAGCAGCACCCGACCGCTCAGGTCTGCGAGCTCGAACCCTCCCGCGTCACCGACGGCCGCGCCTCCGGGCAGGGTCGACGCGGTGACGTCGGCGCGTCCGATCTCGGTCACCAACCGCGTCGCGTCCGCCAGACGAACGGCGTCGACGCTCATACCGAGTCGCGTCGCCAGGCCGGCGCTCTCTTCCCGGACCTCCTCGCGCACCCCGAAGACAACCTCGCGCACGCCGATCCTCGCCAGCGCGTCGAGCGTCGATCGGGCCGTGGCACCGGCACCGAGGACGACGGCCCGCACCGCTCCGGTCAGGCCCGCCTCCCCCAGCGCGCCGAGGACCCCGTCCGGGTCGGTGTTGGACGCGACCCATCCGTCCTCACGGCGAACGAGCGTGTTGGCCGCGCCGATGCGCAGGCTCTGCTCGGTGGCGGCCACCGCGAGCGCGAGAGCGGCCTCCTTGTCGGGCATCGTCACCGACAGCCCGACCCACTCGGGGCCGAGACCGTCGACGAACGTGCGCAGGTCCATCTCGTCCGCCCCGCCGATGCGGTACCGCTCGTAGGCCCAGCCGGTGAGCCCGAGCGCGTCGTACGCGGCGCGGTGCAGCACCGGTGAGAGCGAGTGCTCGACCGGAGACCCGACGACCCCGGCCCGGTGCGTCAGCACTTGCCCGGGTTCGCCTGGCACCACGCCTGGAACTTGCGCACGTTCGCGTTGTGCTCGGCAGCGGTTTTGGCGAAGAGCGTCTCGCCCGTCTCGGGATTGATGGCCACGAAGTACAGCCAATCGCCCTCGGCGGGGTGGAGCGCGGCCTTGACCGCATCGGCGCCCGGGTTGGTGATCGGCCCCTTCGGCAACCCCGGGTGAACGTACGTGTTGTACGGGTTGTCGTCTGCACGCTCGGCATCGGTCGTCGTGATCGTTCGCTTGCCCGCGCCGTAGGAGACGGTCGAGTCCAGCTGGAGCGGCATGTTGATCTTCAACCGGTTCTCGATGACGGCTGCCACCTTGGGACGGTCGGTGGGAATGCGGGCCTCGGCCTCGACGATGCTGGCGATCGTGATGATGTCGTGCATCTGCGCCGGCTCGACGCCGAGCGCCGAGTACCGGGCGGTGGCTTGCCCGACGAGCTCCTTGAGCTGGTCGGCGGCGCTGGCCTTGGGCGCGAAGGTGTACGTGGCCGGGAAGAGATAGCCCTCGGTATTCCCCTTGGCAGCGGCAGGCAGGCCGAGCGCCTTCGGGTTCTTGGCAGCCTTGGCGTAGTCGGCCACGGGCACGCCGGTGGCCTTGGACAGCTCGGCATAGACCTCGGTGGCCCGCAATCCCTCACGGATGGTGGCGGTCACCTCGTCGCGGGCCGCACCACTGCGGAGCAGAGTCACGGCGTCGGCGGCCTTCATCTCCTTCTTCAGCGAGTAGGTGCCCGGCTGGATCTCGTCGCCCGGGTTGTCCGCCAGCGCCTTCTCGAACGCCTCGGACGTCTTGACTACGCCTGCCTTGGTGAGCGTCTGGCCGATGGCGCGGCCTGTGTCACCTTCGTGGACGACGGCGCTCACCGAGCCACTGCCCGGGCCTTCGTAGTCCTTGTCCTCGAAGAACCCGCTGATCATCGGCGCGAGCATCGTGTACGCCAGGATCAGTCCGCCGAGAACGAGCGCCCCGGCCACACCCAACACGGCCCAGCGACGCGCACGTCCCGGGTCGCGCCGCGCAGGGCGAGACCCGGTCACTTCGTCATCGCCGAAGTCGTCGAACACGTCGTGGTCGCCCGCGTCGTCGCGTGCGGTGGAATGACCGGCGAGCAGCGCGTCGTACGCGGACTCCCCGCTCGGACCCGGCGTGGGGTCGTTGCTACCTGTCATCCCTGGTGTCCTTTGCGTCGGGGTTTACGTGTGGCGACGAGCTCACCCGGCACGGTACCGGCCGACTGCTCCGCATCGAGCGCCGTCTGCAGGATCAAAACGGCGGCCGCCTGGTCGACCACCTCGCGGTGACGCCGCGAACTGCGTCCACTCTCGTGAAGAAAGCGGTGTGCGTCGACGGTGGTGAGTCGTTCGTCGACGAGCCGAACGGGCACTGGCGCGATGCGACGTGCGAGCGCCTTGCCATAGGCGCGCGCCGCCTCGGCGGCCGCACCTTCGCTGCCGTCGAGGGATCGGGGCAGGCCGAGGACCACCTCGATGGCGTCGTGCTCGGTCACGGCCGCGACGAGCGCGTCGAGGTCAGAGCCCTCGAGGTCCTCGCCACCAGCGCGGGCCAGCGTGGCCAGCGGGGTGGCGAG
>DAMDJY010000232.1:0-2278 GCA_032100225.1 Mobilicoccus sp.
ACTCCGCTTTCACCTCGCCCCATCGCTGCCCGCAGCGGTGGGGCGCGGTCATGCGCGGATCAGTGCCTCCGCATTCGTCGTGCGTGTGCGGATCAGCGTGCGCGGCGGCGGAACTGCGTGGGTGTCAGGCCGGTCAGGCGGGTGAAGGTGCGGGTGAACGCAGCCTGGTCGTAGAAGCCGCAGTCGGCGGCGATGGTCGCGACCGAGGCGTCGGAGCCGGTCAGCATCGTCGTGGCGCGGTCCATCCGCGTGGTGAGGACGAGCTGGGTGGGCGTGCGGTGAAACACCCGCCGGATGCGCCGCTCCAACGTGTCGGCGCTGCAGCCCGCGACCTCGGCGAGGTCGGAGACGCGGATCGTCGAGCCGATGTTCGCGGCGATGAACTCGACCACGCGGGTCAGCGACGTCATGGCGGGGTCGTCGACGGCATCGGCGCCGACATCCTGCGACAGCGAGACCAACCCGACGATGCGTGAATCGTGGCGCAGCGCAACCTTGTTGGTGAGAAACCACCGCGGCCGGCCGCCGGGAGGGCTGATGAGCTCCAACTCGTGCCGCAGCGCCGATCCGGTCGACATCACGGTCTGGTCCTGCGTCTCGTACCGCTCGGCCAGCGCGGGGAGGAACAGCTCTCCCGCGGTACGGCCCAACACCTCCGCGCGGGTGCGTTTACCCGCCCGCTGCACGAACGTCGTGTTGACCGCCACGTACCGACCCTCGGCGTCCTTGACGCAGAACATCGTCGTCGTCAGGTCGTCCAACAGGTCGAGCACGACATCCGAGAGAGCCTCGCGTAGCTCACCGGGAAGGCTCGGCGCATCGGGACGGTCGGCGTTCACGGGCCCATCCTGCCCGAGGCCGCCACTCTCGGCTCGGTTCGCTCGCCCCGGCTCCTGCCCCCTGCGTCGAGCACGTGCGTCCTGGACGTGCGTCCACACCGCAGCGACGGTGCGGAGAATCGCCAAGACGCGCAGCTCGGCGGTGGCGATACTGGCGGGATGAGTGACCTTTCGACCCACGAGTCCACGACGTCCCGAGACGCGCTTGCACCTTTCGTCGACGAGGCAGTCGCCCTCGCACGCAGGTGGGCCGAGGCCACCGAACGCGAGCAGACCAAGGACGAGCGGGCCACCACCGGTCAGCTGGCCTCCCTGGTGCGCGACAAGGACGGACTCGACTTCGCCGTCCGGTTCGTCGACCGCGTCGCCCGCCCCGAGGACAACCGCGCCGCAGCCCTCGAGCTGTCGCACCTGACGCCCAAGAAGGCGTCGAGCTTCCTCGTCGGCACCGACCGCGCGATGCTCAGCCTCGGCGCCAAGGTCGCCCCGCTCGCACCCTCGCTCGTCGTGCCGCTGGCGCGTATGCGCCTCAAGATGATGGTCGGCCACCTCGTCGGCGACGCCACCGATCCTGGCCTCTCCAAGCACCTGGCCAAGGGCCGCGGCGAAGGGTTCCGGCTCAACGTCAACCTCCTCGGCGAGGCCGTGCTCGGTGAGCGCGAAGCCGCCTCCCGCACCGCGCGCGTCACCGAGCTGCTGCAGCGCCCCGACGTCGACTACGTGTCGATCAAGGTCAGCGCCCTGGTCAGCCAGATCAGCACGTGGGACCACGAGGGCACGGTCGAACGCTGCCTCGAGCGCCTGCGCCCGCTCTACCGCGTCGCCAACGAGTCCAACCCCAAGACCTTCGTCAACCTCGACATGGAGGAGTACCGCGACCTCGATCTGACGATCGAGCTGTTCCGCCGGATGCTCTCGGAGCCCGAGTTCCACCAGCTCGAGGCCGGCATCGTGCTGCAGGCCTACCTGCCCGACGCCCTGCCCGCGCTCGAGGAGCTCATCGAGTTCGCGAAGTCCCGCACCGCCGAAGGTCGCGCCGGCATCAAGGTGCGCCTGGTCAAGGGCGCCAACCTCGCGATGGAGCAGGTCGAGGCCACCATTCACGGCTGGGAACAAGCCCCCTACGACACCAAGGGTGAGGTCGACGCCAACTACCTGCGCTGCGTCGAGCGTGCGCTGCGTGAAGATGTCGCCCTCGGACACGACGGCCGCCCGCCGGCCCTGCGCGTCGGCGTCGCGAGCCACAACCTCTACGACATCGCCATCGCGCACCTGCTCGCGCAGCACCGCGGCACGTCCGACTCCCTCGACATCGAGATGCTGCAGGGCATGGCCCCGGCCCAGTCCCGCGCCGTCAAGGAGGCCGTCGGCACCGTCCTGCTGTACACCCCGATCGTCGCGCCCGAGGACTTCGACGTCGCGGTCAGCTACCTCATCCG